>JAZRFC010000024.1:0-10194 GCA_045661145.1 Clostridia bacterium | reverse complement strand
ACACCTTCTACAAACGAAATTCCCGATGCAGTAGAAAAGTATCTTCCTTATTTTGATGCTGTTCTTCTTGCAAACCACGGTGCACTTTCTTTCAGCGATTCTCTTCTTGCTGCATATCACAAGATGGAATCTCTCGAATTCTATGCACAGCTTCTCTTCAATGCTAAGCAGCTCGGCGGTCCTAAGGAACTTTCTCCCGATCAGGTTCAGGGTCTTTACGAAATCCGTCGTCAGTTCGGTCTTAAGGGTAAGCACCCTGCTGATATCTGCGTAGGTGGTAAGAATAGCTGTCATGCTTGCGGCGGTTGTGCAACAGCTCATAGTGGCGGTGCTGCAGATAGCGACCTCGTAGCAGCCATTACAAAGAAGGTTCTCGAATCTCTTGGTAAGTAATTTCCAATTCATTATAGAAAGGACTTAGACACATGGACATCAATTCAGAAAAAATACAGCAGATTGTTCAGCAGGTTCTGAGTGAGATGAACGGTGCTTCTCCCGCGAAGAAAGCTTCTTCCGGTCCCATTCCCGCAACAAGCCGTGTAGCAATGCTTACTAAGCTTGAAAACTTTGACATTCAGGAATATCCTATTCCCGAGCTTGGCGATGATGATATTCTTGTAAAGGTTGAAGGCTGTGGTGTTTGCGGTACTGATGCACATGAATACAAGCGCGATCCTTTCGGTCTTATCCCCGTAGTTCTCGGTCACGAGGGTACAGGTGAAATCGTAAAGATGGGTAAGAACGTGAAGAAGGACAGTGCAGGAAAGCCTCTCTCAGTAGGTGATAAGGTTGTAACTTGTATGATTTTCAAGGACAATCCAGACATCACCATGTTTGACCTTAACAAGCAAAATGTCGGCGGTGCCGATGTATTCGGTCTCCTTCCCGATGATGATGTACATCTTAACGGATGGTTTGCCGATTACATAGTAGTAAGAAAAGGCTCAACAATATTCAACGTAAGTGACCTTGACCTTGATTCAAGAATCCTTATCGAGCCTTGTGCAGTACTCATTCACGCAGTAGAGCGTGCAAAGACAACAGGTATCCTTCGTTTTAACAGCCGTGTGGTTGTTCAGGGATGCGGACCTATCGGTCTTATCTGTATTGCAGTTTTACGTACAATGGGTATTGAAAATATCACAGCAGTTGACGGTGAACAGAAGAGACTCGATTTCGCTCTCCAGATGGGTGCTACAAAGACAGTCAACTTCAAGGAACACAAGGGTATCGAAGCTCTTGCAGGTGCAGTTTCCGACTCTTTCGGCGGTTATCTTGCAGACTTTGCATTCCAGTGTACAGGTTTTCCCGTTGCTCACAGCAACATCTACAAGTTCATAAGAAACGGCGGCGGACTTTGTGAACTTGGTTTCTTTATCAATGGCGGAGATGCTCAGATTAATCCCCACTTTGATATATGCTCCAAGGAAATCACAACAGTAGGCTCTTGGGTTTACACTCTCCGTGATTATGCAACAACATTCGATTTCTTAAAGCGTGCTAAGGGAATAGGTCTCCCTATGAGTAAGCTTATCACTCACCGTTATCCGCTTTCAAAAATCAATGAGGCACTTGAAACAAACCTTAAGATGGAAGGTCTCAAGATTGCCATTATCAATGAGTAATTAATTTTAATTTTATAATATTTTAGGAGGTAACTAAAATGGCACAGGAAGCATTAGGTATGATCGAAACAAGAGGTCTTGTTGCAGCAGTTGAAGCAGCAGATGCAATGGTAAAGGCAGCAGAGGTATCTCTCGTAGGTACAGAGAAGATCGGTAGCGGTCTTGTAAGCGTTATGGTTCGCGGTGACGTTGGTGCAGTAAAGGCAGCAGTTGAAGCTGGCAGCACATGCGCATCAAGACTTGGTGAGCTCGTAGCAGTTCATGTAATTCCCCGTCCTCACTCTGATGTTGAAAAGATTCTTCCCACATTATAATTAAAAGGGTGAGTCAAAATGGCTGAAAAAAAGCAAACAACAACTAAAAAAGCAGCTCCCGCAAAAGCTACCGCAACAAAAACATCAGTAGTTAAGGAAGCTGCACCTGAAATTAAAAAGGAGGTCAAAGTTATGACACAGGAAGCATTAGGTATGATTGAAACAAGAGGTCTTGTAGCAGCAATCGAGGCAGCAGACTCTATGCTCAAGGCAGCAAATGTAACACTCGTAGGTACAGAGAAGATCGGTAGCGGTCTTGTAAGCGTTATGGTTCGCGGTGACGTTGGTGCTGTAAAGGCAGCAGTTGAAGCAGGCGGCGCAAATGCAGGAAGACTCGGCGAACTCGTAGCAGTTCACGTAATTCCCCGTCCTCATTCCGATGTTGAAAAGATTCTTCCCACTCTTAAATAATTGGGGGAATAAAAATGTTTATCGGTAAAGTTGTCGGAAGTGTTGTTTCAACACGGAAGAACGAAAATCTTGTTGGCAACAAGTTTATGATAGTGGAAACACTTGAAGGCTTCGGCTCCAAGAAAGAGCGCATTGTTGCAGTTGACAATGTTGGCGCAGGTCTTGGAGAAGCAGTTCTTGTTGCTACCGGCAGTGCGGCAAGAATCGGTATTGAGCAGAACACTGCTCCCATCGATGCTGCAATTGTCGGAATAATTGATGATGTATCATCATTGAAGTGATAATCTCAGAAAGGAAATGGCTATGAAGTTAGACGAGCTTAAAAGTTTAATAAAAGACTCGGGTATAGCAGGTGCCGGCGGTGCCGGATTCCCCTCCTATGCAAAGCTCAGCGATAAGGCTGATACAGTTATCCTTAACTGTGCTGAGTGTGAGCCTCTTTTCAGGCTTCACCGTCAGCTTCTGAAACGCTACTCTTTCGAAATCATAAGCACTCTTGACAAAATCTGTGAGTGCATAGGGGCTAAGGAATTTCACGTTGCGATGAAACGCACCTATAAAACTACTGCTGAGGCGGTAGAACGTGACATTGCTCCCTTTAAAAAAGGTAAGGTAGATTATCTGTATGAAGTTTATCCTGCAGGTGACGAAATTGTCCTCATCCACGATGCTACGGGCAGAACAGTCCCTGCAGGGGGACTTCCCATTGATGTAGGCGTTATTGTCTACAATGTAGAAACCGTTCTCAATATCTACCATGCATTGAACGGCGAAAAGGTTACACACAAATATGTAACTGTAGGCGGTGCCGTAAAAAATCCGCAGACTTATCGTGTTCCCATCGGAACACCCCTTTCATATCTTGTGGAGCTTTCGGGCGGCGCGACGGAGAAGAATACAATGATTCTTTCCGGCGGTCCCATGACAGGAAAGCTTGCACTACCCTCTGAAACCGTTAAGAAAACAACTAACGGAATTCTGGTACTTCCCGAGGATAACCCCGTAATAATGAAGCGCAGACAGAATGTCCGCGTACTTAAACGCAGAACAATGTCAGCGTGTTGTCAATGTCAGATGTGCACAGATATGTGCCCCCGTAATCTTCTCGGTTATCCCATTGAACCCCACCGCTTTATGCGTGGCGTAAAAAATGATGACGCAACCGATACTCAGGCATTTTTAAATACACAGTACTGCTCACAATGCGGACTTTGTGAAATGGTTGCCTGCAAGCAGGGACTTAATCCCAGAACGCTTATCGGTGCGGCAAAACAGACTCTCGCGAAAAACGGTATAAAAAATACCGATAAAATAGAAGCGCATCCTCTTCCAGAAAGAAAGATGAGGAGGCTCACAACCTCAAGACTTCGTCAGAAGCTTGATCTTGAAAAGTATAACAATCCTTCACTTCTTACTGATGAAGAGGTAAAGGTAGACCGTCTTTACATATCCCTCCGTCAGAATATCGGCGCACCGTCAGTTGCAGCAGTTTCCGAAGGGCAGATGGTAAAGGCAGGGGAGATAATTGCGAATGCTCCCGAAAATGCTCTCGGGCTTCCAATTCATTCGCCCGTAGACGGAAAAGTACTAAAAGTCAGCGATGACACAATTATTATAGATTCTGCAGAAAGGAAATGATACCTAAATGAATAAAGCAATAGGAATGGTCGAATACTCAACTGTTTCAACAGGTATGCAGGCTGCAGATGTGATTGTAAAGACTGCTGATGTTGAAATTATCGAGGCAAGCACAGTTTGCCCCGGTAAATATATGGTGATTTTTGCAGGTGAAATCAGCGCGGTTAAAGCGGCTGTGGATTCCTGCACAACAAAATACAGCGCAAAGCTTATAGACAGCTTTGTACTTGGTAATCCTCACAAGGATCTTCTTCCTGCAATTTGCGGTGCTACTGAGGTAAGCAATGTTGAAGCCCTTGGCGTGTTTGAAACATACAGCGCGGCAGCGGCAGTTGTTGCGGCGGATAACACGGTTAAGACATCACTTGTACAGCTTATCGAGGTAAGACTTGCCCGCGGTATGTGCGGTAAAAGCTATGTCCTTGTTACAGGAAGTATTTCAGCCGTTACAGCGGCAATTGAAAAGGCTAAAAAGGAATGTCAGGATGGCGGAATGTATCTTGACAGCGTAGTAATTCCCAGACCCTCCGAGGATTTGTGGAAGAACATTCTTTGATAAGGAGAGGACTAAAAAATGGTAGATGAAAAATACATAGGTCAGATTGTTGAAAGCATCCTTAGCGAAATGGGTGTTCAGAACAAAAAAGAGAAAAAGCTTCTCGGCGTATTTGACGAAATGGGTGACGCAATCAAAGCGGCAGAAATTGCATACAAGCAATTTAGGTCATATACAGTTGCTCAGCGTGAAAAAATGATTGAAAAAATCCGTAAATATACTCTTGATAATGCACAGATGCTTGCAGAACTTGGTGTTAAGGAAACAGGTATGGGAAGAGTAAGTGATAAGATTATCAAGCATCAGCTTGTAGCTGAAAAAACTCCCGGTACAGAAGACCTTGATGCCAAGGTTTGGACAGGGGACAGGGGACTCACATTGGTAGAAATGGCTCCTTACGGAATAATCGGAAGTATCACCCCCTCCACAAATCCCAGCGAAACAGTAATCTGTAATTCTATGGGTATGATTGCAGCAGGTAATGCGGTGGTATTTAATCCCCATCCCGGCGCAAAGCTTACTTCAAACACAGCCGTTGACCTTGTTAACCGTGCAATCTTAGAGGCAGGCGGACCCGAAAACCTTGTTGTTTCTGTAGCAAACCCCACAATGAAAACCTCTGACGAAATGGTTAAGTCCAAGAGTGTAAGAATGCTCGTTGCAACCGGTGGTCCCGGTGTTGTAAAGATGCTTCTTTCCTCCGGTAAAAAGGCTATCGGCGCAGGTGAGGGTAACCCCCCTGTTATCGTCGACGAAACAGCAGACATTAAAAAAGCAGGTGCAGACATTGTTGCAGGCGCAAGCTTCGACAACAATCTTCCCTGTATTGCAGAAAAGGAATGCTTCGTAGTTTCCTCCGTTGCAGATAAGCTCATTGCAAGTATGCTTGAAAACGGTGCATATCTTGTAAAGGGCAGCGATATAGATAAGCTTATAAAGGTAGCTCTCGTAGAAAAAGACGGAAAGCTCGTTATAAATAAAAAAATGGTTGGTAAGGACGCAAGTAAGTTCTTAAAGGAAATCGGTATTGAAGCTGACCCCAGACTCATTATCTGTGAAACAGAATTCAATCATCCCTTTGTACAGACAGAACTTATGATGCCCATTCTTCCCATTGTAAGAGTAAACGATATTGACCAGGCAATCGAGTACGGTGTAAAGGCTGAGGCAGGCAGACGTCACAGCGCACACATCCATTCCAAAAATGTAGATAACCTTACAAGATTTGCCCGTGAAGTTGAAACCACCATATTCGTTAAGAATGCACCTTCTTATGCAGGCATCGGTGCAGGCGGTGAGGGTTATACAACCTTTACAATTGCCGGTCCTACCGGTGAAGGTCTTACAGCGGCACATTCATTTACACGTGCAAGACGCTGTGTCATGGTAGACGGATTCCATATCGTATAAGAGAGGATAAGGATTAAATGAAAGCTTTAGGAATGATAGAAGTATATAGCTTTACAACTGCTGTTTGTGTAGCAGACCTCTGTGCAAAAACAGCCGATGTAAAGGTAATAGCCTTTGACAGAAACCGTCCCATAAGTGCAGATGTTCCTGCACCCTTGGTAATGGAAGTAAAGATTGAAGGCGATACAAGTGCTGTTCAGTCTGCAATTCAGGCAGGTAAGGAATATGCCCAGAAAGAGGGTAAATACATAGTTTCCCACGTTATCGCTCATCCCGACGACAAGGCAGAGCCTATGGCATACCTTCTTGATATAAACCGCGACAAATTCAACAAAAAGCTTGGAAAACGCGCTCCCGAGGCAGACCTTACAAAGTCATACAGCTCAATTGGTATTGTTGAGGTGCAGGGACTTGTAGCGGCTATCAGCGGACTTGACGAAATGCTTAAGGCTGCAGAGGTTCACGTAATCCACAGCGAAAAAAGACTTGGCGGACGACTTGTAACATTTATCGTTACAGGTAATGTTGCGGCTGTAAAGGCGGCTGTGGAAGCAGGCTCAGCAGCTTCAAGAAAACTCGGTGAGGTGTACGGTTGCGAGGTAATTGCACGTCCCCATGCAGAAGTTATGAAGTTTTTTAATGTAGAAAATTGATTGGAGTAATCAATTATGGATATAAAAGAAATTGAAAACATAGTCAGAAAGACGGCAAGTGAATATGCAAACACCGGCGAAGTGAAGATTGGCGTATCTCAGCGTCACATTCACCTTTCCCGTGAGCATCTTGATATTCTTTTCGGCAAAGGCTATGAGCTTACCAAGAAGAAAACTCTTATGGGCAGAGAATATGCGGCGGAAGAGTGTGTAACACTTGTAGGTCCCTCTCTTAAGGCCATTGAAAAGGTTCGTGTTCTCGGTCCCGTGCGTAAGGATACTCAGGTAGAAATCTCAAGAACAGATACTTTTGTTCTTAAGGTAAGTCCCCCCGTTCGTCCCTCGGGCGACATCAAGGGAAGTGAGCGTATTGTAATTGTAGGACCCAAGGGCAGTGTATACCTTAACGAAGGTGTTATAATTGCAAACCGTCACATTCATCTGACTCCACAGTATGCTGCACAGCACGAAATTCAGGATGGTGATTGGGTAGATGTTGTTTGCCACGGCAAGGAAAAAACAACCAAGTTTTATGATGTGCAGATAAGAGTTCGTGAGGATTTCAACGTGGAAATGCATATTGATACAGATGATGCCAATAGCGCAGGTCTTCGCAACGGAGATATGGTGACAATTATTAAAAAATAATAAATAACAAGGGGAAAATGAAATGTTTGCTATTGAAAGACAGCAGCGAATCCTTGAAAAATTAAAAGAAGACGGTGCAGTTTCCGTAAGCAAACTGAGTGCGGAGTTTTCCGTGGCAGAGGAAACTATCCGCCGTGACCTTGAAAAGCTTGAAAAACAGGAAAAACTTCTCCGTACACACGGAGGTGCAGTTCCCGTTGATGATAATAAATATGAGCCTTCTTTGGAAAAAAGAAGAAAAATCAATGTAGAGGGAAAAGAAAAGGTAGCCATACTTGCGGCACAGCTTATTTCCCCAGGTGAAACGATTTTCCTTGATGCTTCCACTACAACATACTTTATTGCACGGGAGCTTAAGAAGATGCAGAATATTACTGTCATCACAAACTCTCTTCACTCAATTGCCGAGCTTTCACAGAATAAAGACATTAAAGTTATCGGTACAGGCGGTATGGTAGGTGAGAATGGCTCCTTTGTGGGAAGTATTGCCGAGGACAGTGTACGTGAAAAATATGTAGCTGACAAAATCTTTTTTAGCTCAAGAGGTGTTACCGCAGACCGCGGTGTCCTTGACAGTAATGAGCAGGAATGTGCTATAAAAAAATGTATGATGGCAAACTCCTGCAAAAAGATATACGTGTGCGGTCATACCAAAATCGGCAGAATCGGTTTTGCAAAGCTTGCCGAATTTGAAGAACTTGATTACTTTGTAACAGAAACTCCTCTCGATGCCGAATGGCAGAAAAAGCTTGAAGAAGCAGGAGTAGAAGTAATTACAGCAGAATAAGTGTTTTTGAATTATAAACCAACCCTCAAAAAGTTAGAACTAAAATCTAACAGTTGAGAGGTTGGTTTTTTGTTTGTAGCTGCAGAAAGACAGATTTTTTAGTTGAAATATATAAAGAAAAGTGATATAATACTAAAAAAGTATATTCATTTTTAAAAGGGGTAGAAATCCTATGAAAATATTGATAGTAGACGACGAAAAATTACTTGTAAAAGGAATTAAATTCAACCTTGAACAGGATGGCTACGAAACCGAGGCTGCCTACGATGGGGAAGAAGCCTTGAAGCTTGCCCGTGACAAGAGTATCTCTCTTATCATTCTTGACCTTATGCTTCCCAATATCGATGGACTTACCGTGTGCCAGAAAATCAGGGAGTTTTCCTCTGTGCCCATAATTATGCTTACTGCAAAAACAGAAGATATGGATAAAATTCTCGGCCTTGAATACGGTGCAGACGATTACCTTACCAAGCCATTTAACATTCTTGAACTAAAGGCAAGAATAAAGGCTATTTTAAGGCGCGTTACAAGTCAGAACAGTGCTCTTTCCAAGCCCACAGTTTCGGCAGGGGGAATTGAGCTTGACTATAACCTTCGCAGGGTGAAAATCGGAAATAAGATTATTGAGCTTACTGCGAAAGAATTTGACCTTTGTGACCTTTTCGTGACAAATCCGGGAAAGGTATATTCAAGAGAAAATCTTCTTGATATTGTATGGGGATATGATTACCCCGGTGACATCAGAACAGTTGATGTCCATGTAAGGCGTTTAAGAGAAAAAATTGAGCCCGATGCAGCGGCTCCCACATATATTCTCACCAAGTGGGGGGTAGGTTACTATTTTAAAGAAAATTAAAGAAAGTATGCAAAGTATCCGCTGGAAGCTGGTACTTACCTATTTAATAATAACAGCACTCACCCTCGGTGTCATCGGTGTGTATATAACCGGCTCTATGAAAGATTATACCCTGGAACAGAAAAAAATCAGTACACTTTCACAGGCAAATGTTATTGCAGGTTATATATCCCAATATCAGGACCTCAGTAACGACAGCATTAATAAGCTTCTTGCACAGCAGCAGCTTTCCAGCGATTGCCGTGTTCTTATGCTTGATGTTGAAGGTCGGGTCACCTACGATTCAAATAACGATACCATGAAAGGGAAATATATGTTCCTTTCTCCTGTGCTTGATGCTATTGGGGGTAACAACAGTGTTGAGCAAGGGAAAGACGGTGATAATGAGCTTATTATTTCAGCAGCAGTTCCCATAATGAAAGATAAATCCGTAACCGGCGTTATATATTATCAGGCATTGGCATCGGATGCGGCTGATTTCATAAATCAGGTCAATGTTACTATGATAATGCTTATTATTTTTGTCAGCATTCTTATATCTATGGTTAGCTTTATTATGTCGGGAATCATAACAAATCCTATCCGTGACATTACAGAAAAGCTATCTAAAGCGGCAGACGAAGAAGAGGATTATGTTATCATCGAGAAAACAACCGGCGGTGAGATGGGAAAGCTTATTGATTCTTTCAATAAAATGACCGAGCAGATTCAAAAGCAAGAGGAAAAGAGACAGGAATTTGTTTCAAATGCATCTCACGAGCTTAAGACCCCTTTAAGCTCTATCAAGCTTATCTCAGACTCTCTTTTAAATACCCCTGATGCACCAAGGGAAATGGTTGACGAGTTTCTGACTGATATGAATGTTCAAGTAGACCGTCTTACAAGAATTGTGGAAAAGCTTCTGACACTAACCCGTATGGATAGCTCCGCAAATGTCGCCAAGATGGAATTTCAGGTTGCCGACCTTACGGAGTTATGTGCAAATATAACCAAGGCACTTCGCCCGTTGGCAGAGCAGAAGCATATTGAATTGGAATATAATCCTGAACTGACCGTTTATTCAAAAATAGAACGGGATAGGATGTGGGAGGCAATTTATAATATTCTGGATAACAGCATAAAATATACAAAAGAAAACGGAAAGATAACAATGAATCTTTCCAAGAATGAAAATAATATAATAATAGAAATATCCGATACAGGAATAGGAATCGCATCTGATGAAGTTTACAAGATTTTTGACAGGTTCTACAGGGTAGATAAAGCCCGTGCCCGTGAAACAGGCGGAACAGGTCT
>JAZRFC010000023.1:0-4846 GCA_045661145.1 Clostridia bacterium | reverse complement strand
TGGCGGTATGCTTACAAACTTCAAGACAATCAAGAAGAGAATCGAAAGACTCTCTCAGCTTCACAAGATGGAAGAAGACGGCACATTCGACCTTCTCCCCAAGAAAGAAGTTATCGGTCTTAAGGGCGAAATGGAAAAGCTTGAAAAGTACCTTGGCGGTATCAAGGAAATGAAGAAGGCTCCTGCAGCAATCTTCATCGTTGACCCCAGAAAAGAAAGAATTGCTATCGCTGAAGCGAAGAAGCTCAATATTCCGATCGTTGCTATCGTTGATACAAACTGCGATCCCGAGGATGTTGACTACGTTATCCCCGGTAACGACGATGCTATCCGTGCAGTAAAGCTTGTAGTTTCTACAATTGCTAACGCTGTTATCGAAGGCAGAGAGGGTACATCCGTAGCTCCTGCTGAAGAGGAAGAAATCGATATTACACTTGAATAATCAATATTCTGTACGAAAGGAATGTTATTAATATGAATTTCACAGCTCAGGACGTTAAAGAATTAAGAGAAAAAACCGGTTGCGGTATGATGGACTGTAAAAAGGCTCTTTCCGAAACAAACGGCGACATGGAAAAAGCTATTGACTTTCTCCGTGAAAAGGGACTTGCTACAGCAGCTAAGAAGTCCGGCAGAATCGCATCCGAGGGTATTGTTAAGGCATACCTTACAGACGATAAGAAAATCGGTGTTCTTGTAGAAGTTAACTCCGAAACAGACTTCGTTGCTAAGAACGATGAGTTCCAGGCATTTGTTGAAGCAGTTGCAAAGGTTGTTGTTGAGAAGAACCCTGCAGATGTAGATGCACTTAAGGCTCTTCCTTATGGTGCTGAAGGTACAGTAGGTGATGCTCTTACAGCTCTTATCGCTAAGATTGGCGAAAATATGAACATCAGAAGATTCGCAAGAATCGAGGGTAATGTTTGCTCCTATACACATGGCGGCGGCAGAATCGGTGTTCTTGTAGAAGCTGAAGGCAGCCTTGCTGACGAAGCAGCTTACGAAGCAGCAAGAGATGCAGCAATGCAGATTGCAGCTATCAATCCTCTTTACCTTTCTCAGGAAACTGTTCCTCAGGAAGACCTTGAAAAGGAAAAGGGTATCCTTATGGCACAGATTAAGGAAGACCCCAAGAATGCTTCCAAGCCCGATGCAATCATCGAAAAGATGATGGGCGGTAAGATTAACAAGTTCTACGAACAGAACTGTCTTCTTCAGCAGGAGTTCGTTAAGGACAATGACCAGAAGGTTGGTAAGTACCTTGAATCCAAGGGTGTTAAGCTTATAAACTTCGTTCGTTTCGAAAAGGGCGAAGGTCTTGAAAAGAAAGAAGAAAACTTCGCAGATGAAGTTGCTTCAATGGTTAAATAAAAAAGATTTATTCTTTCAAAAAACTCTCCGAAATTTCGGAGAGTTTTTTATTGTTACTATTGAAATAAATTTTCTTTTATTATATAATATAATTACGAAGATATTTGTTTTCAATTTATTCAAAGGAGAAATGTGAATATGAATTTTTTTGAAGAACTCTCAAGCTTTGACAGTGAAGTTTCTGCCGCTTGCGGAAGAGAGCTTTCCCGTCAGCAGCACAATATTGAGCTTATAGCATCTGAGAACATTGTTTCCAAGGCAGTACTTCTTGCAGCCGGAACAGTTCTTACAAACAAGTATGCAGAGGGTTACAGCGGCAAGCGTTACTACGGCGGATGTATCCATGTAGATGAAGTTGAAACAATAGCTATTGAAAGAGCTAAGAAGCTCTTTGGCGCAGAACACGCCAATGTTCAGCCCCACAGCGGTGCTAATGCAAACCTTGCAGTATTCTTTGCATTCCTTCAGCCCGGTGATACCGTTATGGGTATGAATCTTGCACACGGCGGACACCTTTCCCACGGTTCTCCCGTAAATATCAGCGGTAAGTACTTCAACATCGTTCCCTACGGTGTTGATGATGAAACAGGCATGATTGATTACGACAAGATGCGTGAAATCGCTCTTGAGTGCAAGCCCAAGCTTATCGTAGCAGGTGCAAGTGCATATTCCAGAACAATTGACTTTGCTAAATTCAGAGAGGTTGCTGACGAGGTTGGTGCAATTTTGATGGTGGATATGGCACACATTGCAGGTCTTGTTGCAGCAGGGCTTCATCCCAGCCCTGTTCCCTATGCAGATGTGGTTACAACAACTACACACAAGACACTCCGCGGTCCCCGTGGCGGTCTTATCCTTTGCAAGGAGCAGTATGCAAAGCAGATTGACAAGGCAGTATTCCCCGGAACACAGGGCGGCCCTTTGATGCATATTATTGCGGCTAAGGCAGTTGCTTTCGGTGAAGCACTTACAGACGAGTTTAAGGAATATCAGGCACAGATTGTAAAGAATGCAAAAGTTCTTTGCGAAGCACTTAAGGAAGAAGGCTTCAACGTAGTTTCTGATGATACAGACAATCACCTTATGCTTATTGACCTTTGCCCCTTTGACATTACAGGTAAGGAAATGGAGCATCGTCTTGACGAGGTTCACATTACTGTAAACAAGAATGCTATCCCCAACGATAAGCAGAGTCCTTTCGTTACAAGCGGTATCAGAGTTGGTGCTCCTGCAGTAACATCAAGAGGATTTAAGGAAGAGGAAATGAAGAAAATTGCAAAGTGGCTCAAGCTTGTGGCAACAGATTTTGAAGCAAACAAGGAGCAGATTACAAAGGAAGTTATCGCCCTTTGCGAAAAGTTCCCCATCTACGAGTAAAGCGGATGACAATGTCATCCTTTCGAAAGAGAAGTTTTGCTTGCAAAACATTCTCTTTCGATATAAGGGCTTTCGCTCGCGCGGTACTCACCGCATATTCTTGTTTAAAATACGCTATGCAATTTGCATAGCGTATTTTTTGTACAACACAAAAAGAACGCGGAAGTTTCCGCGTTCTTTTTATACATTAGCCTAATTAAGCAATATAATCGATGATTACCAAGACCAATCTTCATTCATTGCAGTTATCTGCTTCTCAATCTTTGTGATTTTTGCATCTCTACCAAGTTCATCCTGAAGAGCCTGCTCTGCAAGATCTTCAGCACTTGTTTCGATTACATCAACTACATCAAGAGCTAATGTAACGATTTCGGGTTTATTATACTTTTTCATCATTAATTACCTCCTGATTAATTAGTTAGCTTTGTTAGTTACTTTGTTAGCTATGTCGTCAGGGTTTGAGAGATACTCTTCACCATCTGTAAACAAGAAAATTACATCAACTGAGTCAATAGTAACGGGATTAATGTCGTTAAGCTTAGAACCGTTAAGGAATGCAAGACCAAGCTGAACACCAGACTTAAGAGCTACACCGATACCGTAGTCGCTTACATCGTACTTATCGGAATATCTAACCTTCTGACCTTCTTCAGGCTTAGCAGGATCAGTATATCTGATAGCCCAATACATATTTGTTGCATAAACACCATCGGGAGCTACTACATCAAACTCAACAGCAACACCAGCACCTGTCTGTTCCTGAGCCACAAGATTATTAGTTCCCTGAAGAATCTTTGTGGTAAATCTGGAAACAGTAACCTCTGTGATAGCTTCTTTAAGTGTAACAGTACCAACCTTGGGAGCCTTTCCATTCTCATCAAGAACGTTAGTAGCATAACCTACATAAACATCAACTGCATCTACAGTAGCATTTGTAAGAACAGCTCTAAATGTAGTGTTGCCACTTGCATCAGCAGCCTGCTGATTAATGTAAAGGGGCTTGTTAAAATCAGTATCACCTTCTGCTACAACCATAAGTGCAACCTGCGCGTTTGCGCCTGCTTCTGTAACATTTACATTAAATATCTTCTCTGGTGCAGTAGTTGTAGATACAGTACCTGCAGCAAATGCAACAGTAGAAAGAGCCATACACATAACTGTTACGAAAGCAATAGCCTTCATGAATTTTTTCATTGTCGTTTTCCTCCTTTTAAATATTAAATTAAATTAAATCACAAAATTATGTACCGTGGATAGAGAAACTCCTACCATAGTATTTATACAATAAAAGTATACTCTATTCAGGATAAAATTTCAAGTGTTTTTTTCGTTTTTTATCGCTGAATTTCTTACAAATTATATCATTGTGTTTTGTATAATTTGTATACAAATCTTTTTTATTTTTCTAATTTGTGTCCTGATTTCAAGGGACATACTATATATAGTTTCCCTTATTTACAGCGTAAAATAATCTTTCCGCTGACGCCGTTGGGCGCATATGCGGTAACTGTTGTAACACCCTTTTGAATAATCTGCACCTTACCCTCTGCATCCACACGGACAATGGAGCTGTCCGCACTCTGCCACACGATGAGGTCGGTTGAATCGGAGGGGGTTGTGTACGCTTTAAGCTGGTGGCTGTCGCCCACTCTCACCGTAACGTCGTTCTTGTTTCCGCCCTTGACACCTACGACAATCTCTGTAATATTGGAGGTTCCGTCAAAAACGGGAATAAATTCTCCTGTATTTGTAAAGTAGCCTTCATCACCCTCTACTATCACGCCGATATGTACATACTTATCCTCGGTACGGGCGGTAACAGTGGTTATTCCTGCACCGATACCTGTAACTGTTCCCTCGGGAGAAACTGTTACAATTGAAGAATCCCCAGATGTCCAGGAAAGCTGTTCCTCAATTGTTTGTGTTACCTTTATAGTACGGCTTTCATCTATTTTAACACGGATAATGTCCTCTTCAACAGAAAGAGTATTCTCTTTTGCGCAGGAACAAAGCACAACAGTCATAGCAACAATGAGTGCCAGTAAAATCAGTTTCTTTCTCATTTTCTCTCATCCTCTCGTTATAGTCTTCCCTAATT
>JAZRFC010000022.1:0-21639 GCA_045661145.1 Clostridia bacterium | reverse complement strand
CCGAAAGCTGCCTTTGTATCCTTCCAAGCCCCATATTCAAGGCCATCTCCGCAAGCCCCTAAAAACATTGATACTATAACTAATAAAACAACCAGTTTTTTCATATCGCTTTCTCCTTTAATATTTTTTAGAATAAGTTATATCTACCCCGACCTCGTCTAAAAGTCCCATTTCTGAACTTATAGTTGCTATATCATTTGCAAACCACAAAAAGCCTTCTTTGAATGAGTCCTCCTTAAACGGGTTTTTAAATTCTGTAAAATCAAAGTCATCGCTCACCTTCACCATTGCATTCCACTTTCCATCTCTTCCTCTTCTTGCGTCAATATCAATATCAATTTTATGCAATGAAGCACCCAAATCGCCATTACCAAGAGGAATTATATATGATACTGTGGGGATTGAAAGAATCGGACTCTTGTACTTTTTTGCATATTCCTCAATCTTACTTTTTATAAAATCATTTAACCCTTTATCATTTTTTAATAACTCTGATGCATAGCTTCCTTCTTTTGCTACATACTTATTCCCGCTTCCGCTTGCTGCTAATTTCATTAAATCACTTGATAAGTGATACCCTGCCAATTCCAGAGCCAAAGTGCCTGCTTTCCAAGTGGCATCATTTGCAACATTTAACACGTTATGTATTGGAGTATCCTTTATGTTAGCTTTATAGTATTCACCAAGCGTTTTGGCAAATTCAACAGTTTTTGTTTTTACTCCATTTACTATCGAATATATTTCTTCTCTTGCCTGCTTTACCTTTCTTTCATCTATACCCTCCCACAATGACATTTTTGCAAATGCAGAGTACAGGTTTTCCCGTCGCTCATCTGTAAATTTAATGTTACTTTCTCCAAAAAGCCTTTCTGCTTTCATAACTCCGTCTGCAATTTTTCGAAAAGTATCTGCATCCATATTTAAAAGTTTATCTGATATTCCCAATATTTCTGCACATTTCCATCCGTATTGGGCGTTTGGGTCAGATAGTTTACGGTTACATCTCTGACATCGATTTTCCATTTTTCAACCTCCATAAATTAAATTTTTCTTGCTTTTAATTTACGGATATGCTAAAATACAAATAGGGTTAGGATTTGCTTTTGCATATCCGCAATTTAGTACATTAGAAAACTATTGCCGTAGTTCTCTAATGTGCTTTTTGTTTTTAAAAACATTTGTTCGCCTTTTATTATATTGCACATACCATTTAACGAAAATCAAGTCCACTTTTACCATATTTTGCATTTGCCTTTATAAAGCCATTTATAGCATTTTTCCTTTTGTGTCTAACGGTGACAGTTTGGATTGGCGAGGACTAACTTGCGAGCAGATGCTCGAAAGGATTATCCCAAAAACCAAATCAGGCGATATTCTCCTTTTCCATAACGATACCGTACATACCGCCGAAAGCCTTGATAAGATTTTAACCGAGCTTGAAAAGAAAGGCTTTTCATTTTTAAAGGTCAGCGATTTAATTTATAAGGATAATTATACAATAGACCATACGGGTCGGCAAATAAAGAACTAACTTAAACAGGCGGGGATTCAATGAGAATCCCTGCCTGTTTTTAAGGCGAACAAATTATTTTATTAACGCTCTCCTTTTTTGTTTTATTCAGGTATTAAATTGATAAACACCAATTCGGGTCTGTTGAAAATTCTTGGAAGTCTGGTGCTTTCTTTTGCCAAACCTCGGCTCACAATCAGTTTTCTTCCGTCAAAATCATATATACCGCCTGCTAATTTTGGGAAAAAGCCTTGATTTGGTGCATACAACCCATTTACTATATAGGGTATTCTAAATTGACCACCGTGTGCGTGACCTGATAAAACTAGATCAAAATCATATTCAAAATACTTTTCTACATTTTCGGGACGGTGTGCAAGAAGCAGGTTAAACTGATTCTTTTCCAAACATTCCCCTGCTTGCTTCAGTTGATTTTCCCAACTTGGATATGTACTGTCATATACATTCACATCGGAATCGTCGATTCCCGAAACAGTAATTAAATCTTCTCCTATCTCTATTACATCAGTATTTCCCCGAAGAACAATTACCCCTTTATCAGTGAGAGAATCAAATATATCATACATTCTGTCGCTCCACCATTCGTGGTTTCCGCTTACATAATATGTTTTATACTTTTTTGCTATACTGTCTATAAAAATATTTGCATTGGAATCATCCTTAACATCATCAAAAATATCACCGCCCAAAAGCACAGCATCAGGCTGATATTTTTCAATTTCAGTAAGGAGCTTACGTTGGTTTTCACCATAATAGCAGGAATGTAAATCAGTCACCAATGCAAGCTTTATTTTACTATTGATTTCAGAACTTTTAATATTGTATGTAACTGTTTTTAACTTTGTATTAAATGCAAAAGCCAATATGCCTGCAATTATTAATATCATAAAGAATATAATCGCTTTTTTCTTCATCAAAACACCTCCACAAAAACATTTACTTAATTATATCATACACTTGAAAATTTTTCAATCTTTGAAAAAATCAAGGGCAGTGCCCTTGATTTTTTATGCAATTATTTTGCGTCCTCGCCGCCAGGGCCATCTTTTCTGACGGATTTGTCTGTCGGGCGAGCCAAACCTGCGGAAACCCACTGGTTATTTGTTGCAGTTTTTTTGTTGTCCTGTTCTTTCTTGTTACTCATAATCAAATCACCTCACGAGTAGTATAACCCATTATGTAACAAATATTGTATTATAAATTCCGACAAAATAAGAGTTCAAAAAAAGATTGATTATCTTCACTATTTCTGCTACAATACTCCTAAGGTGATAAAATGAAAAAGTCAAATATTTTTTCAGATAAAATAGATATGGTGCTTCTGGTATGCAGTATTCTTGCGGCACTTACGGGAATATTCGTAATTAACAGTGCCTCAAATACCATGGATGCACATTTTAAATATGTGATTGTGCAAAGTGTTGCTCTTATCCTCGGCATTGGTGCAATGAGTGCGGTTATATTTTTCAGTTACAAATATTTTGAAAAACTCCGTTACCTCATATTTGGTGCAGGAGTGGGCTTACTGTTACTTGTACTTGCTATAGGCAAGCTGTCCCACGGTACTCAGGGATGGATTGTGCTGGGTCCTGTTACCATTCAGCCCTCAGAAATTGCCAAGGTGTGTTTTATAATCACTCTTGCAATCCATATTTCCAAAAAGTATGAAAGCATTAACACAAAGAAAACCTTGCTGGGACTTATTTTACACCTTGCCTGCTATGTAATTCCCGTATTGCTTCAGCCTGACTTCGGTACTGCAACGGTATTTATAGTTATTTTCGCATTTGGGTTGTTCTTTGCAGGAATACACCGTAAATATATTTTAGGCGTATGCGGAATCGGTGCTGTCCTTTCCCCTATAATATGGTTGTTTTTAAAGGATTACCAGAAGAACAGAATTATTTCCTTGTTTTTTCCCGAAAATGACCCTACGGGAAGCGGTTATCATGTTCTTCAATCAAAGCTTGCTATCGGAAGCGGTATGATATGGGGACGCGGTTATATGAAAGGACCGCAGACACAGTATGGCTATCTTCCCGAAAAGCATACCGACTTTATTTATTCGGTGATTGGTGAGGAATTCGGTCTTATCGGCGGTTTGTTTGTTGCAGTCATACTTCTCATTATAGTTTACCGCTGTTTTGACAATGCAAAAAGCTGTTCCCACGTCACCTTTGCCGAAATGATTTGCGTGGGAGTAGGTGCAATGATGTTTTTCCACGTTCTTGAAAACATTGGAATGTGCCTTGGTCTTATGCCCATTACGGGTATTCCGCTCCCCTTTGTAAGCTACGGAGGAAGTAACCTTGTAACCTGCTTTATTGCCGTTGGTCTTGTACAGAATGTCAGAATGAGGCGAAGAGCAACAAAATTTGATTTTGATATCGAAACATTGGAATAAGTAAACCACCGCTGAGAAAATTCTCAGCGGTATTCTTTTACATATTTTCAGTTGAGGGCTCAAACATTGGCATCATTTGAAGCTTGAAGAGGTTCATTTTGTGAAGACGGTCAATCTTCTCCTTTTTCTCCAAATCGTCTATTTCGCCTATACGGATATATTTATCAAGCATTGCGTAGGTGAAGCCAAGGTTATCCTCATCAGTTTTATCGCAAAGTCCGTCAATGGGCACTTTTTCAACAAGGTCGTAGGGAAGTCCCATAAGGTGTCCGATTTCCTTAAGCTCCGTCACGGTGATTTTCGCAAGGGGTGAAAAATCACCTGCCGCATCACCATAGCGGGTGGAGTAGCCTACCCAATCCTCGGACAGGTTGCAGGTGTTTGCCACACGTCCGTTAAAGCATTGAGAAACAGCATACAGCGTTGCCATACGGATTCGGGGAGGGAGGTTGATATTCGCCTGATTGGTAAGCTCAATTTCCTCAGGGAATGCGCCCTTAAGCCCCTCGATTGCATCCTTGACATTTATCACAAAATGCTTGATGCCAAGATGGTTTACAAGCTTGTAGGAGCAGGAAATATCAGCCTGCTCACCGCAGGGCATAAGGACACCGATTACACGGTCTTTACCAAGGGCTTCGGCACACAAAGCCGCTACAACGGAGCTGTCCTTACCACCCGAAATTCCTACAACGGCATTACATCCCTTGCCGTTTTCCTCAAAAAATTTCCTTATCCATTCTACACATTCGTTTTTAACTTTTAATGCATCGAACATACTATCACCTTTCGATTTTATCTGCCATATTTTCGAGCCAATCTCCCTCGAAAAGCTCAATCATACCCCTGTCACAGCTCTGTGCAAGCTTGGGGTTGATGGGAAGCTTGGAAACGGTATCAATACCGTACTTTTTCGCAAGGGAATCTATACGGCTTTCACCGAATACGCTGTGCTTCTTTCCGCAGTCGGGACATTCGAAATAGGACATATTTTCAACAATGCCGAGGATGGGAATATTCATCATTTCAGCCATTTTCACTGCCTTGCCCACAATCATTTCAACAAGCTCCTGCGGAGAGGTTACAACAACAATGCCGTCAACAGGAATCGACTGGAACACGGTAAGCGGAACATCACCCGTTCCGGGAGGCATATCCACAAACATATAGTCCACGTCGCCCCAGATAACATCTGTCCAGAACTGCTTAACCGTTCCTGCAATGACGGGTCCACGCCAGATTACGGGGTCTGTTTCGTTTTCAAGAAGCAGATTAACAGACATAATCTTCGTACCGAGCTTACTCTTCACGGGGAAAAGTCCTATATCGCTTCCGTCAGGTCTGTCCTTTATTCCGAATGCCTTGGGGATTGAGGGGCCCGTAATATCGGCATCAAGGATTGCGGTGCCGAGACCTCTCCTCTGCATACTTACTGCAAGAAGGGAGGTTATCATAGATTTACCTACACCGCCCTTACCACTTACAATACCGATAATTTTCTTCACTCTGGTAAGTTCATGGGGCTTTTCCAGAAGACTCTGTGGGTCCTGCCTGCTTGAACAGTCCTTTCCGCATTCTGAACAGTTATGATTACAATTTTCACTCATTTTTATTCACCTCTTAGTTTATTTTACAATAATTTGGCAGGAACGCATTGTTTCAAGTGCCGCCTGATGTTTTTCGGGAGTTACACCTGCACAGCAGGAGGAATCCACATATATATCCGTATCAGGATAGTTTGCTTTCAGAATAAGTGCATTTGACACAACACAAATGTCAGTGCAAAGTCCTATAAGCTCAATCTCGGCTTCGTCCATTTCGTTTTCTTCTGCAAGGACAAAGGGCAGGTCAATGCTTCCGAAAGTGATTTTCTCAACCTCGGTATAGGACTCCTTTTTGTCAAGAGCCTCCTTTACCTTTTCATTCAGCATCCATCCCTCGGTATCACGGACACAATGGCAAACAGGGAGATTTTTTCCCTCGTTTGTTTCCATATAGTCTTCAAAATGCGTATCGTATGTGACATAGATTGCACCGTCGAACTCCTCTATTTTTTTCACAACATTATCAACTATTGCCTGTGCTTCCTTTGTTCCGAGAGCACCGTCAATAAAGTCGTTCTGCATATCTACCACTACAAGAATTTTTTTCATACAGTTTTCCTCCTAAAAATCAAAAGATACTTTTCCATTCTCAAGCTTCAGCACGGCAGAGAAAGGTTTTCCGCTTTTCTTTGATATAAAGCCGTCTATCTTCCCTGTTTTTCCCGCTTCGAGAAGCATCTTCATATGTGAAAGAGAAATAACACGCTCAAGAATCACATTGTTTACACTGAACTTACAGCCGTCCTTATATTTGTCGCACCCGTAACCGAATTTCGTGCGTACAACATTTCCTCCGCAAAGGGGACATATGCCGACATTATCACCTACAAAGCCGTCGTCAGTATCTTTTTCGTCTCTTTCAAAGACCCTTTTTATCTCATTTTCGGTCAAAAGAATACTGTCCTTGACGGTAATTTCACCCTTGTAAACCTTTTTTAGGGCTTGTCCGAGGTAAGATGTTTTATACTTATCCATAGTTATTCCCATTCGGCTGAGGGAAACTATGAGATTTTCCCCGTCGGGAAGAATCGTGTACACATCTTTTTTAAGGGATATGTATTTGCTTTTTATAGCGTTTTCAATAATCCCCGTTCGTGTGGCTTCCGTGCCAAGCTCTAGCCCCTCAAAGATTGCACGGTATTCCTCGGCATCATCTTCATTCTGCGCATTTGCCTTTTCTTCACGGAATGGGTTTTTAAGATAGTTATTTAAGGTTTCTATTGTATAATGCTTGGGTGGAGATGTTTCCTTTTCCTTGGGAGTAAAATTCACATCTATTATATCACCTTTCTGGAGGTTTGGAAGTATTTTATCCTTTTTATTATAATCGTCGTATTTAGTCCAGCCCGGTTCAAGGATAACAGTACCCTTAAGGGTAAATTCCTCCATACCGCCTACATCTATTTTTATTTCATTTTTCTGTGCTATACATTCCTCACTGCAGAAAACTGCTACAAAACGGCGCATTATGGTTGAATAAACCTTTGCCTCTTCTTCGGAAAGTGCCGTCTTGGCAGGAATTTTATAGGTGGGAGTAAGCGCAGAGTGGGATTCAATCTTGCTATCGTCAAAAATAGTTTTCCCGTCCTTGAACTTTACAGGATAGCCAAGCTTTCCTACAGCTTCAAGAATCTGCTTTATTTTTCCCTTTTCCGCAGTTGCCATATACTCCGAATTTGTACGGGGATATGTCACATAGCCTTTTTCATAAAGCCCCTGAACAATACGAAGACTTTCGTCCATAGGCATTTTATATTTTTTACCCAACACATTCTGAAGCTTGGTAAGAGAAAAAAGTTTACCTGGGGAAAGGGTGTCTTTCTTGGTTTTCTTGCTTGTAACTACGCCCTTTGTCTCGTTATATTTGTTGCAAAGCTCCTGCGCTTTAGAAAGAGAGTTTTTGTCAAACTTTTCCTTACTCGTAAGCTCTACCTCTCCTCCGCCCTGCTCGGTAAGGCTGTAAGGTGCATAATATATATCGGGTTTGAAATTTCTGATTTCCATATCACGGTCATAAATTGCCTTTACAATGGGAACTATGACTCTGCCCACCCTCATAAGTGTGCCCGTTTTAAGGGTTGCGTAACGGGTGAGATTCACCCCGTAAAGCCAATCAATAAATGTACGGGCATAACCCTCCTTTGCAAGGTTATCGTAGGAGGTTTCCTCTTTCAATTCGGAAAGTCCCTGCATAATGGTTTCCTCCGTCTGGTCGGGAAGCCACAATCTCATAAAGGGCTTTTTACATTCCGCTTTCATTACGCAGGTACGTACAATGATTTCGCCCTCTCTGTCAGCATCGCCTGCGTTTATTATTTCCGTCACGTCGTCACGGTTACATAAATCCCTGATAGTTTCAAACTGCTGACAGACACCGCTGTCAACCTGCTTTTCCTGATTTTTTTTAAGCTCAAACTCAAACTTTTCGGGAAAGCAAGGAAGATTTTTCATACTCCATCTGTTTTCACCGTCGGGGTTTGGTGAGTAATGCTCTATATCGGCAAGGGAAAACAAATGACCGAATGCCCATGTTACAATATAACCTCCGCCCTCAAAATGACGGTGGTGTTTTTTCATATTCCCGATTGCGCCTGCAATATTTCTTGCAAGGCTCGGCTTTTCGGCAATAATCAGTTTCATAATTGTTTCCTCTTATAATCTGAACGCATCTTTTATAATCTGTATTTCTTTATTTATAAGCTTTTCACCGTCTGTGTCGGCATTTATCAGCACCGCATCAAAACGCATCGGTGTGTCATAGATGTCGTTTTTCACAGCATAAAGCTGTGCTGTTTTTATTATTTTCTGCTGTTTTCTTTCGTCAATGGTATCAGCAGGTGTACCAAAAGCATTGCTTTTACGGAGTCTGACCTCAACAAAAACGGTATATTCACCGTCTCTTGCGATAATGTCTATCTCGCCCATCTTTGTGCGGTAGTTACGTTCAATGATTTTGTAACCCTGCTTTTTAAGCGTGATAACGGCAGCCTCCTCGCCTATATTACCGATGGAAACTGCCGTAGTATTTTCTTTATTACACGAATTTTTTGATAAAAGTTTTTCTATGAATTTCACAAGGACCAAACTCCTTCAAAGCTTCAATATGCACCTTTGTACCGTAGCCTTTATGTTTTTCGAAGCCGTATTCGGGATACTTTTCAGCCATCTGGAGCATATGTCTGTCTCTTGATACCTTTGCAAGAACTGATGCCGCCGCGATGCTGAGGCTTTTACTGTCACCCTTTACCACACATTCGTAAGGGTAGTTACATTCCTTTATACAATCCCCGTCAACTATTACATAGTCAGGTTTTATATTAAGCGCTTCTATTGCCCTGTTCATTGCCATATAGGTTGCATTACGGATATTATAGGTATCTATCTCCTCCACGCTTGCTGTTGCAACTGCATAGGCAAGGGCTATTTCTTTAATTTCGTCAAAGAGTTTTTCACGTTTCTTCTCAGAAAGCTTCTTGGAATCATTAAGCCCCTCTATACAAACATCGGGAGGGAGAATTACTGCCGCCGCATACACCTCGTCAGCAAGAGGTCCACGACCTGCCTCGTCAACACCTGCTATAATTTTGTATCCTTTTTCAAAAAGACTATGTTCAATTTTCCACATTGATTGGAGTCTTTCAAGTTCTGCTTCTTTCATAAGTTTCACCTATTCTAAGGTTATTTTTCCTAATTTCGCACCACGGAACTCATCCAAAATCACATTAGCACCGCGAAGATAGTCCACCTCTCCGCCTTTTACTATAAAGCCGCGTTTTCTGCAGATTCTTTCAAGGATTTCAAAACCCTGAAGATTTTCCTCAAGCTCTATCTTGTAGCGTTCTTTTAATCTGTCGGGATAGTTTTCTGCAAGGAATGTACAGAGGTTTGCACAAAGCTCCTCCACATCAAGCACATCATCCTTTATTGCACCTGTATAGGCAAGCTTTAATGCAACATCCTTATCCTCAAACCTGGGCCACAGAATACCGGGGGTATCGAGAAGCTCCATACCGTTTTTAAGGGTTATCCATTGCTTACCCCTTGTAACACCGGGGCGGTCTCCTGTAACAGCTGCACTTTTTCCGTAAAGCTTATTTATAAAAGAACTCTTTCCTACATTGGGAATTCCGCAGACCATTATCCTTGCAGGCTTATTTACATAGCCACGGGCACGGTCACGTTCCGTCTTTTCTTTTAAAAGCTCCTTTACAGAATCGAAAACCTTGGAAATTCCTTTTGCATCATTGCAACTGAGTGCTATTGCGGTAATGCCGTCTTTTTTAAAGCGTTCAATCCATTTCTGTGTCTCGACGGGGTCTGCAATGTCACTTTTGTTTATTACAAGCAAAAGCTTTTTATTACCTATAATGGAGGGAAGCATGGGATTACGGCTGCTCTGCGGACATCTTGCATCGCACAGCTCAATCACACAGTCGCAAAGACGGATGTTTTCAGCCATCATTCTTTTGGTTTTGGTCATATGCCCGGGAAACCACTGTATATTCATACTTTCACCCTCCCTTGTATTTTAGTATGTTTTTATAGTTTTAAACGGCCAGAAGCGAAGTACCGCCTTGCCTATAACCTGATTCGTGCTTACCTGACCGATTACACGGCTGTCACTGCTGTGGTTTCTGTTATCACCCATAACATAGATACAGCCCTCGGGAACAGTCAGCTTGAGCTTATCTTTTTCAAACCCTCTGTCAATCATATCATCACCGCCGTACATCCCACACTCATTGCAGGAACAGTCGTTGATGTAGGATTCATCAAGCTTCTTTCCGTCTACATAGGTGGAATTATTTTTAAGGTCTATTTCCACCTCTTGCCCTTCTGTTGCAATAACACGCTTAATCCAAAAAATATTTTCGCCGTATCCGGGAGGATTGAATACAACTATATCCCCCTGCTTTGGTTCATAACCCAGCCGCCACACAATCATACGGTCGCCGTTGTGAAGCGTGGGCATCATACTCTGTCCGTCAACCTTTACTACATTGAACACAAAGCTACGGATAACAAGGGCAAGTACCACTGCAATGACGATTGCCTGAATCCATTCGAGAAGTTCTCTTGCTGCACTTTTTTTCTTACCCGTATCATCATAATCTTTCTCTGAAATCTCAACATTTTCTTCTGTATTAAAATCTTTTTCTTCCATTTTCTTACTCCTTTAAGCTTGGCATATGGAAATGAAAAAGGGAATCTGCCCTGTGACAGATTCCCTCCCATTGACTATTAAAGTCTTTCCTTAACTTTAGCTGCCTTACCAACTCTGTCACGCAGATAGTACAGTTTAGCACGCTTAACTTTACCGTGTCTTACAACCTCGATGTGGTCAAGGCTGGGTGAATTAACAGGGAATGTTCTTTCAACACCGACACCGTATGAAAGACGTCTTACAGTAAATGTTTCCTGAATACCGCCGTGTTTCTTGGAAATAACAGTACCTTCGAACATCTGAAGTCTTTCCTTTGCACCTTCCTTAACCTTTACGTACAACTTTACATAGTCACCGATTTCAAGCTTGGGAAGGTCAGTTCTGATCTGTTCCTGAGTAATCGCCTTTAAAACGTCCACTCAAATCGCTCCTTTCTTACCCGCCTTAGCGGTTAAAATAAAGCGTTCGTACGAAAGAAATGCAGAGGACCGCTTTTTTACCTGCATACTATATCATACTCTTTTACTAATTGCAAGTATTTTTTGAAAAAATTTTTAACCTACACAATCTGCCACTATATCCTCCAGAGTTATAGGTGTTACCAATCCTCTGCACAGTACATCTACAAACTTTTCTGCTTCCTTCCTTGTACTGAAAATTCCTTCCATAACTTTTCGCTCCCGATGAGTACGTTGTCCCGTGCGCTGAGTATACATTGTAATACTCACTCCGTACCTAAGGCATTCACCTGATGAAGTTTTGATTTTCTTTTCATTAGTGTGATAGTACAAGAGAATTCTGTCCCCTGCCGCACTTTCCGTTTCTGCTTCCCTGATATAAGCTTTCTCTGGCATTTTTCACTCCCCTTACTTCGTTTATATTTCTATTTTTACACACCTCAGGGCAAATTTCCATAGGCACTTTTTTCCTCAGCGCGCTGTAATAATTTTACATATTTTTCCATATATTTGCAATTGAATGTTTTGACATTCTTTGCATAAGAATTAATATTTTCGTAACATTTTATTTGTTTATGTCCGTTTTTGTCGTATTTTGAAAAATTTTTTATATGTCAATTCCGCAAAGGAAAATTTCACTTGAAAAAAGCCCTTCATTATATTATAATGTAGTATTGAGGGATTAGAACTATGAAGAGTAACTTTTTACCTGTTTCGAAAACTGAAATGGATAATCTCGGCTGGGATTATTATGACTTTTTATTCATATCAGGGGATGCATATGTAGACCATCCGTCTTTCGGTGCAAGTCTTCTTGCAAGGCTTCTTGAATCCAACGGATACAGAGTATGTATGTGCCCTCAGCCCGACCGTAATGACCCCGATGCTCTCACCTCTTTTGGTGAGCCGAGGCTCGGTGTTCTTATTTCCGGCGGTGTTATAGATTCTATGGTAAACCACTATACCGCATCTAAGAAAAAAAGAAGCGGTGATGTATATTCCCCCGGTGGGAAAGCAGGCTACCGCCCCGACAGATGCGTAATTGTATATTCCAATATGGCACGCGCCGCATTTGGCAGTATTCCCGTAATTATTGGCGGAACAGAAGCGAGTTTAAGACGTTTTGCCCATTATGACTATTGGCAGGACAAGGTAAGGCGTTCTATTCTTGTGGACAGCGGTGCCGACCTGCTCCTTTTTGGTATGGGCGAAAGAACAGTTCTTGCAGTTGCAGAAAAGCTCCGTGACGGTATTCCGATAAATAGAATCACAAACCTGCACGGAAGTTGTTATATATCGGACAAGGTGCCGAAAAACAGTATTGTTCTCCCCTCTTTTGAAAAGGTTTCGGAGGATAAGGAAGCCTACGCAAAAGCGGCGGCTGTGGAGTATTACGAGCAGGATGCAGTCCGTGGCAAAACCCTTGTGCAACAGCACGGGGACAGATATCTTGTACAGCTTCCTCAGTCGATGCCACTTTCTCAAAAGGAAATGGACAAGGTTTATGCCCTTAACTATATGCGTGCGTGGCATCCTATGTATGATAAAGACGGCGGAATCCCTGCCCTTGAAGAAGTTAAATTTTCAATAACCTCATCAAGAGGATGTTTTGGAAGCTGCAGCTTCTGTGCACTTACCTTTCATCAGGGAAGGGTTGTGCAGGCAAGAAGTCAGGCATCAATACTTGCGGAAGCACAGAAGCTTATATGGGATAAGGATTTCAAGGGATATATACACGATGTAGGAGGTCCTACGGCAAATTTCCGTGCACCTGCCTGCAAAAAACAGCTTGATAAAGGCACCTGCCGTGACAGACAATGCCTTTATCCGTCAGTTTGTCCCAATGCTGAAGTAAGCCACAAGGATTATGTAGAGCTTCTTCGTAAACTAAGGGCACTTCCCAAAGTTAAGAAAGTATTTATACGTAGCGGTATCCGTTACGACTACCTGATTTCCGACAAGGACGATACATTTTTCAGGGAGCTTTGCGAGCATCATGTAAGCGGTCAGCTTAAGGTTGCTCCTGAGCATATCAGTGAAAATGTTCTCCGCTATATGGGTAAACCCGGAGTTAAACAATACGAAAAATTCTGTAAAAAGTTTTACGATATAAACCGAGAATTGGGAAAGGAACAGTATCTTGTTCCATACCTGATGTCAAGCCACCCGGGAAGCACGCTCCGTGATGCAATCGAGTTGGCGGTATATTTAAGGAAAAACAACATCCGTCCCGAGCAGGTGCAGGATTTCTACCCTACCCCGGGAACACTTTCCACGGCAATGTTTTACACGGGACTTGACCCAAGAACAATGAAAAAAGTATATGTTCCCCGTGACCCACACGAAAAGGCTCTGCAAAGAGCACTTTTGCAGTCGTCACGAAAGGAAAACTATAAACTTGTAAAAGAAGCACTTACAAAAGCAGGCAGACCGGACCTCATAGGCTTCGGTCCCGAGTGCCTGATAAAACCCGAAAGGAGAAATATAAATGGCAGCACAGATTTTAAACGGAAAGGAACTCTCAATAAAAATCAAAGAGGACCTCAGAAAAGAAACGGAAGCGTTAAAGGAAAAAGGTATTAATCCCGGACTTGCAGTAATTATTGTTGGTGATGACCCTGCAAGCCGAGTTTATGTAAATAATAAGAAAAAAGCTTGCGAAGAATGTGGCTTCTATTCCGAAGAATATGCTCTTCCCAAAGAAACCACCGAGGAAGAACTTCTGGAGCTTATCGATACCCTTAATAACAAAAAGGAAATTAACGGTATTCTGGTACAGCTTCCTCTCCCCAAGGGTATTGACAGTGAGAAGGTACTTCTTTCTATCCGTCCCGAAAAGGATGTGGATGCATTCCATCCTGTAAATGTGGGCAAGATTATGATTGGCAACTTTGACTTTCTCCCCTGCACACCTGCAGGCGTTATGGAGCTTATCCGCCTGACAAATATTGATGTATGCGGTAAGGAATGTGTAGTTGTCGGCAGAAGCAATATTGTTGGCAAGCCACAGGCAATGCTTCTTCTCCACGAAAACGGTACAGTTACAATTTGCCATAGCAGAACAAAGAATCTTAAAGAGGTTTGCCGCCGTGCAGACATCCTTGTTGCCGCTGTCGGTAAGGCAAAATTCATAACAGCCGATATGGTTAAAGAGGGTGCTATTGTAATTGACGTAGGTATGAACCGCGATGAAAACGGAAAGCTCTGCGGTGATGTGGCGTACAACGAGGTTTCCGAGGTTGCAAGTGCAATCACCCCCGTTCCGGGCGGTGTAGGTCCTATGACTATTGCAATGCTGATGAAAAACACATTAAAAGCAGCAATTATTCAGAATAAATAAACACATAAACGGAGGATGTGCAAATGGCTAAAAAAAGCTACGGCAACGAAAGTATCACCGCCCTTAAGGGTGCTGACCGTGTCCGTAAAAGACCGGGTGTTATTTTCGGTTCCGACGGACTTGAAGGCTGTGAACACAGCGTATTTGAAATAGTTTCAAACTCAATTGACGAAGCCAAGGAGGGGTACGGAAAGGTTATTGAGGTAACCCGCCATAGCGATATGTCAATAGAAATTAAGGACTTTGGTCGAGGTATTCCCCTTGATTGGAACCCCAAGGAAGAAAAGTATAATTGGGAGCTTGTATTCTGTGAGCTTTATGCAGGCGGTAAGTACGACAAGGAAAATGATGGCAACTATGGTTATGCAATCGGTCTTAATGGTCTTGGTCTGTGTGCTACACAGTACAGTGCCGAGTATATGAATGTAACCGTTAACCGTGACGGCTACGAGCATACCCTTTACTTTGAAAAGGGTGAAAATGTCGGCGGACTGTATAAGGAAGAGAAGAAATACCGTTCTACGGGTACAACAATTAAGTGGCGTCCCGATTTACAGGTGTTCACAGACATCAATATTCCCGTTGATTTCTTCATTGAATCCCTTAAACGTCAGGCGGTTGTTAATGCAGGTCTTACTTTCAAGCTGACCTATCATAACGGAAGTGAAACCGAGAAATATGAATTCCGCTACGACAATGGTATTGTTGACTATATCAATGAGCTTTGCCCCGAAAACGAGAAGCGTATTTCCAACACCTCATTCTGCGAGGGCGAAAGTATGGGGCGTGACCGTGAGGATATGAAAGATTACAAGGTCAAGATGAGTGCCGCATTTGCATTTTCAAATGATGTACAACTCATTGAGTACTATCACAACTCCAGCTATCTTGAACATGGCGGTGCTCCCGACAAGGCTGCAAGAAGTGCTCTTGTAAGTGCCGTTGATTCATACATCAAGCAAAACAACAAATATACAAAGAACGAGTCAAAGATTACATTCAATGATATTTCAGACAGCCTGATTCTTGTTACCAACTGTTTCTCTACCGTTGTAAGCTATGAGAATCAGACGAAGAAAAGTATCACAAACAAATTCATTCAGGAGGCAATGACGGAATTTCTCCGCAAGAATTTGGAAATATTCTTCATCGAAAACCGTCCCGAGGCGGAAAAGATTGCAAATCAGGTGCTTCTTAACAAGCGCAGCCGTGAGCATGCTGAAAAAACCCGTGCAAGCATCAAGAAAAAGCTGACAGGTACAATGGATGTTACAAACCGTGTACAGAAATTTGTTGACTGCAGAAGCAAGGATGTTTCAAAGCGCGAGCTTTATATAGTTGAGGGTGATTCTGCGCTGGGTGCTTGTAAACTTGGCAGAGATGCAGAATTTCAGGCAATTATCCCCGTAAGAGGTAAGATACTCAACTGTCTTAAGGCTGATTTTGAAAAGATTTTCAAGAGTGAGATTATAACAGACCTCTTGAAGGTGCTTGGCTGCGGTGTTGAAATTCAGACAAAGCATAACAAGGATATGAATTCCTTTGACATAAACAATCTCCGTTGGGACAAGGTTATTATCTGTACCGATGCGGACGTTGACGGATTCCAGATTCGTACACTTATTCTTACAATGCTGTACCGCCTTGTGCCCACGCTGATTGACGAGGGCAAAGTATTCATTGCTGAATCTCCTCTGTTTGAAATCACACACAAGGACAATTCATATTTTGCATACAATGAAAAGGAAAAGACAGAGATTCTCTCCCAGCTTCCCGAAAAAGGCGTATCTATTCAACGAAGCAAAGGTCTTGGTGAAAACCAGCCCGATATGATGTGGCAGACCACAATGAATCCCGAAACAAGAAGGCTTATAAAAGTTGTAAGCGAGGATGCCGAGAAAATGGCGGCAACATTTGATTTGCTTCTGGGTGATAATCTGCAGGGAAGAAAAGAATTTATTGCAGAAAATGGAAAATTATACATTGATATGACCGACGTAAGTTAAATGACCTCGATTTTTTAAAAAAAGAAATTCTCAAAATGGGAATTTCTTTTTTTGTTTTACAAATAATACTTTACAAAAGGAGATTGTTTATGACAATTTTTATCCGCACAGTTATTCTTTATATTTGTGTAGTTACGGCAATGAGGGTTATGGGGAAACGTCAACTTGGCGAGCTTCAGCCGTCAGAATTTGTTATTGCACTGATGATTTCCGAGCTTGCATCGATACCCATAAGCGAAAAGGATATCCCGCTTTATCACGGTATTATCCCTATTGCTGCATTAGTTTTTCTGGAGCTTGTTTTTTCCATATTGGTTATAAAAAGCGAACTGATGAGAAAAATTATAACCGGTTCTCCCGTACAGATAATAAGGGATGGGAAGCTTATTATGAAAGACCTTAAGAGGCTTCGAATCTGTATCGATGATATATTGGAGCAACTACGTCTTGCAGGGTACAGCACGCTGTCAGAAATTGATAGCGCAATAATTGAAACCAACGGTCAGCTTTCCATTGTTCCCAAGGAAAGCTCACGTCCCGTAGTTTGCAGTGACCTTAACCTTTCTCCAGAGCAAACACATATTCCCCACACAATCATAGCCGATGGAGTTCTGCGAAAAAACAATCTCAAGGGTGCCGGACTCAGCGAAAATTGGCTACGCAAAAAGCTTGGGGAGTACAACATTAAAAGCTACGACCAAGTGGCGTTTTTCAGCGTAACAGACAAAAACGAAATTACGATTCAAATTTCCGAAAAATAAGGAGTGTTTACATTTTGAAAGCAGTTATTCTTTGCAACAATGAGGGCACACGCCTGAGGCCTGTCACTTGCTCTGTTCCCAAATCAATGCTTCCCGTTATGAACAGACCAATTGCCGAGCATACTATACGTCTTTTTAAAAGACACGGCATAAAGGAAATCACCTTTGCCTCCGAATACCTTTCGGAAGTGATAGAAAAGCATTTTTCCACGGCGAAAATTGAAGATGTACAAATCAGTTTTTCCCGTGTTAAAAATCTGTGCGATTTTTTTGATGATGACACAGTCCTGATAAATGACAGCACTTTGACCGACATTGATTTAACAGCTCTTATTAAGGCATTTGACAAAAACCGCTATCCGTTACTAGTCACAAAACCCGAGGGGGACGATGAATTTGGCAGAGTTTATGTGGATTCCTCCTCTTCGGTTACTAAATACATTCGTTTTCCCGATACGGTGCATCTGGCAGGAAGTGTCTTTACGGGAATTGCAGTTATTCCAAAAGGAACAAAAACCAAAGAATGTACAACTCTCCCCGAGCTTGCCGAAGCACTTATTGAAAGCACAGGTGTTTTTGCAGTTTCTCCTCCTTGCTATATACGCAATATTTCTGATTTTGAAAGCTATCATAAATGTTCGCGGGACTTTTTTGATAAGAAAATTAATCTCCCCTTTCCCTGCGATGAAAAAGCTCCCGGGGTATGGATGGAGGACGGTGCCACCGTTATGCAGGGAAGTGTTATCGTACCTCCGGTATATATAGGAAGCGGAAGCTTTATTTCCAAAGGAGCAAGAATTGAGTCCTACACTCAAATCGGTAAAAATGTAAATGCAGACTGTTTTTCGGGGGTTAAAAGAAGCATCATTATGGACGGGGCTTCCCTCGGTGAAGGCTCTTCGGTAAGAGGGGCGATAATTGGAAACAACTCAGAAATAGGGTTTGAAAGTGCCGTATATGAGGGCAGTGTTGTAGGAAAAGCTACAAAGATAGGAAAGCATTGTACTGTAAGAAACTCCTCACATATATGGCCTGAGAAATATATAGAAAATGAAAGCACTGTTTGTGAAAATCTCATATGGGAGAAAACCTCTCCCCGTTCTCTTTTTTCCGACGGAAGTGCATCGGGAGTTATAAACCGGGATATTACCCCTGAATTTGCCTCAACTCTGGGAAGAAGCATCGTTTCCCTTTTAGGAAAGAAAATTGCAGTTTCACAAGATGGCTCACCTTGCAGTTCTATGATTAAGAACGCACTTTTATCGGGGATTCAATCTGCAGGCGGAAAGCCCTGCGATATGGGCGAGCAACCTCTTCCTATTACACGAAGTGCCATCAGGTTTTATTCACTTGACGGCGGAATCTCATTAAGCACAAGAGAATACGAGGGAAATATTCAGGGAAGCCTTGATATTATAAACAAGTGCGGTGCAGACATTGAAAACGAAGAACTTAAAAAGTTATGTACTATTGTAGATTCGGGCGAAGCAAAAAGAGAAAAAGCCTCAAAAATTCATGAAACGGAGTACCTTTTTGAATACAAGCTTTACTATCTGAAACAGCTTATAAATTCTACCACGGGAAAAGAACTTAACGAAAGGCTTCTCATTTGCTGTCCCAATTTGTGGGCAAAGGATTTGCTCCAAAGCGCGGCAAAGGATTTGGGTTGTCATTTCACCTTTACAACTGAGGAAAATCACGAATTTTACAAGATTCTGAAATCAGGATTTTATAGTTTCGGAGTTATTATTGACTATAAGTGTGAAGCTGTGACAATTATTAAAAACTCAGGAGAAAAAATATCAGAGTTTGATTATTACGCTCTCACTTCCCTGATTATAATGAAAAGCTTTCCCGAGGCGGAGATTTTCGTATCGGAATCCGCACCCCAAAGCATTGAAATTATGGCAGAAAAATATTCTGCCCGTGTGCATCGCACAAAAATAAGCCCTCCCTATCTTATGAACGAGCTTTCAAAAAGTGATCAAAAGCAGTTTTTGCATCAGTTTATATACCGTTTTGATGCAGTGGGCACTGTTATCCTGCTTCTTGATTTTCTGAGCAACAATGAAACCACTATTGAAAACCTGCTGAGAGAAATTCCCTCTACCCACACCTTAAGCACCAATATCAGCTATAATACAGAAAAGCAGTCCGCACTCCTAAAAAAAATCTGTGACAGTCACAAGATAACTGCAGACAGCAGTGAGGATGCAATAAAAATCAATTTTGATAACGGTTGGGTTATATTGATTCCGCAAAAAAACGAATCGGCAATAAGGGTAATAAGCCATGCGCTCTCGATGGAATATGCTCAGGAAATTTCCGATATATTTACGGATGAAATTAGTAAGAACTAACAAAAAGGCAAGAGTGTTCTCTTGCCTTTTTGCTGTTCTTATGTTACAATATTCCCCAAAGGAGATGCGCTATGAAAATTCAGTTATCCGACAGTTTTACATATAGAAAACTTCTGAAATTTACTCTTCCGTCAATTATTATGATGATTTTCACATCCATATACGGTGTTGTTGACGGTGTATTTGTTTCAAATTTTGCAGGAAAGATTCCTTTTGCATCAATAAATCTCATTATGCCTGTATTTATGATAATCGGAGCAATCGGATTTATGATAGGCACGGGAGGAAGTGCCCTCGTCGCCCGATATTTGGGCGAAGGTCAGAAAGAAAAAGCCAACAGAACATTCTCAATGCTGATTTATATTTCTCTTGTGTTCTCTCTGCTGATGTCTGTGCTTGGTTTCATATTTATAGAGCCGCTAGCCCGACTCCTCGGTGCCGAGGGGGAAATGCTCCGCTCATGTGTCCTCTACGGCAACATTCTTCTGCCAACGATGTTTGCCTTTATTCTGCAGAATGAATTTCAGGCATTTATGATTGTGGCAGAAAAGCCTCAGATGGGACTTTTGGTGACGGTTTCTGCAGGTGTTACGAATATGGTATTGGATGCTCTTTTCGTAGGAGTTTTTAAATGGGGACTTCAGGGTGCTGCTGTTGCTACGGCAATGAGTCAGCTCGTAGGAGGCACTATTCCTCTTTTCTATTTCATTTTTTCCAAAGAAGCACCACTAAGGCTTTGCAAAACATCTGTAAATTTTAAGGACTTACTTAAAGCCTGTACAAACGGAAGCAGTGAGATGATGACAAACATTTCTATGTCACTTGTTACTATTCTTTATAATTTTCAATTGTTGAAGTTTGCGGGAGAAAATGGTATTGCGGCATACGGTACTATTATGTATGTCAACTTTATTTTTATTTCTATTTTTATAGGCTTTTGTATTGGAAGCGCACCTGTTATAAGCTTTCACTTCGGGGCGCAGAATCATAATGAACTAAAAAAGCTTCTTAAAATGAGCCTTGTGATTGTAGGTGTATTTTCGGTCGTTATGACTACCGTTTCACTGTTTCTTGCAAGACCGTTGTCACAGATTTTTGTAGGATATGACAAAGAGCTTTTCGATATTACGGTCAAGGGATTTACTATATACTGCTTCTCTTTCCTTCTGGCAGGATTTAATATTTTAGGTTCATCATTTTTTACGGCACTTAATGACGGATTGGTTTCCGCAGTAATATCGTTTTTAAGAACGCTTCTTTTCCAAGTTCTGGCGGTTATGATTCTTCCCATTTTCCTGAAGCTTGACGGAATATGGCTTTCAATTATTGCGGCAGAGCTCCTTTCCCTCGTTGTAGTTATTATATTCATCAAAAAAATGCAACCCAAATATAAATATTAAAGGATGGTACTGTTATGGAATACTTTGAACTTATTAAAAAGCGTTATTCTGTACGCAAATTTACTGACGAACCCGTAAAAAAAGAGGCTATTGATAAAATTCTGGAGGCATCACATATTGCCCCCACGGGTTGTAATGCACAGCCTCAAAGAATTCTTGTGCTTAACACCCCCGAGGCAATTGAAAGACTCCGCGAATGTACCCACGCACATTTTGGTGCAAACACAGCAATGCTTGTCTGCTATAACAAAGACGAGTGCTGGACAAGAAAGTACGACGGTGAGCAAAGCGGTATGGTGGATGCAAGTATTGTTACCACACATATGATGCTTGCGGCTGAAAATGAAGGTGTAGGAAGCACCTGGGTAATGCATTTCAACCCCTTTAAAATGAGAGAAATGTTTAATATCCCTGAAAACATTATCCCAGTGGCACTTCTCGTTATGGGATATCCTGCACCCGATGCAGTACCTCACGAATTTCACAATCAGTTCAGACCGACAGACGAGGTAATTGTATACGATAGTTTTTAAAAAATTAAAAACAGTATGGAAACTTAGTTTCCATACTGTTTTCAATTTTTACTTATCGGGGAGCAGGCACACTTCCCT
>JAZRFC010000021.1:0-2484 GCA_045661145.1 Clostridia bacterium | reverse complement strand
CCGTAACAAAAAAAATAACGATTTACGGCTTTTTAAAGTTCGTTAACACACCCATTACAGCTATTTAACAGAAGGATGTGCTTTTATGAAAAACAAAATTTTAACTTTTACTCTTACACTGTCATTGCTTTTTGGAAGCATTAATGCACAGGCAATTAATTACAACTACAAAAACTACACAGATATTACTGTGGACCAAAAGCTACTTGATAATAAGGCAAAACTATTTTCATTTGATGAATTAGATAAGCAACTGGTCGCAGAATGTGATTTTAACGATAGTAACTACTCGGATACTCTTAAAAGCCCTTATGGAACCAGCACCAAGGTTGATGGCGAAGGCTGCTATAAAATTGAAAAGACAGATACTACGGAAAGAAAATATTTCCGTTTAACATATACCCCCACCGTCGCGTTTGCAGAGGGCGATATGTATGCCTTTTCCTGCAGAATAAAGACCGAGAACGTAACAGGCGGCAATCCCAAGCCGTATGTTGACGAAATGTATGGTAGTAAGACTCTGCAAACAAATAACGTCGCTAAAAAAATGTCGGTGGATGAGGACGGCTGGTATCAGTCAATAATAACCTTCGAAATCAGTAAAAATACAACCAAGCTTAATCTATATTTAAGCCTTCCCCAAGCACTTACCGGAACAGTTTATTTTGACGATTTCCAGATTTACAAGGTTGCGTTCGACCCGCTTGAGACGGTTCTTGTTACTCCCTCTTACAAGGGACTTATCTATGGTGATGACTATACAGACATCAATCTTGATGTTCTTTTAGATGATCGCGGCGGATTTTACGATTTTTCCGAAATGGAGCTTCTTGTTACACTTAAGAATGCATCGGGAAAGGTAATGTATCGCTCAGCGGCAGATACTCTTAACGAAAAAATGAATTTTGTTTTCCCGTCAGCCTCTCTTTCGGAGGGTGACTATTACCTTCGTGCATCTATGATAAATAAAGAAAGCGGGCAGCAGGTAACCTATGAGGAGCATACAATAAGAAAAATGTCGGAGGATTACCGCCCCGATGCTTATGTAGACGAAAACGGCCATTATGTAAAGAACGGCAAAAAAACGTTTATGACAGCCATCACAAACTCCAGCAAAAAAAATGCGGAAGGAACAGTGTTAGCTAACTACGACACCTCCTACGCGTTTGCTAAGGCGACAGGACTTGATACTGTTGCAAACTACGGCCCGACCTGGTGGTATTCAGGAAATAGCAAGACCACGTTTGATGCTATGCGAAATGACGGCATTACTTCGAAAATTTCGCTGACGGCGTACCTTTACTCAAAGCTCTCATCAAATACTAATTATTCACAGAAAATTATGAATGTGCAGGAAGATATTCCCAAGTTCTTAAAACTACTCACAGACGATTATAAGGACGACAAAATTTTAGAGGGTTACTACCTTTTTGACGAGATTAACCCCTATACAGAAGGTGACGAGGTAAGGTGGAATAACGAAATTCTTGCTTCCTACGACCTTGGCAATCCGACATTTGGTGTCGCAAATAAGGAGTATGACAAGTACGGCGTTTATACAAGGCTGACAGATATCCTGGGCTTTGACCCGTATCCAATCACAGGTAAAACCGACGAAAACGGAAAAAGCGTTGACGATATTGCAAAAGTAGGCAGAAGCATGCGGCTTATCAGAGAGAGCTTTCCTAACAGACCCGTGTACTATGTTCTGCAGGGCTTTAAATATTCTTCAAATGATGATGCTGTAAGACCGCCTACGTATGACGAGCTTCGCAATATGGCATGGCAGGCAATCTGTGAAGGGGCGGAGGGTATCAGCTGGTACTCCTTCCACGAAATGCTGTACGATGAAGATAAGCCCCTTTCCCAGTGGGAAACCGAGGTAAAGACCCTTATGGCAGAAATTACTTCCTACGAGGACGCCATTTTATCAGACGAGCCGTCTCCCGCATATGCAGTAAGCGGCGGCGGTGACTGGCTTAACACTACGGTACGCCATTATAACGGAAAAACCTATCTTTTTGCAGTAAATAACACATTTGATGAAAAGAGTGCAACGGTTAAAATAGAAGGACTTCAAGCCGAGACGCTTTCATTTGAACCGCTTGAAGTAAAGCTTCTTTCTTATACTCAGGACAGCGTTTTATCAAACCAGGCAGAGCTTTCTTATATGGGATTTTTTGACGGAAGCACCGTTTATCCTATGGCAAAGGGTGAAAACGAAACAATCATCTATGTTCCAAAGGATTGCGGAATAATAAGCTACAACGCTTCTGTAAGCGAAAACGCAACTCTTTTTATAGGTTCTGTACGCGTTAGTGAAAAAGGACGCATAACGCTCAGGAATGTAGACTCATTTAACGTATATGTAGTAAGTGAGAATGGTAAAAAGGCAACAACACACCGTTACCGCGTTGTAAAAGTGGAGGACTGAAAATAAATGAGTATCAAGCATCTTGAAAACCAAACCCCCGAAGCGTGGAA
>JAZRFC010000020.1:0-24171 GCA_045661145.1 Clostridia bacterium | reverse complement strand
CCTTGTCGTCGCAAATCTTCTTTGCTTCATCGAGGGAGGCAATGCCGTACTTATTAAGAGCTGCGTTTACCTGATTAATTCTTCTTTCGTAGCTTTCAAATAATGCCATTATAATTTCCCCCTCTCTTATTCTTCACGCGGATCGATAACTTTAACCGCGTCGTCAAATCTACCGTACTGACCTGTAGCTTTTTCAAGAGCTTCGTTAGCGTCAGCACCCTTACGGATAGCTTCCATCATCTTGCCGAGGTGTACGAACTTATAACCGATAACCTGATTGTCAGCGTCAAGAGCCATCTTTGTGATGTAACCTTCAGCAAGCTCAAGGTATCTGGGTCCCTTAGCCTTTGTGCTGAAGAGAGTACCAACCTGGCTTCTGGGTCCCTTACCGAGGTCTTCAAGACCTGCGCCAACGGGAAGACCGCCCTCGGAGAAAGCTGTCTGTGTTCTGCCGTAAACAATCTGGAGGAAAAGCTCTCTCATAGCTGTGTTGATAGCATCACAAACAAGGTCTGTGTTAAGAGCTTCCAAAAGAGTTTTTCCGGGAAGAATTTCAGATGCCATAGCAGCTGAATGTGTCATACCGGAGCAGCCGAGAGTTTCTACAAGAGCCTCTTCAATAATGCCGTTCTTTACATTAAGAGTAAGCTTGCAGGCACCCTGCTGGGGAGCACACCAGCCTACACCATGTGTAAGACCGTTAATGTCTGTAATCTGAGTGGAATGTGTCCATGTGCCTTCCTGAGGGATGGGTGCACACTTGTGACCAACGCCCTTAGCAACAACACACATGTTTTCAACTTCATGTGAATAGTTCATAATCTTATCTCCTTTCAAAATTTAACCTATACCATTCTATCATTATTTTAATGTCGAATCAAGAGGAAAATTACTTTTTTCGCCAATTTTATACAAAAAAACCGCCGATTGGCGGTTTTTTGCTGTTATCTCATTTCAATAGCCTTTGCAATCAGCTCAACTGTTCCGTCTATACCGAGGATACTGCTGTCAATACAGAGATTGTATGTAGAAGCCTTACCCCAGATGCGGTCGGTGTAGTATGTATAGTACTTGGCACGTTTTTTATCAATCTTTGCAATATGGCTTTCAATTTCACTGTCCTTCTTGCCTTCGAGGAGAGGACGCTTTCTCTCAATCTTGTCTTTCATGGGTGCTGTAATGAACACTTTGAAAACATCCGGGTTTTCATCAAGTATAAAATCTGCACATCTGCCAACAATAATACAGCTCTCCTTTGCGGCTATGTCGCGGATAACATCAGCCTGAGCAATGTAAATCCTGTCAGACATAGGCATCTGATAAATGTCAAAAATATTGGAGGAGGAGAAAGCAGGGAAGGAATGCTGCTCATCATATTTTTCAACAATGCTTTCCTCAAGATTTGTCTTTTCTGCCGTGTGTACAATAAGCTTTTTGTCATAGAAAGGAATGCGCAATTTCTCGGAAAGCTTAAGTCCGATTTCACGTCCGCCGCTGCCGAATTCTCTGCCGATTGTCACAATAACTTTTTTCATAATTTAGCCTCCCTTTAGATGAAACGATTTTTTTATATATCTCTCGTTTGATTATATCATAGCATAAATCGTTCAAAAAAACAAGTATTTTTAATTTTGTTCAGATTTTCAAAACTTTTTATTGAAATGAAGCATAATTTGTGGTATTATATTAGTCGGAATTTTGGAATATTCACTTTTGTGAGTGTTGAAATGTGCACTATCGGCCCGCGATAGTGAATGCACATATATATTTTGTGGGCAGAAAGGCTATGACCGTAGTATGGCAAACACAGAAAGAAAAGTAGGTACAGTATCCAGAGGTATCCGTTGCCCTATTATTCGTGAGGGAGATGACCTTGCCGCAATTGTAACGGAAAGTGTTCTTGATGCGGCAAAGAGTGAGGGTTTTGAGCTTCGGGACCGTGATGTTATTTCCATTACAGAATCCATCGTAGCACGTGCACAGGGTAACTATTGTTCCGTTGATGATATTGCAGCGGATGTAAAGAAAAAACTCGGCGGTGAAACCGTTGGCGTTATTTTCCCCATTCTTTCAAGAAATCGTTTTGCAATCTGTCTTAAGGGTATTGCAAAGGGTGCAAAGAAAGTTGTTCTTATGCTCAGCTATCCCTCTGACGAGGTTGGTAACGAGCTTGTAAGTCTTGATAAAATCGATGCTGCAGGCATCAATCCTTATTCTGATGTATTAAGCCTTGAGAAGTACAGAGAGTACTTCGGTGAAAATGTACACGAATTTACAGGCGTTGATTACGTTGAATATTATGGTAATCTCATAAAGGAATGCGGTGCAGATGTTGAAATTATTTTTGCAAATCAGGCAAAGACAATTCTTAACTACACCGACTGTGTAATCAACTGTGATATTCACACTCGTGCAAGAACAAAGAGAATTCTTAAAGCTGCAGGTGCAAAGGTTGTTTGCGGACTTGACGAGATTATGAATGAATCCGTAAACGGCAGCGGTTGTAATGAAAGATACGGTCTTTTAGGTTCAAATAAATCCACTGAAGACAAGATTAAGCTTTTCCCCAGAGAATGTAAAGACCTTGTTCTTGATATACAGTCCCGTGTTATGAAAGAAACAGGAAAGCACATTGAAGTAATGGTTTACGGTGACGGTGCGTTTAAGGACCCTCAGGGCAAAATTTGGGAGCTTGCAGACCCGGTTGTATCTCCTGCATTTACAGACGGTCTTGTAGGTACACCCAACGAGCTGAAGCTTAAGTATCTTGCAGATAATGACTTTGCAAATCTTTCCGGTGAAGAGCTTAAGAAAGCAATTTCCGAAAGCATTAAGAACAAAGGGGACAACCTTGTAGGTAATATGGCTTCTCAGGGAACAACTCCCAGACAGCTTACTGACCTTATTGGTTCGCTTTGTGACCTTACAAGCGGCAGCGGTGACAAGGGAACACCCGTAGTACTTGTTCAGGGTTACTTTGATAACTATACAAACTAAAATATTTTAAATATTAAATAAACCGCTGTATCAAACAGCGGTTTATTTAATTGACAAAAGGCTTATAATATATTAGAATACATATAGTAGGAAGTGATATTTATGCAGTATCTTGTTACATTTTTAGAGGGCATTATTTCTTTTATATCACCGTGTATGCTCCCTATGTTACCGATTTATATTTCATATTTTGCAGGCTCAGCAGAGGAAAAACGTAACCCATTACCCCGTGCAATAAGTTTTGTTCTGGGCTTTACGGTTGTATTTTCCTTGCTTGGACTTTTTGCAGGAACATTAGGCTCTTTTGTATCGGAATATAGGTCTTGGGTTAATATTGTTTGTGGTATTATAATAATCTTTTTCGGATTCAGTTTTTTAGGCGTTATAAACTTTCCGTTAATTCACGGCAAGCATACTCATATTAAAATAAACGGTGTTTTCTCCGCGTTTTTGTTTGGAATTGTTTTTTCTATAAGCCATACTCCCTGTGTAGGCGTGTTTTTGGGAAGTGCTCTTACGACAGCGGCGGCATCGGGCGGTATATGGAGTGGAGTACTTTTGCTTCTCATATATTCTCTAGGTATGGGGATTCCGTTCCTGATTGCGGCAGTGCTTACTGATAAACTGACGGGACTCTTTAATTCCATTAAGAAGAATTATAACGTCATCAATGCCGTTTGCGGATTTTTTCTTGTAGCGGTGGGTGTTTGTATGATGCTTGGATGGATGAATGGATTTATGGAAATACTTGATACTGCAGCCCATCACCATCATTGAGAGGTTTCATTATGAAGAAAATATGGATTGGTATATTTATAGCCTTGTTCGTTATGTTTTTGATAGCGGCAGTTGTACTTTATAATATGTTATCGTTGAATTATACAGAAGAATCTCCTGCTGAGGAAAATCGTGTGGAAGAATTGGAGAAAGCCCCAGATTTTAAGGTATATGACAACAACGGGGAAGAGGTCTTGTTTTCTTCTTTCAAGGGAAAGCCCGTTATTATTAATTTCTGGGCAACATGGTGCGGTGTCTGTACCACAGAATTTCCTCATTTTGAAAATGCCTATAAAAAATATGGTGATAAGGTTCAGTTTATGATGGTTAATATGACTGAGGGTAGTTATGAAACCGAGGAAAAAGCCAAATCATTTATTGAAAAAAACAAGTACACATTTCCCGTATATTACGATAAAGATTTGGAAGCGTCTGTTAAATATTATATATCGGCAATTCCCGTAACTGTGTTCGCTGATGAAGACGGAAATATAGTAACAAAAAGAATTGGCGGTATGAATGAACAAATGCTTTATGACTATATAGAAAATCTGATAGGAGAATAACTATGGCAATTAAACTTAATCCCGACAAGGAAATTGTAGATTCTGTCAGGGAAGGTCTTAAAAAAACAGGTGGATACTGCCCCTGCAGGATTCAGCGGACAGAAGATTATAAATGTATGTGTGAAGAATTTAAAAAGCAAATTGCGGACCCTGATTTTGAGGGATACTGTCATTGTTTGCTTTACTATAAGGAGAGGGCGAAAGAAGCATGAGTGAAGTAATAATTACAAAAGCAAATTTTGAAGAGGAAGTATTAAAAAGTGAAATTCCTGTGTTGGTGGATTTCTGGGCAACCTGGTGCGGTCCTTGTAAAATGATCGCTCCCGTGATTGAAGAAATTGCTGCTGAGGGGAAAATTAAGGTTTGTAAAATCAACGTTGACGAAGAGGGCGAGCTTGCAATTAAGTTTAATGTAATGAGTATCCCCACCATTATGCTTTTTAAGAACGGACAAGTCGTAAAAACAACCGTTGGTTATATGAGTAAAGACCAGCTTAAAGCAGAGCTTGGAATATAACAGGTAAATAATGACATAATCCCCCCAGAGTAGACTTTTGTTCTACTCTGGGGGGATTATAGCTTATGGGCAATTTTAATACATAGATTTTATGAACTAAATTCTTTTGATAACATAGTAATTTAAGCCTAAAATTATTATTTCACAGAATTGTTTTATTGAATTCTATACAGCCTATCTATTTCTATTACTCCACGAAGTTTTCCATTATCATCCTTTAACTTTGAAAAGTCTTCTGATAAGTTCAAATCAACTATCGCAACAGAATAGTGAATTTTTGTTGTTGATAAATCGCTGTTTTCTACATCAAACATAAATATGTAATCCACATCGAAGTGAGGAACATTATTTACTGCTTTTGCAGCAACTGATGTATATATTTTATCAAAATCATCTATGCCAATTGTTTTTTTAAATAGTTGTTTTAATCCATTCTTCTTCGTTTCATCTAGCTTAAATTCATTGATTTTTTTTACATCCGATTTTGAATCTGTAAAATGTTCCTTGCATTCTTCAAGATAAACATTAAAACCGTCCGAAGAATTTTTATATGCTATTATATCAATATACGTTCTAATAACTTCTCTGCCACTTCCCGTTAATACACATCTATCACCTTGGGCACCAGGGTAGCTTACAGCCAGCAAACCATATTTTAGTTTCTTATATAGTTCAACGCTTGCATAAGTTATAATATCTTCTTTAACATCACTGACTGTAACGGGTGAAACTTTCGTAATATTGAACTGTGTAGATGATATATTATTAATAAAAGTTTCAATTGGCGATTTGTTCCATTTTATTTTACATATTATATTTCTTTCTTTATCTGTAAGATGAAGCTCTGTTGACAAGAAAAATATTGACTTAGCAGTAATAGTTGGATAAGTGTTTAAAAATTCCAGCAGATTATCATCACTAATGAAATAATTATGCTCAGATGTCTTTGTAAAGGTTAGTGAATCATCTATATTCAATGCAGTTTTAAAAACGTAAATTGCATCTTTATCTGTAAACACATTACCTTTTTCAATTATTTTTTTGACATAGTCTTCTAATATTTTCTTGCGGCTTAATGCATCAAACAGCTTTGCATATCCACCTCGGCAAGAATAATCACGTGCTCTGTTAACCTGAATCTCTGAAATAGTATTTTCTGCTCCCATCAGCATATTAACAAAATACAAAACACCGCGATCAGGGTCCATGGCATGTCCAAATCGATTAATTTTAACCCTAAGTTTATTTCCTAACCAATTAAATCGCGTAGATTCAGTTAAAATATCTTTAATTTTTTCTTCGGTATACAACATTGCACTTTTATTGTTGTTTTCAATAAAAGCTTGTTGCAAGATTTCAAAATATTTTTCAAATGATTCAACACTAGTAAAACAAGTTAGAATTTCCCGCAGTATTGCATCAATTTTTTTTGAATAATTAATGCAAGATAGGGAGTTTTCTTTGACCGCCAAAACAGATTTTTCTTTTTCGTTCTCCCATGGTATATGATACAAAACAGCATTTCTTCTGCATGCCATTGCAATCTCTAATTCATCGGTGAATTTAGTACCACCTCCAAATTTTTGTTCCATTCCTTTTGATATCGGAGAAATTTTCATGATAGGTGTTTTAAAAATACCACTCCAATAATATACATCCGAACGTTGCATTTTATGGTCATCTGTTGGAACTGCAGTTGAATATTCAATGAGCAAAAGAGGATATTCTTTTGAATTAGAAATTGAAGTTATAAGAACATCAATATCCTTCACCTTTCTAATTCTGTCGATGATAGAATCTCCGTCTTTAAATTCTCCTCTAAGCTTTTTTGTGTAAACATTTGTGACAACTAATTTGGAATTTATGTTCTTAATATATTCCTTGAAATCCAGACCCTGTTCTAAAACCTCAGAGTATATTCTTATTTCATCTATTTTCAAAACGGCCCCTTCTTTCTAAATGTTAGAATGTGTTCTTTTTTACCTTTTGTCCTATAGGATTGTTGAAAGGCCCTTGAAGTATCATCCAGATTTGTGAAAGAATAATCGACAAGCTCCCATCCTATTTCTGTGGCAATTTCAATCATATTTTCTTTTGCATCATAAAGTTCTCCTGAAACTTTTCCATCTCCAATAACAATTACAACAGTGCCTTCTTTATTTAAAACGAGATTGCATTCGGTTAAAATTTCAAACAAATCGTCATTAAACTTAGTTTGAGGCTTTTTTAGGCTTGAATACTCTCTTCTCGACCCAATTTCAGTGTTCATAGAATATTGTACATCATAATCAAGCCAATTCATTCTGTGTTTATGATACAGATAATAATCATATGTATTCACATACGGAGGGGAAGTGAGAATTAGATTTACTGAATTTGGTTTGATAACACTTCCGCACAACTTTGAGTCTAATAATAATGCAGTATTATTTTCATTTCTTGGAATCTCAGAGAATGACTTAAAAAGGTCTAACGAAGTTTTGAACTTTTTAATAAAAGTGTTAGCAACGTAATCAATGGAAAGTTGAGGTTTTTCTATTGCTGCATATCTGGTGTCACTTTCTTGATTTGAAACAGTGTTAATAATTGTAGACATAATGGTTTTGCAAAAAGTTTGTTGATTGGATGAGAGCAGACCGATTTTTTCTTTAATTAAACTTAAAACAGCTATTGAATCTTTGCAAAACCAATGATCTATTGATTTATAATATACAGGTACAACTGATAATACATCAGAAGAATATGTTGATTCAAAATCAGTTATAAAATTTTCTAATGCTTTAAAATCTGATTTAGTAAGATGTAGTGTTTTAAACTGTGATATCAAAATCGCAATATGATTGATGTCAGTACCTATACCTTTTCTGCCTAACACACCTGCTGCTAACAAAGTGGTACCTGAGCCAAGAAACGGGTCGTACACGAGATCTCCGGGTTTTGTATATTTTTCGATATATTTCATAGCTAAATCCACGGGATATTTGGCAGGATAGGGATGTATTCTATCAACTTTTCTCAATTTTTCAATATCTATCATTTCGGCTTCCTCATTATAACAATATAAGAATGGTTTTGATTAACATAAAAAACAGAAGGATACCCTAATAGAACAAGTTTTCGATGTTGGTTTTGGTCCCATATAATTAAGTCATGATACTTAAATCCTGCCTTTTCGGCTGCAACTGCAATTTTCGAGTGCAAATCAATATAAGGAATTTTGTTTTTGGTGTCGCGAAAATCCTTTACTACCCACGCATTATATCCACCAGATTTAGTTACTCTAAACAGCTCCACCATAATTTGTTCAACTTTATTAATATATTCATCCATTGCCATATTGCCCAAATCTCTACAGTCATCAGAATACAAATTTGTTGTGGCGTTATTATCTGTTACAAATGCAGAGTTTTTATGGCGCAATGTTCTATCTTCAACAACCTTGTGAATTAAGTCGGCATAGGGAGGTGATGTTATGGTTATTTGAACCTTGTTGTCTGGAACCTGCTTAAGAATTTCGCTGCAATCTCCTTTGTATAGCTCATATTTACCCAGAGAGTCATTACCAAAAAGAGTAAGCTGCGTACTGTTTACAGCTTCAGAAACAGATGCATTTGCAACTTCAAAAAAGCGATCTGTTAACTCTATTCCAATAGCATTACGATTTGATTTAATTGCAGCTACAACTGTTGTTCCGGTTCCTAGAAACGGATCTAGGACAACATCATCTTTTTTACTATACATTTTTATTAATCTTTCGCATAATTTCTCAGGATAAGTAGCTCCATGTTTTAGGTGTTTTTTTTGTCTCGCTGAAGAAACATCGTTCCATACACTTTTACTTAATTCTGCCCATTCGCTTGCGCATAGACCATTAAAAGTCTTTTTTCTCTGTTCTTCTTTTTTGGCTTCATCAGCATTAACTTGTATATAATCGTTATCCTCAAAAAATTCAAAACCCATTGTTATTCTCCTTTTATGCCACTATTTCCAATAATATCAAAAAAGTAAAACATATAAAATAACTAAACATTTGAATTATATCACATCTTTTATGTTTTTTCAACAATTGGATTAATATTGTCTGAAAATATATTTGTAATAAAATTTTTCTTTTAAAAAAACGCTTGAAACCAAGGACTTTTCCCAAAAATTTGTTCATTTACGGGAAAGCGGCGCTCGTGTTCGAATCCTTGCAAGTGCAAAACAAAATGGACAGACAATCACGATGTGACTATCTGTCCATTTTCTGGCGGAGAAAGAGGGATTCGAACCCTCGCGCCGGTTTCCCGACCTACGCCCTTAGCAGGGGCGCCTCTTCGACCTGCTTGAGTATTTCTCCAAATGCAGTAAAGCTAAGATAAAGGCTGATGCCTTGCATATTATTAAATTGGGTTAACCTTGCCCGAAGAGGGCAAGGATTAACCAATGTGGCGGAGAAGGTGGGATTCGAACCCACGGCTCTTTCGAGTCACTGGTTTTCAAGACCAGCTCCTTAAACCACTCGGACACCTCTCCAAGCGAATTCCGACTTCGATAGTATACCAAATCGGACCGCAATTGTCAATAACTTTTATCAAAAATATTGAAAATTTAACCTATTTTGCTAAATGCATCACAGGCAGCTTTCTGCTGTGCTTCTTTCTTGCTGTATGCACTGCCTTTTCCCAAGATTTTTCCGTTTGCAACAACCTGCATTTCAAACAGACAATGATGAACGGGACCGTCTGCACTTACAAGCTCATATAAAATGTTGCATGGACCTTTTTCCTGAAGCTTTTCCTGAAGCTTGGTTTTGTAGTCAATTACTTCATCACCCATATCGGCATTCTTTAATAAATCCCCGTAAAGGCTTATGAGATATTCTCTTGTATTATCAAGCCCTGCATCAAGATACATTGCCGCAATATGTGCCTCAAACATATCGGAAAGTATTGACGGCCTTTTTCTGTCACCCGAATGCTCGGCACCGTTGCCCAAAAGCATATATTCATCAATGTGAAGTTTTTCAGCTAATTCGGAAAGTGCCTTTTCACATACGAGGGAGGCTCTTATGCGGCTCATCATACCCTCAGTAAGGTCGGGAAAATGGTTAAAAAGATATTCTCCTACAAGAAAATCCACAATGGCATCACCTAAAAACTCCATTCTCTCGTAGCTTTTAGTATTATGCTCATTTGCAAAGGAAGTATGCGTAAAAGCCCTCGTAAGAAGTTCGGGGTTTTTGAAAAAATATCCTATTTGTTTTTGAAAATCACTTATATCCATAAAAATACCTTCTTTAAATATAAAGGATTCGGCTATGAGCTGAATCCTTTATAATATGTATTATACTAACTGTTCAATTCTTTCCGCAACATCACCGACGGTTGTGATACCTTCCAACTGTTCGTCTTCAATTTCGATGTTAAACTGATCTTCTATATCACAGATAATTGTTGCAATGTCAACACTGTCAGCGTGAAGGTCTGCAATAAATTCCGTGTTTTCACTTATATCAGCCGTATCAATTTTTAATCTGTTGCCCATTGCGTCTGCAATGATTTCTTTAAGTGTTTCAAGTACCATATATTTCTAACTCCTTTCCATTTCTATGATAATATAAATTTTGTTTTCAGTCAAGTGTTTTAGAGCAAAAATACTTTTTTTAAGACAGATGTCGCGCTTTCAATCGCGACATCTGTCTTAAAATCTAACGAAAGATATAGCCTACACATAAAATGGTGCTGGTTAGCTGAAACAATACCGAGTTAATTGCAGTAAAGTAGTTTTTCAGTTTGAAACATTCTTTTGAAAGTGAAATGTTGTAAACACTGCACCATATAAAAAGTAAGACAAAGAGTATTTTGTAAATATTCATAGTACACCTCAGTTGGCTTCTTCAAAATCTGCATATTCCACATCAAATGAAACTTTTATCTGTGCAGAGGGATACTTGTCTTTCCAACTCCATTTTTCCCACTCTTTCATATCTGTAAAGTGCCGCTTCATTGAGTTTCCGAGCCCAAGTATATCGGCTCCGTAAACAATCTGTGAATCATAGATTAATTCCTTTGATTTTTCATTTAGCTTGTTTTCAAGATAATCACAGAATTTTTTTGATTCTTTCATATTGTTTTCAATTTTTCCTGCATCAACATATTCAATTGAAATTGGAACATATATCACTATTTCTGCGTTACCGTTAATAAGTTTTGTTTTTATTTGAGGACTTTCCTGCTGAATCAGTCTGATTGTGAGAAAATCATTCTTTTCGGGATATTTTATGCTGTAATTACGGGGATAGTACTCATCACAGATAATTCTTGCCAAATCAGTTTTAAAACTTCCCAATGTTCCCACCATTTTATCATTTTTCATTATTGCACTTCCCAGCATTTCGGCAGGGTTTTCAGCATCACGCATAATTTCTCCTGCCCTTGACTCGTATTCAAAGTCATCCCCTTCGGGGTTTGCATCGGGTGATGGGGCAGAATCCTTGCTTTTATTAAGTGCAGCAAAGGGGACAAGACTTCCCGAAAAGTTTTCAGATACATTAAAGTAAAGGTAATACAGATATGCTTCGTTTACCTTATCTGCGGCAACTTTGTGCATTATATTGTCATAATACTTTTCAATAAATATTTCCTGAGCAGGCTTTACTTCTTTGAGATATTTTCCTGCGTCTTCCTTGGCTATACAAACGTAGGTATTTGGTCTGAAATCCCTTGATGATGCAAAAGCCCTAAGGTAATCCTTTACTCCTTCTTTGGCTATTTCATCGGAAAATACAACGATTTTTATATGCGAGAGATTTATGGTTTTGCTTTTTATTGAGTCCAGCTTTCTCACTGCAGAGTAAACGGTGGGTGCTTCGACAGTTACCGAGTCGGGCTTTGGGGTAGAGGGGGATTTCTCATCTCCGCCACCACCACCGCCTCCGCTGCTGCCTCCGCTTGGGTTTGCAAAAATAAACGTAGTTTTCAGAGGAAAAGAATCACCCTTGTCTATACCGATAGCAACGACAAATGCCTGATTTTCCACGTCAGTACTGTAGGAACATCCACTGAAAAGCACAACAGAAATGAAAATAACAGCCAATATCTTTCTCATATCTTCGCCGCCTTTCTTCGTATGCGTGCAACAGCCAGGATTATAACGGGAAGTGTCGGGAACAGGACGGTGCTGGAGCTTAAAAGCTTTTCATAGATATAAAAGGCACTGCTCTCACTTTCGGGAAACATAGCAACAAAGAATGTTATAATAGTTATTATTGGCACGAACGCTGTTTCTTTTGTTTTTCCTTTGCGAGAGGTTGCAAGCCGTGAAGTGACAGCTATAAGGATACTCATACTGCACATTACAAATCCCGTCCATACGAAAACTACAATAGGCTCAAGTCTTTGCAAGAATGCTCCTGATTTTATCATCCTTGTCATCTGATAAAATGGCAAAAAGAAGCTACCCGATGCAGGATAGGGCACGGTCAGACAATAAGCAAGAGTAAATGAAACTGAGATGAGGCTTATAATGGCAAATGTAATAAATCCTGCCTTTTTAAGCTCTTTGTAGTTGCCCAGAAGAGGGGCAAAGAAAAACAGCAGAATAGTTTCAGGGAATCCAAAATGTTTTACCAAAATACCTTTTAATAAAACCTTGCTGCTCTTACCGAAAATCGGCATAATATTTTCAACTCTGTAATGGGGGAAAAGAGCAAGAACGACGGTAAAAACCGTAATCAGTACAAGGGGAAAAATAACGGCACTTAAATTAGTTGTGGCCCGTACTCCGCTGTATGCAGCAACAAAGACCGCTACAAGGACAAACAAGGCAAAGAATTCGTCTGGTGCCGTTGTTGCCATTACGGTGCTCAGTGCCTCTATGAGAAGCCTGAAAAGCAATGAATTGAAAAGTGTAAAGAAAATTATATATATATACCTTAAAGATGTTGCACCGATTTTCCCAAGTGAAATACGGAAAATCTCCGTCAGGCACATGGGGGCAAATGGTTTGTACAGCCACAGTACAAGGAGTAGGGAAAAAGTCCCGACAATACATTTGCCCAATATGTCAATCCATGCGGCGTTGCCAACATACTTAACCATATATTCGGGAAGTATTACAAGATATTTTGAAAGTATGGCGCAAGAACAGATAATTGCCGTACTGATACTGCCGCTTTTATTCTGCATTGTTTCACTCCTTCCACTTTCGGGAAATATGCGCTTGCCGTTTTTTACGTCTTGCATTTACATAGTCGTCACGTTCCTCTTGCTTCCATATAGGCGGAACAAAAAGGGAGGCAGGGATTCCTTTTTTTGTAACAGGTGCAAAAGGAACACCCATAGGCATACCCATAGATTTTGTATCTGTCCACAAAAGAATATTTATAAAAAGTCCCGAAATTATCCCTAAGAATCCTGCAACAGCACCTAAGAAAATATATGCAAACCTAAGGATTCTTGCCGACAAGCCCAGATAATAATTAGGTGTTGCAAATGAGCCTATTGCCGTAATTGAAACGATAATAATCAGTATAGGACTTACAATTCCTGCAGAAACAGCCGCTTGTCCGAGTATCAGCGCACCTACGATGCTTAATGTACTGCCGGATGCTTCTGGAACACGGATACTTGCTTCTCTGATAATTTCAAGGGAAATTTCCATAATTATTATTTCAACCAATGCCGGGAAAGGGACAGGCTCTCTGCTTGAAATAATTGACATCAGTATTCCCGTAGGCAGAAGCTCGGCGTGAAAGCTTACCACTGCCACATAAAGCCCTGGCAAAAGCAATGATAAAACAAAGGAAATCCATCTGATTATACGAATCGCATTGACATAAGGATATCTAAGGTAACTGTCCTCGGCTGATTCGTTAAGCTCATATATGGTGGTGGGAAGAATCAGTACAAAAGGAGAACCGTCAACAATTATGACAACCCTGCCGTCAAGAAGCGCCCGTGATGCACGGTCAGGCCTTTCCGTAGAAAGAAATTGGGGAAGAGTTGTGACAGACTTATCCTCAATATATTGTTCAAGCTCGGCGGCAGCAAAAATATAGTCCGTGTCAATGCTCTCAATACGCCTTACAGTTTCCTCAACCAACGATGTATTTGCAATGTTTTCAATATACATAACGGAAACAGGTGTCTGACTTACAGTACCAACCTTAAATTCACGGCACATAAGACTTTTGTTCCTTATAAGATGCCTGATAAGTGCTGTGTTTTCACGAAGCTGTTCGGAAAAAGCATCATTGGGTCCGCGGATAATTCTTTCCGTTTGCGGACTCTCAACCCCTCTGTGCTGCCATCCCTTGACATCAAGGGAATATGCCTTTTTAGCTCCGTCAATAAGCAGTATGACACTACCAAAATTCAGGTCATAGGTCAATTCACCTATGACATTGGTTTCCTTGTATTCGCTTTGGGGAAGAAGTGTTTCTCCGATGGAACGGAAGCTTTCGATGTTCATTTTACGGCTGTTATGCATAAGAGGGCGCAAAATGAAATCATTAATCATCTGCTTGTTTACAAGTCCGTCTATAAAAAATATAACTGCATTGTGGTCTTTTTCATTTATTTGAATTGTAAATTCACGCATTTTGATGTCTCCGCTTTTTCCCATTGCGAATTCATCCTTGAGTGTTTTAAAATCCTTTCGAAAGCTCCCGGAAAGCTCCGGTCCACCCTCATTTTTTTGTACCGGATATTTTTCGGATTGAACGGCTTCCTTTACAGCAAAGCTCTCTTTCGGGGCGTATTTATACAGAAATAAGTTCCTGAGTTTCATATAATCACCTATGAAATATAATATCCCCTCAGAATTTAAATATACAAAAAAACACGACTTCAAAATTTTGAAGTCGTGTTTTGTCTGCCTAATTTAGCAAATGGGTGTACCTTCGGGAATGGAGTCATCTACGAAGATAACCTTGCAACCGCAGGCGTTGTTTGTACCTGCAAGAAGCATACCGTTGCTTGTAACACCGGAGAAGCGTGCACTCGCAAGATTTGCCACAACAATAATTTTCTTTCCTACAAGTTCTTCGGGCTTGTAATCGTGCTTGATGCTGGAAACGATTATTCTTTCATCCAATCCGTCAAAAAGTGTAAGCTTAAGACAGTTGTTGGTTTTACGGATATCGTTAACCTTTACGATTTTACATACACGAAGGTCAATCTTGGAGAACATATCAATGTCGATTTCATCCTTGATGGGCTGTACGGGGTCGGGATCACCGTAAACCTTTTCGGGAGTAACTTCTTCGGGTTCTTCTTCCTTGGGAGGATTTTTCTCAATCTCCGTCATAGGAGTGGAGAAGTCGAGAAGACTAAGGTAGCTTTCCTTATCAACTGCAAAGAGGAAGAGGTAAAGTCTCGGTCCGCGTTCCTTATCGATAATAAGCTTATATACATTCTTGAAGAACTGTCCCTGAATACCCTTAAGCTCCTTGGGGTCCATATCTTCGCCGAAGATTTTCTTTGGAATAGCGTAAAGCTCACTGTTAAGGTCATCGAGAGAGTAACCGTCTGTCTTTAAGAAATCAACCAAAAGCTCAATTTCTTTCTTTTCTTCCTCTGTGAAGCTCAGGTAAAGCTCCCAATTACGGTACTCGCGAAGCTTGTTTACATTTTCGGGAGAACACTGTTCAAGCCAATATTTTGCTCTCTGGAGTCTGTCCTCAAAATCGGCAAATTTGTAGGGAGTTCCAATCTTTTCAAATACTACTTCAAGCATAGGAACATTGAAGTTAACAACGGAGCCGAGCTGTACTAAAAGTCCCATGGGAACTGTTGTGGGCTTTCTGCCTTCAACAGTTGTGTTGTACATAATTTCCTTAGTATGTTCGTCTGCAGTACCGTCTTCCCAGGCTGTCTGCATCTTGTCAAATTCAAAATACTGACGGAGAATACCGTCGTCAAAGCAGAAGTCAAATGCTTTAAGAGGCTCTGTCTTGGAGTAAAGCCACAAAATTACTTCGGGCTGATAAAGGTTAAGAAGTGTCTCAGGAGTAAGGTTAAGTCCGGAGGAACCTGACATCTTACCTGTTGTACCCTTGATGCCGATAAACTCGTATCCCTGGAACAGGGGAGGCTCATAACCGAAAATTTCCTTTGCAATGTCCTTACTTGTATCGTAACTGCCGTGTCTTGCTGCGTGGTCCTTTCCACCCGGCTCGAAGTCTACTCCCTCATACATCCAGCGCATAGGCCAGTCAATTTTCCATGCAAGCTTGCAGTTGAAATCCTTTGTAAAGTCAAACTGTCCGCTGTGACCGCATTCGCAGGAGTATTCAGCAACAGTAGAGTCATCGGAAAGGGAGTGAATCTTTGTTGTATCCTTACCGCAAACGGGGCAGTAGATACTTACGGGATAGTATGCTTCTCTTTCACCCTCCTGAGCCTGCTGTGTACGGTGAGAGTCAAGAATGTCAAAGATTTCACCGCGCTTTTTAAGTGCGTGGAGAATATGCTCAACATACTTACCGCTTCTGTACATTTCGGCCTGATGACGGTAGTCCATGTCAATACCGAATTTTACAATAGAGCGTTCAAACTCTTTCTCAAAATACTCGGCATATGTCTTGATTTCGGGGGAATCGGAGAAAGGATTCTCAACATCAGCGTATGGCTTACCAATATGCTGCTCGAAATCGTCGCGTACCTTCTGAACATTTACAGGCACCTTACGAAGTCTGTCAAACTCGTCCCACGAGAAGAGGAGGCGAGCCTTTTTGCCCATTTTACGGAGGGCACGTACAACAAAATAACTTGTTGCTATATCACGGAAATTTCCGATATGAATAGAACCTGAAGGGCTGATACCTGCAGCGCAGACATATTCCTCTTTATTGGGGTTCCTTTCGATTATTCTGTTTGCAATTTCTTCTGACCAATGCATTGTTCATCATCCTTTAATTAATAAATTACGCATTTTAACTACAATATTATACCTTGTTTTAGTTATGTTGTCAATCAAAATAGAAAATGTTTGGGAAAAATCTTGACAAATCTGTCGGAATATGGCATACTATTAGTGTTAATTTAATAATGGCTAAGCGAAGTATGCAGGAAAAGGCGATTGCCTACCGAAGGAGTAACACTCTCAGGTTCTCAGTTTGAGTAAAGACTGCAGACGGATAGCTCTCCGGAGAAGTCCGCTTTTTTATGAAGCAAAAGGATGCCGAAGGTGCAAGGTTCTATGATTCAGGAACTAATCTCTCAGGCAAAAGGACGGAGTTTACGAAACTTAGACAGTTTTGTTTACGTGCGGAGTTTTTGTTGAACCCCGCACTTTTTTCGCTTACCTATAGAAAGGAAGTATTTTTTATGATGAATCAGTTGGCAAATTTCAATGATGTTATCAACAGCTTTGTCTGGGGTAACGGTTTGTGGCTCCTGTTATTTACAGGTCTGCTCACAACTCTTTTAACCGGAGTTTTTCAGGTAAGAAAAATTGGCCATTGGATGCGTGAAACCCTCGGCAGCCTTTTTAACAAGGAAGTATCAGGCCACGTAAAGGGTAAATCAATTTCGCAGTTCCAGGCACTTTGTACTGCACTTGCAGCTACAATCGGTGTTGGTAATATCGCAGGTGTTGCGACAGCTATTACACTTGGCGGTCCCGGTGCTGTTTTCTGGATGTGGGTTGCAGCGTTCCTTGGTATGATGACAAACTACTCCGAAAATGTTCTTGGTATTTACTACAGAAGAAAGAACGCAGACGGTGAATGGTCCGGCGGTGCTATGTACTACCTTCAGGACGGTCTTGGCAAGATGAAGGGTTGTAAGCACATCGGTAAAATCCTTGCAGTTCTTTTCTCAATCTTTGCAATTTTGGCATCCTTTGGTATCGGTGCAATGGGTCAGATTAACAAAATTGTTGTAAACATTGTTTCAGCGTTTGATATTTCTGCTCTTTCTTCAAATATTCTTTATGAAGGCGTTTCTCTCTATCACGTAATTGTTGGCGTAGTGCTTCTTGTAATCGCAGCACTTATACTTCTTGGCGGTCTTAAGAGAATTGCAAACTTTGCAGAAAAAGTAGTTCCCTTTATGGTTGTTCTTTTTGTTGCAGGTAGCCTCATTATAGTTGGCATCAACTACAAGTTTATAGGTGCGGCTTTTGCAGCTATCTTCAAGTATGCATTTTCTGTTCCTGCCGTAATTGGTGCTGCAGGCGGTACAATTATTAAAACGGTTGTTACACAGGGTTGTAAGAGAGGTGTATTCTCTAATGAGGCAGGTCTTGGTTCCTCCGTTATGGTACACTCTAATTCCAATGTTATAGAGCCTGTTCGTCAGGGACTCTGGGGTATCTTCGAAGTATTTGCTGATACAATGATTGTTTGTACAATGACAGCGCTTGTAGTGCTTACATCAGGGTTTATCAATCTTGAAACAGGTGCTCTTGCAGATGGCCTTTCCGATGCAACACTTGTTGCAAAATCTTTTGCAAATGTCTTTGGTATCTGGGGTGAAAGATTCATTGCAATAGCAATCCTTCTTTTTGCGTTCACTACTGTTCTCGGCTGGGACCATTACGGTACAAAAGCTTGGGAGTATCTTTTCGGTACAAAGTCTGTAAAGGCTTACAAGGTTATCCACCTTGCAACAATTATGTGCGGTGCGCTTCTTACATCTTCTCTTGCTTGGGACATATCTGACACATTCAACGGTCTTATGATGGTGCCCAACCTTATCGGTGTAATTGCACTTTCAGGTCTTGTTCTTAAGATAACAAATAACTACATAGACAGAAACATCAAGGGCAAAAAGGATATTAAACCGATGATTTCCGCTTTTGAAGATGTTCAGGAAGAACAGGAAAAAGCTCTTGAAGCATTAAACAAGTAAGATATTATATAGAAAAATGGATGTAATTTTGAAATTACATCCATTTTTTTATTCAATTATTTTTAGTTCTCCGTTAACATTTACCCTCCAGGCAGGAGTGAAAATATACTTTTCACCACCGCTTGCAACCAAGGAAAAGCCTAATTCAATATCTTCGATATTTCCGCCGTCAGGGAAATAATCTTTTAACTTAACAGCGCTTTCAAGAAATGAAAATTTTTTGCGTTCTCCTGCAGTTAGTTCCTTTGGCCAATACCCGTTTACATAACACAGGTTTCCGTCTTTATCAAGTCTTGCCTGAATTGACATATTGAAAAGATTAGCCTTGTTATACATTCTGTAAAAACAGTTTTCTTTCTCATCATAGACAGCACCCTTCATATCAATGCCGATGCTTTCAAGCTTATTCCTGATTGCAGAATGTGAAGCTGTTTCTGTCTTCTGCCGTCCGCTTTCATATACAAAGTGATTTCCGTTAATAGTAAGCGTTTCAGAGCCAACCGTAGCAACAAGGGAATTTCCCGTAGTTCTGAAAGCTGCCTGCTTTTTGAAAAACAAATTTGAAAGCTCACTTGCCGAATAAAACTTTGTACTGTAATCAGGCAGCATATGATAAGTATCGGGGAAAGTTTCTCTGTCAATGCTGAATCCTGATTTTGTCAGTACTGAAACAGAGGCATCAACAACTTCTTGGGGAACTGATTCTCTGTTTTGTGTGGTAATGGTAATGACAGCAATCATAAATATATTCATTGCCAGAAGAAACCATAAAATTATATTTTTAATTTTAGTCCATTTCAAAGCTGCATCACCTCCGCAGAAAAATTTAAAACATTACTCTCTTGTAAAACGGTAAGTAATGCCGTTATTTGCTTTTGCAAGCCATGTTACATATAGGTCATCAGCAGATGCCGAGTCTGTATATCCAATATATATATCTTTAATGATAATGGGAGTATCAGTAGAATCATCAATAGTCTGAACGAAGTAATCAAGTGCCGTTATAAAGTTGTCCTCTAACGTATAATCTGCTACTGTTTGGTATGAACGCAGATACTGACGGTAGGAAATAAGCTTTCCGTCTTTTACTGTAATTTCTACGGCACAGTTCATATCTTTGTGACCATATTTTGCAGGAAGGTCAATTTTTACGGGTCTGCCGTTGCAGTAGTAGTCAAATTTGAATGTATATGCCCTTGAACTGTCGTAGCCGGAAAGGTCATTGCTTACAAGAATACTTAAAGGCTCATTTGAAATACAGTTCCATGTCTGCTCCGCAAAGTCAATTGATGCATTAAGTACATTGAAGCTGTTTCCGCTTTCGTCGAGAAGAATTCCCCTCTCATCAGAAATAGCAGTATATTCAAAAACTCCGTCAGGGAAAAGCTTTACCGTTGCATAGTTGGCAATGTAGTTTGTTCCTCCTTCACTGTCCTCATATGGAGCCATTTCGGAATTGAATCCGAAATTTTCAAGAAGTCTGCCGTTTGAACTTTTTATAAGATTCTGAGGTCTCAAAACCTTTGTAGAGGGCTGAGAGTCGGAAAACAGTACCAATGGAGCAAGAGAAACATTACTGTCCTCCGCAAGCTCCAATCCCGTGCTGAAAGCAGGCTGGTAGTAACTGTCATCAGTTGTGGTATATATTGAGAGGTCAGATGCAGGAAGTGTATAATTATCCTGAAGAATGTATGCGTAAATTTCATCATGTGAATTATTGTCACGGGCTAAAACGCAAAGGTCACTTTCACCAATTGACGGAATAATTATAAATTCCCTGAATGCACTGATTTCCCTTGGCATATTTTCACCGTTTGTTCCCATTATTCGGCAGAACATATCAGGAGAAAATGCCACGGGGTATTCTACATAAATGCTTAAGGATTCAAGCCCTGCCTCCCATGTTTCGCGGTCAGTCTTTTTTGTTGCTGTAATTTCGCCTTTTAACAAGCCTGTTATAATATCCTTTGTTCTCTCATTGATGGGGGAGAATCCTATATCTGTATTGTAATATGCCATCCAGAGCGAGCCGTCGTTAATAAGGAATTTTCTCGGCTTCGAAAGATTATCCTTGGAAATACTGTATTCAGGCTCAATCGGGAAAAATGTTTCAACAACGGGAATTCGGCGAACATATTCAACAATACTTTCCCGTGTAGAACTTCCGGAGTTAATAAACCACAGATTTCCCGTCAGAAATATTAAATTAACTATGAGAAGCAGAATAGCTGAGGTCTTGATTTTTTCCCTAAACAAATATGTTCACCTCCTTGTTAATAAACAAATAAGAGCTTCAGACCGATGTCTGAAGCTCTATGCAGAATGTCGTCAATTCATCCAGCCGTTAAAGAGTGACTGTATTCCATTTGAAAAACCATTTATATTGGTTAATATATTTTGGTTGAGTACGTTTATATCAAAATAAACAACCTGATATGTACCATTGGGAGCTTCAGCCCTTACTGCAAATCTGTTATGTCCGTCTCCTAAAGAAACCTGCTTATAGAAAACGCCGGCTGTACCAATCTTGGTCTGTGCCATTGCACCGTTGGGGTCCTTAACAGAAACATAAGATGTGCCGTTCCATTTGTAGTAAGCAACACTGACACCGTTTTTACCTGTACCGGTAATTCCGTATGTTCTTTTAAGTGTAGCTGAATTCTTTGTTTCAGGTTTCTTAACCACAATAAGATTTGTTGCATTACCTTTATCACTTGCGGAAATGCTTGATGGGTTTGCAGCCGAAACGCAGAGGGCTGACAAAATTATTGTCAAAGCAATTAAAAATGCACTTATTTTTTTCATAATAACACCTCAAAATATCCAAAACGCCCGTTTACCTGAGTACATTATACAACATCAATGTTACAACCGTGTTACAAACAGCTTAATGATTCATTACTTTTTTCAGGTAATATCTTCCTTTTCGTCCAACTTATATAAGGGAAGCATAATTTTAACGATTGTTCCCTTTTGTTGGGGGCTTTCTATTTCGATTGTACCTCCGTGCCTTAGTATAATTTCCTTTGCAATGGCAAGACCAAGTCCCGTACCTCCGCTTTGACGGCTTCTTGCCTTATCCACGCGGTAGAATCTTTCAAATATACGGGGAAGGTCGCTTGCGGGAATACCAATACCGTTGTCCTGAACAGTGATATACGCTTTAGAAAAATCTCCGTAGCACTTAATATCTACCTTTCCGCCTCCCGGAGTGTATTTGATTGCATTGGAAATAATGTTTGTAATAACCTGCTCAATTGCATCAGGCTCTCCGAAGCAAACGGGGGAACTCATATTTACATCCAGCTTTATCCGGTGTCCTGTTTGCTTTGCCGTAATGCTTAGCTTTTCGACCACGGAGGAAATAAGCTGTGACAAATCGAACTTTTTCCTTCTTTCAATAACCTTTGAACTGTCAAGCTGAGAAAGGGTGAGAAGGTCTTTTACAAGCCTTGTCATTCTGTCAGCTTCATTTTCAATGACACCTACAAAGTGAAGAACGGAACCGTCAACATTTTCTTCTCCCATATCGGAAATGGTTTCTGCATATGTTTTTATTGTGGTAAGGGGTGTCCTTAGCTCGTGGGAAACATTTGCAACGAATTCACGCCGTGCATTATCAAGCATCTGACGGCGTGTAATATCCTGAAATACCACCACAACACCGGCTGTAAGAGAACGCTCAGTATTAAACGGTGTAAAGAATGCCTTTAAGTTTTTACCATGAAATTCTATATCACGCTCAATAGTCTGATTGGCATCAATATACAATATTCTGTAAAGGGAAATATTTGCCTCAAGCATATCGGAAAGAGCGTCAAAGGACTTTTCCTTATGATTTCCGAGAAGCTTTTCTCCGGCAGGATTTATATGGATTAAAACGCCGTTATTATCGTACGCCAAAACGGCATCTGTCATATTCAAAAGAATTGCCTCAACTTTATTCTTTTCGGCTTGTATTTCTTCCAGACTTGTATTGATTTTTGCCGCCATTTCGTTAAATGCAATGGTAAGTCTGCCTATTTCATCACGGGAACGCACCTCTATTTTGTGGGTAAAATCACCCTCCGACATACTTTCGCTTCGGTGCTGAAGTGTTGAGATAGGAGCAATAATGGTGCTTGACAGGAAGAATCCCAAAATCAAGCTGATGAGAAGCCCAAAAAGAAGTGCCCAGAATATGTTGATATACATATTGGTGGTGATTTCGTTTACTTCCTGCATTGAGTCGGTAATATAGATTATATAGTTTCCGTTATTTATAGGAAGTGCATAGTCCATAATTTCGGAATCCTGCTCGGAAATATTACCCCTCTTTCCGTCAAGGGCAAGCACTAAGTTAGGGGTAGCTTCCCGAGGGCCCGTTTCCGAGGAAGAGCCACCGAGAATATTTAGTGAGCTATCAAGTACATAATAATTACGGAACGAGTCAATTCCCATTCGTACCGAATAGACTTTCAAGAGATCAAGGCATTTGTAAAGAGGGTCAGTATCATTCGTTGTTTCTTCAAAATCAGCAACAACATCCTCCGTAAATACCTGAGAATCCAGGGAAGTGTAGAAATCATTATAGTAATAAGCGGAAATATTTTGTATCAGAAAAGTACCGACAACTATCATTACGCTGACGGTAAGCAACAAAAATATTGCTATTATTTTCCACTGAATACTTTTAAACATCTCAAGTCAACCTTACTTGTTAAAATAGTAACCTACACCACGTTTTGTCATAATAAAATTGGGGGAGGCAGGGTTATCCTCAACCTTTTCACGGAGTCTCCGTACCGTTACGTCAACAGTACGTACATCACCGAAATATTCGTATCCCCAGACCTTTTCAAGAAGAGTTTCACGGGTAAATATCTGTCCGGGCTGAATTGCAAGGAACTTTAAAAGCTCAAACTCGCGGAGAGTCAAATCAATAACCTTGTCATCCTTTGAAGCTTCATATCTTGAAGGATTGATGGTAAGATTCTGGAATGTAATAAGGTCGCCGCTTTCGTTAGAAGGAGCATCGGCAGACGTACGGCGTATATTTGCCTTGACACGTGCCAACAGCTCGCGTACGGAAAAGGGCTTTGTGCAATAATCGTCTGCACCAAGCTCAAGACCGAGTACCTTATCAACCTCTTCATCCCTTGCTGTAAGCATAATAATGGGGGTGGACTGCTTTTCACGGACTTTTTTGCAAACCTCAAACCCGTCCATTTTTGGAAGCATTACATCAAGGAGAATCAGGTCAGGCTTTTCACTTAATGCAAGCCGATAACCCTCCTCACCATCGAAAGCGGTAAGTACGCGGTAACCTGACTTTGTAAGATTGAACTTCAATATTTCAACTATGGGAGCCTCGTCTTCAATTACAAGAATGAGCTTATCCATACTGTAAACCTCCGTTTCATATGTATATCATTATACATAGTATATTTTATAATATTTTCCGCCTTATGTCAACAAAAAACAGTTGACATTTTTA
>JAZRFC010000019.1:0-22032 GCA_045661145.1 Clostridia bacterium | reverse complement strand
TTCATTACGTCGTCGTACTGAAGAACATATTTTCTGGAAGCGAAGTTTCTTCCCTCAACCTTTTTCTGTGAGCTTTCAATTACGCTTGTAAGCATTCCCTGTTCAATAGGCTCATCCTCAGGCAGGCGGAGGGTGGAAATCATTCTTTCAATTCTTTCACCACCGAAAAGACGCATCAAGTCATCATCAAGTCCGAGGAAGAATCTTGACTTTCCCGGGTCGCCCTGTCTTCCGCTTCGTCCGCGGAGCTGATTGTCAATACGGCGTGACTCGTGACGTTCCGTACCGATAATGTAAAGACCGCCAAGCTCCCTTACTTCCTGTGCCTCTTTTTCTATATCTTCCTTGTGCTTCTTGTAAAGCTCGTTATACTTTGCTCTTGCTTCAAGAATTTGCTCATCATCTGTATCGGCAAATCCTGTTGCCTCGGAAATAAGAAAATCGTCGTAACCAAGCTTTGCCATCTCTGTCTTTGCAAGGTATTCAGCATTACCGCCAAGCATAATGTCAGTACCACGGCCTGCCATATTGGTAGCGATTGTTACTGCACCCTTTTTACCTGCCTGAGCAACGATAAGTGCTTCCTTGTCGTGATGCTTCGCATTAAGCACCTGATGCTTTATGCCGCGTGTTTTCAGCACGGCACTAAGCTCCTCCGACTTATCAATCGTGATAGTACCCACCAGAATAGGCTGACCTGTCTGATGCACTCTTGCAATTTCATCTGCAATTGCCTTTATCTTACCTCTGTGATTGAGGAAAATCTGGTCATTTTCATCTTTCCTTGCAAGGGGCTTGTTGGTGGGAATTTCAATAACGTCAAGGGCATATATTCCGCGGAATTCTTCCTCCTCCGTCTTTGCAGTACCCGTCATACCGCTGAGCTTCTTGTAAAGACGGAAATAGTTCTGGAATGTGATTGTGGCAAGGGTTTTGTTTTCTCTTTCAACCTTTACGTTTTCCTTAGCCTCTATTGCCTGATGGAGTCCGTCGCTGTAACGTCTTCCTATCATAATACGACCCGTAAATTCATCAACTATCAGGACTTCGCCGTCTTTTACCACATAGTTTACATCTCTGTGCATAATTCCGTGGGCACGCATAGCCTGATTTATGTGGTGGGAAAGTGTCATATTCTCAGGGTCAGACAGATTTTCGATGTTGAAATGCTGTTCCGCCTTTTCAATACCCCTTTTTGTAAGGTTTACTGTCTTTGCCTTTTCGTCGATTACGTAATCTGCATCGAGGTTGTCATTCTCTTCCTTAGAGTCAAGCTCCTTGAATTTCATTGCAGAAAGTGTGCGGACAAACCTATCCACAACGGTATAAAGCTGTGTGGATTCTTCCCCTGCACCGCTTATGATAAGGGGTGTACGCGCCTCGTCAATCAATATGGAGTCAACCTCGTCCACAATTGCAAAGGCGTGTCCGCGCTGTACCATATTTTCCTTGTAAATAACCATATTGTCACGGAGATAGTCAAAGCCCATCTCATTATTTGTGCCGTAGGTAATGTCTGCATTATATGCTTTTTTCTTTTCTTCAGGCTCCATCTGGCTTACTGCAAGTCCTACGCTGAGGCCTAAAAATCTGTAAAGCTTGCCCATCCACTCGCTGTCACGACGGGCGAGGTAATCGTTAACGGTTACAATGTGAACACCGTTTCCTGTAAGTGCATTAAGGTATGCAGGAAGTGTTGCCACAAGAGTTTTACCTTCACCTGTTTTCATTTCTGCAATTCTTCCTTGGTGAAGTACAATACCGCCGATGAGCTGAACGGGGAAGTGGCGCATTTCAAGCACACGCCAAGCCGCCTCGCGGACAGTTGCAAATGCCTCAGGAAGAATGTCGTTAAGGGTTTCTCCCTTTGCAAGCCTTTCTTTGAAAACTTCCGTCTTTCCCTTAAGCTCGCTGTCGGAAAGATTTTTATATTCTTCCTCATAGGAGAGGATTTTGTCTACTGTGGGTTGTATTTTCTTCAGCTCTCTCTGTGAATATGTGCCGAAGATTTTTTCTAAAATTCCTGCCATGCGTATTCCTCCTCATACAGAAATTGGGGGTAAATCAATAAATCGGAAACCCGATTGATAATACCTCAAAACATTTTATCACATTTCCATCATAAAATCAAGAATAATAAATAGGAAAAAACAGACCGCGGTATTTTTTATCACGGTCTGTTTTTATCAGTAAAGTGTAATCTTGTTTCCCCATATATCGAGGATATAATCTCTGGATTTTAAAACCTCTGCCAGACGGAAAGAATCCCTTATTCTTTCCTTAAATAAAGTCGCACACATTCCCTGATGGGTTTCGTGGTGAAAATCCGTGCCGCCTGTTTTCAAAAGACGAGGATTTTCAAAAGCTGTTTTTGCTGCAAAACCTACTGCGGAATTATGACCGGGGTGGAGGTTGAAAACCTCAATTCCGTCAAGTAAATCCGTGTTCTGAAGAATACAGTTCTTCCTGAAAGGATGCGCCTGAATAACAAGGCTTTTTTCGTTTTTAAACCCCTTGTAAAAGGTTTTGTAATCGGTATAAACAAAATCAAGCATTTTGTAAGCATCGTCCTCCGAAACACCGTACACAAGATAGTCGTTGTCATTTTCGGGAAAGCGCATCTCAACACCTAAAATAACGTCAAAATCCTTTGATTCGCCGTATTCTTTTGCCTCACGGTAGTCGTTCAAAAAGTACTCAACAAAATCACGGTGGTTTTCAAACTTATCCACAAGCCTGGGCTGGAAATGGTTGGTTAACACCATACCGTTGTAACCTAGTGCAATATGCTTGTCCACTACCTCTTGGGGAGAAAAGTCTCCGCATGGACTTACAGGGGAGGTGTGTACGTGCAAGTCGTATCTTTGTTTGTACGCATCTAAGTCTATCATTCAAAACAACCTTTCAAAGTAAAAAACAGCCACCTTGAGTGACTGCTTTTGTAATTATTTGTCCATATTGAACTTCTTTCTGAATTTTTCAACACGACCGCCTGTATCAACAAGCTTCTGCTTTCCTGTAAAGAAAGGATGGCACTTAGAACAAATTTCAACGAAAATGTTTTCCTTTGTAGAACCTGTTTCAATTACATTGCCGCATGCACACTTGATAACAGTCTGCTTATAATCGGGATGGATACCTTCTCTCACGACATTCACCTCTTTCCAAAAAAATGAGATATGTTAAAAAATTAAACACCAATTCAGCGAATGCTATTATAACACAAGTTTTTTTGGAATGCAACTGTTTTTTTATAAAACTTTCAAAATATTTTCACGCCTTAAAAAAATGTCAAATGGGAAGAAAATTCTTGACAGAAAATATAATTAAATATATAATATATATGTGGTTTTATAGGCGTAGCATACTCAATATAATGTAGTTACCCCAAAAATTACCACTTAATATATATAAGGAGGTGTTACAATGGGAATGGAAATTGCCATTGCTGCTGTAATTGCAGTAGTTCTTGCAATCATCTCCGGTGCGATTTGTTTTCGTCTTGGTATCTCTCACAGAAAGAGAGTTGCCGAAGCTCAGATAGGCAGTGCAGAAGCAGAAGCGAAGAGAATTGTTGACGAAGCTGTTAAAACGGCTGAGAACAAGAAACGTGAATCACTTCTCAGCGCTAAAGAAGAGATAAATAGAAATCGTAACGAGGCAGAGAGAGAGCTTAAAGAACGCCGCGGCGAAATATCCAGGCAGGAGCGCAGATTACAGCAAAAAGAGGATGCCCTTGATAAAAAAGCGGAAAATATGGAGAAAAAAGAAGAAGCATTGAACCGCAAAATTAAGGAAGCAGACGAGGAAAAAGAAAAAATTGCAGGCATTCACAAGGCACAGATTGAACTTTTAGAGCGTCTTTCAGGACTTACCGCTGACGAGGCTAAGGAATATTTGCTTAAGAATATTGAAGATGAAGTTCGCCACGAAGCTGCAATTATGATTAAGGAAATTGAAACACAGGCTAAAGAAGAAGCCGACAAGCGTGCAAAGAACATCATCAGTGCAGGTATTCAGCGTTGTGCTGCTGACCACGTTGCAGAAACAACTGTATCAGTTGTTTCACTTCCCAACGATGAAATGAAGGGAAGAATTATCGGTCGTGAGGGCCGAAACATCAGAACACTTGAAACACTTACGGGTATTGACCTTATCATTGACGATACTCCCGAGGCGGTTATCCTTTCAGGATTTGACCCCATCCGTCGTGAGGTTGCCCGTGTAGCACTTGAAAAACTTATTGTTGACGGCCGTATCCACCCCTCGAGAATTGAGGAAACCGTGGAAAAGGCAAGAAAAGAAGTTGATGCTACAATCAAACAGGAGGGTGAACAGGCTACATTCGACACGGGTGTACACGGACTTCATCCCGAAATTGTTAAGCTTCTTGGTAAGCTTAAATTCAGAACAAGCTACGGACAGAATGTACTTAAACATTCAATCGAGGTTTCCCACGTTGCAGGTATTATGGCAGGGGAGCTCGGTGTGGATGTTGCAACCGCAAAGAGAGCAGGTTTACTTCACGACCTTGGTAAAGCGGTTGACCACGAAATCGAAGGAAGCCATATTTCCATCGGTGTTGACATTGCTAAAAAGTATAACGAAAATAAGGAAGTTATCCATGCGATAGAAGCACATCACGGTGATGTGGAAGCGAAGACGATTGTTGCTTGTCTTGTTCAGGCGGCAGATGCAGTAAGTGCAGCACGCCCCGGTGCAAGAAGAGAAAATATTGAAGCGTACATTAAGAGACTTCAGCAGCTTGAAGAAATTGCAACATCCTTTGCAGGTGTTGAAAAATCTTATGCAATTCAGGCAGGCCGTGAAATCCGTATTATGGTTAAGCCCGAGGAAATCGGTGACGGTGATATGGAATTTGTGGCAAGAGAAATTGTCAAGAAAATCGAAAGCGAGCTTGAGTATCCCGGACAGATTAAAATCAATCTTATCCGTGAGACACGTACAACAGACTACGCGAAGTAATTTAAAGAATAAAAGGGCATTTTCAAAATGCCCTTTTGTTTTCCTTTTAGAAAGGTAATTTCAATGAACATTTTATTTATCGGCGACATAATGGGAAGATGCGGCAGAGATTCGGTATTTGAACTTCTTCCCGAGATTAAAGACGAATATAATATTGACTATACAATAGCCAACGGAGAAAATGCCTCAGGCGGACTCGGAATGAACCGCAGAGGATATGAGGAGCTTACAAGGGCAGGCGTAGATTTCTTTACGATGGGAAATCATACCTTTTCCAAAAAGGAGATAATTTCTCTTTTGAATGACGGAGAAAACATTGTCCGCCCCGCAAATCTTTCTGGTGAAAATCCGGGCGACGGTATGGCAATAATCAATATAAACGGCACAAAGCTTGCCATTATTAATTTAATAGGAAGAATCTACATTGACGAGAATAATCTTTCTCCGTTTTTTACCGCGGATGAGCTTATAGAAAAAGCCAGAGAAAAAACCAATAACATAATAATAGATTTCCACGCGGAGGCAACCAGCGAAAAGGAAGCCCTCGGCTATTACCTTGACGGAAAGGTTACTGCTGTTTTGGGTACACACACCCATATACAGACTGCGGATGAGCGTATTTTACCAAACGGCACCGCATATATTACCGATGTGGGAAGAACAGGTGCAATCGATGCTGTTTTGGGGCTTGACAAAAACGCATCCATTGCCCGTTTCACCCTCCCTGCAGACACAAAAAAGCCTCCTTTCAAGGTTGCGGAGGGAAAAGGTCAGCTTTGTGCAGTAGTGATTAAAATTAACGAGGAAACCGGCAAAGCAGAGGAGATTATAAGAATATGCAAATCAGGAAGATAGGAAAAATTTCTCTTTACCAAAGCAATGTTTTTGAAAAATTTCCAAACCTTATCCACGGATTTACTACAAGAGAGGGTGGAGTGAGCAAGGGACAGTATGAAAGCCTTTCACTAAGCCCCTACCGTGGCGATGATATAGAGTGTGTTCATAAAAATGAGGAGATTCTGTGTGAAAGCCTGGCCTTTGACTACGGAAGACTTTCCTCCACCAAGCAGGAGCATACTGACAATATAGAAATTATAGATGAGGATAATATAGGTATCGGCATACACTCCCCTTGGGGAAAAGGTGTAGATGCTGTAATAACACGGGAGAAAAATGTTCCCATTCTCTGTTACAGTGCCGATTGTGTACCTATTATTATGTATGCATCCGATATTGAGGCAATTGCCGCCATCCATTCGGGATGGAAAGGAACAGCAATGAAAATTGCGAATAAAACCGTGAAAAAGCTTATAGAAATGGGTGCAAACCCCGAAAACATCTATGCGGCAATCGGCCCTTGTATCGGACGGTGCTGTTACGAGGTCAGCGAGGATGTTACCTTGCGGTTTGATGAAAAATATTATACCGCCAAGGAAAACGGAAAATATATGCTTGACCTGGAGCAGATAAACTTTGACCTTATAAACCGAGCAGGAGTAGTAAAAGAAAACATTTCTGCTTCGGGAATATGTACAAGATGCCACAATACACTCTTTTTCTCCCACCGTGGGCAGGGGGGTACAAGTGGTACTCTCGGCGGAATAATTTGTATGAAGGAATGATTTTTTTGAAAAAATCAAAATATATTACAATACTGTTGGCAGTTGTACTGCTTTTTACCTCTTGTGGAGAAAATGGCGGAAGCGACTCAACCGAGGATAGAAAAGGTGAAGTCATAACCTTGCAGATGAGAGAGTGTGACTCCTTTAATCCGCTTGCCGTGACTCACCACAGCTCTCGTGATGTTCTTTCCCTTTGCTACGAGCCTCTTTTCAGAATAAATGATACAATAGAAACAGAGGGAGTTCTCGCACAAAGCATTGATATTTCAGATGACTGTATGACAGCAATCATAAATCTTAAGGATTCGGTGCTTTGGCACGACGGTATAAAATTTACGAGTAATGATGTTATTCATACAATGAGTCTGTTAAAGGACAATCCAAATTGGGAGTACAGTGACTGTGTGAAATATATTGATTCAGCAGTTGCAATCGATGCCCTTTCCTTAAAAATAAACCTGACAAAGCCCTACGGACAGATCGCTCATTCTCTCACATTTCCCATAGTGCATTACACAAACGGAGAGCTTGATTCAAAAATTGTGGGAACAGGTCCGTATATGTTTTTAGCTTACACGCCGTCAACTACATTGGAGCTCGTTAAAAATACAAGCTGGCACGGTGGGGATGCAATCTGTAATAAAATCAACATTAACGTAATTCGTGACGATAATGCGGCAACAACTGCTTTCAATACGGGATTGCTCAGTGCAGTTACCGACAATTCCTTTGACCTTGAAAATAACACTCCCCGAATAAATACCCAAACCCATTCATACCCCACATCGGAATTTGAATATGTGGCTCTCAACCATACCCGCGGAGTTTTTATGTCGCAGGCTGTCCGCTGTGCGGTATCCTACGCAATAGACCGTAGCGACATTGTGAAAAACTGCTATCAGAATGAAGCCGTTGCGGTAAATGCCCCCATTCACCCCTCGGCACAGAATATAACGGAATCTTCAATTCTGTCCCAATACAGCCTTGCAAATGCAAGTGAAATGCTGTTTCTTGAGGGATATACCATTGACGAAAACACACGTCTTTTAAAAGATGGAAACGGAAATATTCTGTCATTTTCACTTCTTGTAAATGAAGAGAATTTGCCAAGGACGAAAACGGCAGAGATACTTACAAAACAGCTTTTTGCCGCAGGTATTGATGTAAGGGTAGTATCTCTTCCTTTCGACAAATATCTTGAAAGAATCAAAAACGGTGAGTTTGATGCATATCTGGGAGGAGCAAGACTTCGTAATTTCTACGACTTTGAAGCCTTGTTCAGAGAAAACGCAAGCCTTAATAACTACGGATACAAGAGCGAATTTATGGACCTTGCCTTAAATGCCATAAATTCATCACGGGGAAATGACAGCCTAAGTGATGCTATATTCAATTTTGAGGAGGTATTTCTTCGTGAACAACCAATATTGGGGTTGGTTTTCAGAAACAGAGTTCTCCTGACCGCGGAAAACATACAGGGGGAAATAATACCCGGTATAAACACCCCATATAAAAACATTCAAAGCTGGTCTGTGAAATAAAATACAATTTAACAAAAAACACCTCTCTGTAATAATATATAGAGAGGTGTTTTCATTATGAATATAGAAAGAATACTGATTATCGGCGGAGATTCCCGTATAAATTATTTACACGACGGACTTTTGGAGGATGGCTTTAAGGTAAAAATTTTTGACGGCAGTGAGCCACTTAAAACGGCAGTGGAGGAGTGCGATGCAGTAGTGCTGGGACTTCCTTGCAGCCGTGATGACAAGACTGTCGATGCACCAGACCTTTCTGAAAGCATTCTTCTTAAGGATTTGTTTCATATAATGGGAAAAAACAAGCTTCTTCTTGCAGGGAAAATGCCTGAGGGTACAAAGGCTGTTGCGGATGTATTCGGCGTAAAATGGGTGGATTATTTTATGCGTGAGGAACTAGAAATTCTAAATGCCGTTCCCACCTGCGAGGGTGCCTTGCAAATAGCCATGGAGGAGCTTCCGATAACGTTATTCGGCTGTGATGCGACAGTAACAGGCTTCGGCAAAGTGGCACAGCCTATCGTTTCTGCACTTCGTGCATTGGGGGCAAACGTAACGGTATGTGCAAGAAAACCATCTGCCCGTGCAAAGGCAAGAACATTTGGGGTAGATGCGGTGGATTTTTCTCTTCTCAAGGATACTATGAGCAAGGCTCACCTTGTTATAAATACCGTTCCGCAACTAGTAATCGGAAGACGCGAGCTTATTACGGCAAAGAATGCCCTTATAATAGACCTTGCATCAAAACCCGGTGGGGTGGATATGGAAGCAGCAAAAGACCTCGGTGTCAAAGTCATATGGGCATTGGGGCTTCCGGGAAAGGTAGCACCTGTCACAGCAGGAAATATCATAAAAGAAACCATCTGCAATATCTTAGGTGAGTTAGGTGAATAATATATGGATGCAACAAAAATTCGGTTAGGATTTGCATTTACCGGCTCGTTTTGCACAATGAGAAAAGTCACTGATATTATGAAAACCGTGAAAGAAAAAGGCTATGACATTTTTCCAATTATGAGCGAAACAGTTTATTCTACCGACACACGCTTCGGTAAATGTAATGACTATATAACTGAAATTGAAGATATATGCGGCAGAAAAATCATTGCAAGTGTAACGGCGGCAGAGCCTATCGGTCCAAAAAAACTGATAGATGCTCTAGTAATAGCCCCCTGCACGGGGAATACCCTGGGGAAGCTTGCAAACGGAATCTATGACGGGTGCGTTCCGCTGGCGGCAAAGGCGAACCTCAGAAATAACCGTCCTGTCATAATTGCGCCGTCAACCAATGACGGGCTCAGTGCTTCTGCAAAAAACATAGGAACATTACTAAATACAAAGAATATTTTCTTCGTACCTTTCGGGCAGGATGACCCCTTTGACAAGAATAATTCCCTTGTGGCAAAGTGGGAATATCTTCTTCCGGCAGTGGAAAGTGCATTGGAAGGGAAGCAATTGCAACCAATTATAATGTAATAGGGGATGTTAAAAATGTCCAGACCGCAAAATGGCAAAAATAATATATGTATGGTTGTGCGAGAACTTAACTATTTATTTAAAGTGGAAAAATCTCATTCTTCGATTTTTCTTTTTAAATAAGCCTTTTTGCTACGAACAAACTTCACCTCTCGCTGTACCTTTGTACAGCTTCGGGTAACCCCTGCGGGTTCAGTTTGTCCGTTCTGAAGCATTTTTTCCTATCCCCGTAGGCAAAGGCGTAAAAAGTAAATTTTTTACGCCTTTACTGTTTTAGTAAACTAATTGACTATAATATTGTTTTTTGATAAAATAATGTCAAAATCATTATAGAAACAAAGGAGAAGAAAATGAGAGATAAAATTATAATAATAAATTGGAGGAAGGCCTTACCTTTAGAACAAGCAATTTCAAGCGATTTATCAAACACACAAGGATTATATTATATAAGTCGCGTTTTTGGAAATAAAGAAACGAGTCTATATTTAGGAATTGCAACACAACATAATACTATAAGAAATAGGCTTAAAGACCATAGTGAGCATTGGCTTAATCTTTATAGAGGTCAAATATATGTTAGATTGGGTCATGTAATATATCCTAAAAATCCTGATGCAAGTATTATAGACCATGCTGAAAGTGCAATTTTGTATGAGCAAAAAGATGTGTTTTTTGAAAATACAAGTAAAACAAAAACATATACATATACAGATTTGTACCGAATTGAAAATGAGGGAGATATTTTTGAACTAAAAGCAAAGATTAGAATGCATGACCAAGAATAGATTAATATAGTTTTACATATAAAAGACACACTTTGGGGATTGTCCCCAAAGTGTGCCTTTTAATGTGTATAATATTATTTAATTTCCTGTTCCAATTTTCTGAATTCTGCAGTATCAAAAAATTCTGTTATCGAAATGCCAAATCCATCGCAAAGCATCTTTATTGTTGCAACACCGGGATTCTGGCTTTTCCCGTAAAGTATATTTTTTAAGGTAGAGGCAGGAATCCCCGATTTTGTAGCAAGCTTATTGATTGTAATGCTATGCTCTTCACATAAAGATAATATTCGGTTTTTCACCACTGTATAAGTATCCATAAGTCACCCCAAAAATAAACATAGGCTAATTATAGCTTATTTTCTCTGATAAAACAAGCTATAATTAGAAAACCCTTGATTATATAGGTAACTTGTGCTAAAATTATACGGTATTTTAAAATAAAAGCTTGACTTTATCGCTTTACCGTGGTAAAATGCTAAAGTAAAAATTATACGACAATAAGGAATGAGTCAGATGACACTTAATGACAACATATTAAAAACTGAAGAAAGGATTACCTTTGCTCTTCGCTCGCTCTATCACGAAAGCGGATACACTCCCTTTAAAATGAGCAGATTCGAGGAGTACGATATGTATGTCCGCAACAAGAACTTTGTGGGCAGCGGAAATATCGTTACCTTTACAGACCTGGGGGGCAGACTTCTTGCATTAAAGCCTGACGTAACCCTTTCCATTATAAAGAATTACAAGCCTTTTCAGGGAAGTGTCAGCAAGGTTTACTATAACGAGAATGTTTACCGTCCCGACAAGGCAACCCACGAAATCAAGGAAATTATGCAGTCGGGTATTGAGTGTATGGGTGACATTACAGAGATTGACCAATGCGAGGTTATTGCTCTTGCTATAAAGAGCCTTGAAACGGTAAGCTCCAATTACATTCTTGACATTTCCTCCGTTGGGATTGTCAAGGGGCTTCTCAGTGCTGCAGGGGTAGAGGGCAGTGTGGAAAAAAGCATCATTGCACTCCTTTGCGACAAAAACAGCTTTGCACTCCGCACTCTTTGCGAGGAAAACGGCATAGGAAGTGCAATAACTGATATTGCAGTAAGCCTTTGTGAAATTTCGGGTAAGGCAACCGAGGTTATTGATTCTATTGAAAAGCTTTGCATTAACCGTGAAATGATGGATTCTGCCGCAGAGCTTAAATCTATTGTAAGGGCTCTTGCAGATTGTAATCTGGCAGACAATCTTTATATTGACTTTTCAATTATCGGAGATACAAAATACTACAACGGTGTTGTTTTCCGTGGCTATGTGGATAAGCTTCCCAAGAGCATCCTTGCAGGGGGCAGATACGACAATCTCCTCCGCGGAATGGGAAAAACAGGCGGAGCAATCGGCTTTGCCGTATATTCCGATATGCTTGAAAGAATTGACAGCACGAATAAGGAGTACGATTGTGACGTGCTTCTTATATATGAAGAAACAGCTGATTTTTTCGATGTGAAAAAAGTGGCAGATGAGCTTAAGAAAAGCGGAAAAACAGTAAATGTACAGAAAAAAGATGCAGGAGTAATCCGCTACAAGGAACTTCTAAAGGTTATGAAAGGTGGCGAAACCGTAAATGGATAAGCTTTTGAATATTGCACTTCCCAAGGGAAGACTTGGTGAAAAGGTTTACGATATATTTGAAAAAGCAGGTTACGGTTGTCCCTCCATTCACGAGAATAACCGTAAACTTATTTTTGAAAACGAAGAAACAGGCGTAAGATATTTCTGGGTAAAGCCCTCCGATGTTGCTATTTATGTAGAGCGTGGTGCGGCGGATATTGGTGTGGCAGGAAAGGATATTCTTCTTGAGTACAGCCCCGATGTATATGAGCTTTGCGATTTGCAGATGGGAAAATGCCGTATGGCAGTTGCCGCAAAGGATGACTTTTTTGACAATCCTGAGAGAACACTCCGCGTTGCAACAAAATTCCCCAATATAACAAAAAAGTATTACAGTACCTTAAGCCGTGAAATTGACATCATTAAGCTTAACGGCTCTATCGAAATTGCACCTATTTTAGGCCTTTCCGATGATATTGTGGATATAGTGGAAACGGGAACAACCCTCAAGGAGAACAATCTCCGCCCCTATGAAACAATAGTTCCCATCAGTGCACGCCTTATCTCCAACAAGGTCAGCTACAAATTTAAAAACGATGTAATAGGCAAAATCGCAAATGCCATTGAGGAATACGTTTCCGAAAAGGAGAACAAAAATGATTAAAATATATAATTATGAAGAAATCAGTATAGACGAAATATTTGCCCGTAATATTGAGGACACTTCCGCTATTGAAAATATCGTTACGGAAATCATTGAAAATGTCCGCAAAAACGGTGATGCGGCACTTTTTGAATATGCAGACAAATTTGACGGAGGAGCACCTGACAGCCTTCTTGTAACCGAGGAAGAATATGAAGAGGCTATGAAAGAGGTTTCTCCAGAACTTATAGAAATTCTCAAGAAAGCGGCAGTAAATATAGAAAACTTTCACCGCCGTCAGGTACGGCAGAGCTTTATCATAAGCGAAAACGAAGGCGTAGTGGTGGGACAGAAGATTATCCCCATTGAAAAAGCTGGTCTTTATGTTCCCGGCGGTACTGCGGCATATCCCTCAAGCGTACTTATGAACTGTATTCCTGCAAAAATTGCAGGTTGCAGCGAAATTGTGATTACAACCCCTGCCAAAGGTGGCAAGGTTAACCCCGTAATTCTTGCGGCAGCAAAAATCGGCGGAGTAAGCAAAGTATTTAAAACAGGCGGTGCACAGGCCATTGCGGCACTTGCCTACGGAACACAAACCATTCCCAAGGTGGACAAGATTGTAGGCCCCGGCAATGCTTTTGTAGCCGAGGCGAAAAAGCAGGTTTTCGGCAAAGTTTCAATCGACATGATAGCAGGCCCCAGCGAAATTTTAGTTATTGCTGACGGTAAGAGTAATCCCACATTCGTTGCGGCAGACCTTCTTTCTCAGGCAGAACACGACAAGATGGCAAGTGCAGTTCTTGTTACGGAAAGTCGCGAACTTGCAGAGAAAGTATCAGCGGAGCTTGAACGACAGATTCCTCTTTTAAGCCGTGCGGAAATTGCCCGTGCATCAATCGACGACAACGGAAAAATCATTATAGTTAAGGATATAGAAACAGCGGTAAATGCATCCAACGAGATTGCCCCCGAGCATCTTGAACTTTGTATGGATAACCCCTTTGATTACCTTGACCGTGTAAAGCACGCAGGAAGCATCTTTATGGGAAGATACTGCCCCGAAGCTCTCGGTGACTATTTTGCAGGTCCCAACCACACACTTCCCACAAGCGGTACGGCAAGATTTTCAAGCCCCCTTTCCGTAGATGATTTTATCAAGAAAACCCAGTACACTTATTATACGGAAAATGCACTTAAGAAAGTAAGCGATGATATTTATAAATTCGCAATGGCAGAGGGCTTGGAAGCTCATGCTAAGAGTGCTATCAGTAGATTTAATGAAAAGGAAATGTAATCCCGATGAGTAAGTTTTTCAGTCAAAAACACAGTAAACTTGTTCCATATACTCCCGGCGAACAGCCAAGGGATATGAAATATATAAAACTTAATACAAACGAATCCCCCTATCCGCCGTCGCAAAAGGCGATGGAGGATGCATCAAGGGAGGCGGAGCTTTTAAGACTCTACCCCGACCCCGAATGTACCTCTCTCAGGGAAGATATTGCAAAATTTTATGGAGTTAGTAAGGAAAATGTAATTCCCTCCAATGGCTCCGACGAAATACTGAACTTTGCTTTTATGGCGTATGGTGATGACGAGCATCCCTTTGTGTTTCCCGACATAACCTACGGCTTTTACAATGTTTTTGCAGAGGTTAACAACATCCCCTACGAGGAAATTCCTCTTGAGGATGATTTCACCATTGATTTTGACAAATACTGCGGTATAGGAAAAAACATTGTAATCGCAAATCCAAACGCCCCCACGGGGATTTTTGCCCCCCTTTCGGAGATTGAAAGAGTAGTTAAAACCAATCCCGACAACATTGTAATTGTTGATGAAGCATATGTGGATTTCGGCGGTGAAACGGCAATTCCCCTTACGAAAAAGTATTCGAACCTTATCGTTGTGCAGACTTTTTCCAAGTCCCGTTCAATGGCAGGGGCAAGGCTTGGCTTCTGTGTTGCGTGTGAGGAGCTTTGTCAGGACCTTAACACAATCCGTTACAGCGTCAACCCCTACAACATCAACCGTATGACGATGGCGGCAGGAAGCGCGGCAATAAACGACAAAGAATATTTCGACAAAAACAGATTTGAGATAATCAAAACCCGTGAAAGGGTGGAGAAGGAGCTTTTGGCTCTTGGTTTTACGGTGCTTCCGTCAAAGGCAAATTTCCTCTTTGCAAAAAGTGATAAAATCGGGGGAGAAGAGCTTTATAAAAAGCTCCGTGAAAACGGGATTTTAGTACGCCATTTTACAGCGGAAAGAATCTCGGACTTTAACCGAATTACAATCGGCACTCCCGAAGATATGGAAACATTCATAAATACAGTAAAAGGATTGATATTATGAGAAATTCTACAATTAACAGAAAAACAGGCGAAACAGACATCAAGCTTAACCTTACCCTGGATGTATGCGAAAAGGGTGTAATCAAGACAGGTTGTGGCTTCCTTGACCATATGCTGGAGCTTTTTGCAAAACACGGCAGATTTACTCTTTCCGTGCTTTGTGAGGGCGATACATATGTTGACTATCACCACTCGGTGGAGGATATCGGCATTGCTCTCGGTCAGGCATTTTCCGAAGCTCTGGGCGACTGTAAGGGTATCACCCGTTACGGTGATATAATTCTTCCTATGGACGAATCCCTTATTATGGCTGCAGTTGATATCTCCGGCAGGGGCGGACTCTATTTTGATATGGATATTCCCTCACAGAAAGTAGGGGACTTTGACACAGAGCTTGTGCATGAATTCTTTGAAGCATTTGCAAGGAAAGCAAACCTTACATTACACATAAAACAGCTTGCAGGTACCAATTCCCACCACATTATAGAGGGTGCGTTCAAGGCCGTTGCCCGTGTTATGCGCAAGGCAGTAAAAATTGATGCGGAGGCAGGGGACGAAATTCCGTCTACTAAGGGTGTATTATGATAGCAATTACTGACTACGGTGTAGGAAATCTGTTTTCTATAAAAAGTTCCCTTGATGTTATCGGTGCAGAAAGTGTTGTCACAAGCGATGCGGATGTTCTCCGCAGTGCCGACAAGATAATTCTCCCCGGCGTGGGAGCATTCCGTGATGCAAGGAAAAAGCTTTCGGAAAGCGGTCTTGACAAGGTTATAATTGAAGAAGCACAAAAGGGTAAACCCATCTTAGGCATCTGCCTTGGCATGCAGCTTCTTTTTGACAAAAGCTATGAGTACGGAGAATACGACGGTCTCGGACTTATAAAGGGTGAAATCCGCCCCATCGCTGATGTTATCGGAGAGGGATTAAGTATTCCTCATATAGGTTGGAATCCCCTTATATTCAAAAAAAAGTCACCTATTTTTAAATATCTTAAAGACGGTGACTGTGTATATTTTGTGCACTCTTACTATGCGGCAGACTGCGAGGAAAGTGTGACTGCAACGGCAGAATACGGTGCAGAGCTTACCGCATCGGCTGAAAAGGGTAATGTTTTCGGATGTCAGTTCCACCCCGAAAAAAGCGGTAAGGCAGGACTTAGCATCCTTAAAGCATTTTCAGAGATGTAAAACGGAAAGGACCTTAAAAAAATGTTGATTTTCCCGGCAATAGATTTATATGATAAAAAAGCAGTGCGCCTTTTTAAAGGTGACTACAATCAAATGACAGTTTACAGCGAAAACCCTCTTGAAGTTGCAAAGGGGTTCAAGGCGGCAGGTGCAGAATATATACACATGGTTGATTTAGAGGGTGCAAAGGACGGCACTACTCCCAATTTTGACATTGTAGCATCAGTTGCGAAAGAAAGCGGACTCAAGGTTGAAATCGGCGGCGGAATAAGAAACGAGGAAACTGTGAAAAAGTACATTGATGCAGGCGTAATGCGTGTTATCCTCGGTACAGCGGCACTTAATGACCGTGAATTTCTTGAATCCGTATGCAAAAAATACGGCGATAAAATTGCCGTAGGTGCAGACCTCAAGGACGGTCAGGTTGCGGTAAAGGGCTGGCTCGAGACAAGTGATGTTTCGGGAATGGATTTCCTTTCTGAGATGGAAAACCTAGGCATAAAAACGGTTATCTGTACTGACATTTCCCGTGATGGGGCAATGCGTGGCACTAACCGTGAACTATATCGCGAACTGTCCGAAAAATTCTCTATGGATATTGTTGCATCGGGCGGTGTGTCAACCCTTGACGATGTAAAAGCACTTCACGAAATGAACCTTTACGGCGCAATCGTGGGTAAGGCGATTTACACAGGCGACATTGACCTTAGTGAAGCAATCGAGGTGGCAAAATGATTACAAAAAGAATTATACCCTGCCTTGATGTGAAAAACGGCAGAGTTGTAAAGGGTGTAAATTTCGAGGGACTTTCCGACGTTTCCTCTCCCGTGGAGCTTGCGAAAATGTATTGGGAGCAGGGGGCAGACGAGCTTGTCTTTTACGATATTACGGCATCTTTTGAGGGAAGAAAGCTCTTCACAGACGTTCTTCGCGAGGTGGCATCCACAATATTCATCCCTCTTACGGTAGGCGGCGGAATAAATACCGTGGAGGATTTTGACCGTGTTCTTAAATGCGGGGCTGACAAGGTCAGCGTAAACTCCGGCGCAATCCGTAACCCCGACTTAATCAACGAAGCGGCACAGATTTACGGAAACCAATGTGTTGTTCTTTCCGTTGATGTAAAGCGTGTGAATAATGAATTTCACGTGTTTGCAAAAGGCGGCAGGGAGGACACGGGGATTGAAGCCATCGAATGGATAAAAAAAGGCGTTGAACGCGGAGCAGGTGAAATTGTTGTAAATTCCATTGACACCGACGGCGTGAAGCAGGGCTTTGACATTGAGATGCTTAAAGCCGTGCAGGATGTAGTCAATGTTCCTGTAATTGCATCTGGCGGTGCAGGAAAAATTGACGATTTTGTAACGCTCTTTAATGAGATTCCCAAAATGTCGGCAGGTCTTGCGGCATCTATCTTCCATTTCGGAGAGGTTGCAATAAAAGACCTTAAAGAAGAACTCAGCGAAAATAATATCCCAATAAGGAGAATATGAAAATGTTAGATATTAAAAACCTTAAATTTGACGAAAAGGGACTTATCCCTGCAATAGTTATAGACGCAGCTACAAACAAGGTGCTTACCCTTGCTTATATGAACGAGGAGAGTCTTAAGATTTCTCTCGAGAAAAAGCTTACCTGTTTCTGGAGCAGAAGCCGTCAGGAACTTTGGCTAAAGGGTGAAACAAGCGGTAACTATCAGCATATCGTAAAAATTGTTGCCGATTGCGACAGTGATGCCCTTTTGGTATATGTGAAGAAGGACGGTCCTGCATGCCACAAGGGTACAGAAAGCTGCTTCAACGACCTTGTTTTTGAAAGTGATGAAGAGGGTGTATTCTCTCCCGAGGCACTTTTTGAAATGATAAAGGGCAGAAAAACAGAGAAAAAGGAAGGAAGCTATACCACCTACCTTTTTGAAAAGGGCATTGACAAAATCCTCAAAAAAGTTGGCGAAGAATGTACCGAGGTTATTATTGCGTCCAAGGATAATGACAAGAAAGAAACCATCTACGAAATCGCTGACCTTTACTATCACGTTATGGTAATGATGGTGGAGATGGGCATTGATGTTGATGATGTTCTCAAAGAGCTTGCATCCCGTCACGTAATCGATAAAAAGGTTAAGCAGGAGAAAATGACATCATGATGAGGGGTAATCTGCACACCCATTCCACATACTGTGACGGAAAAAGCACCCTCGAGGAAATGGTGCAAAGTGCCATTTTTAAAGGGTTCTCCTATATAGGCTTCTCAGGGCACAGCCCCTTAAAGCACGACCTTAGCTACTGTATGAAGTTTGAGGACGAGGGAAAGTATTTTGACGAGGTTAATTCCCTTAAAGAAAAGTACAAGGATAAAATCAGTGTGCTTTGCGGTTTGGAGAGGGACTTTGCTTCTGAGGACAATGGCTTTGACTACGACTACATCATTGCATCAACCCACTATATAAAAGCAGGGGATAGTCTTTCCGATGTGGATGAAAGCGGAGAAAAACAGAAGAAATGCATCGATGAATTCTATGGCGGAGACCCCTATGCCTACGCCGAAGAGTACTACAAAACCGTAGCCAAACTCCGTGGCGACATAATAGGGCATTTTGACCTGCTCACGAAGTTTGACAGAAATAACGATATATTTAACCCAAAGGAAGAACGCTATAAAAAAGCAGTGCTTTCAGCTCTGGAAGAGCTTTTGGAGATGAAGCAGGTGCTTGAAGTAAACACGGGAGCAATGTCAAGAGGCTACAAGGACAGCCCCTATCCCGATATGTGGATATTGGAGGAAATAAAAAAGCGTGACGGCAGGGTTATAATAACCTCCGACTGCCACCACGCGGATAATTTAGACTACGGCTACGATACAGCTGAAAAAATCCTGACTGAAATTGGATTCAAGGATTTCTACAATATTGATTTTCTAAACAAATAAAGGTTTTCGCTTTTGCGAAAACCTTATTTCCTATTTATTTGACAAATATTTTCTGAATACTACCTCAAGGATTTCGTCACGCTCAACCTTTGTGATGAGGCTTCTCGCACCCTTATGTCCTGTAATATATGTGGGGTCTCCCGACATAATATAACCGACAAGCTGGCTTATAGGGTCATAGCCCTTTTCAACCAATGCCTCATGTACACGGCAAATGATAGCATCAATTTCCGTATCGCGCGTTTTGCAGATGTCAATATGAGTTGTTTGATTGTTTGCCATAGTCGGTCACTCCTTTTCTATCTAGTTACATAATACACTACATAATGTGGTTTTGCAATAGCAGTAACACAATTTTAACATAAGTGTAAATATTGAAATATAACTGTTAATTTCGGCTGTATTTTGCAAGAAATTCCTTGATTTTGTCAAAGCTTTCCTCGCTTATATCGTGCTCAATTTTACAGCTGTCAACATATGCCGTTTCTTCGCTGACACCAAGCGCAATAAGTGCACCTGCAATTACATTGTGCCGTTCGCACATCCTTTCAGCAATGGAAAGTCCCTTTTGGGTAAGTGTTATTCCTCCGTCGGCATCGGTCACAATGTAACCCTCCTCACGGAAAGATTTCATTGCAACGGAAACACTGGCCTTTGAAAAACCAAGCTCGTTTGCAACATCAATGCTTCTGACGTATTTAGTTTTTTTGGAAAGCATATAAACAGTTTCAAGATAATTTTCCGCTGATTCCTTTATCCTCATGGATTTCCCTCCATAAAAGTCATTGCCTACATTTTATCACAATTGTTTTGAAAAAGCAAGGTTTATTGCTTTTCAGAAGCGGAGCTTACAAAAACATCCGCAACCTCGGTAATTGTCATAAATGCGGAGGGGTCCACAGCGTGAACAATAGCCTTTGTCTTGGCAATTTCAAATCGGTTTACTATAAAATAAATAACGGTTTTTTCCTTGCTTGAATAACCGCCCACGGCAGGAATATTGGTTGTGCCACAACCGAACTCCTCTATGAGAGCATTTGTTATTTCCTCCGACTTTTCGGTTATAATCATAACGGCTTTTGAACGGTCAAGGCCCTCAACGATAAAGTCAACGGTCTTGAGTGCCGCCCCGTAGGTAACGATTGAATAAAGGGGCAGAATCCAGCTTCCCATACTGACTCCGCAGACAATGTACAAAAGAACATTGTACATCATAACAAATGTACCTACAGATATGCTGAGTTTCTTTGCAAAAATTACTGCCATAACTTCAATGCCGTCAATAGCACCGCCGTATCGTATGGTAAGACCGCTCCCCACACCGGATATAAGTCCGCCGAATATCGCGCAGAGGAGCAAATCCTCACCTGCAAGGGGAGAAGCCATACTGACATCAATGGGCAGGACGTCGGTAATAAGCCATGCCCCCAATGAATAGATAGCTACTGCATAAAGGGAATAGACGGTAAAGGTTACACCTTGCTTTTTAAGTCCGTACAAAAACAAAGGAATGTTCAGCAGAAGAAGGAATATGGAAAGAGTAAGATATTCGGGAGTAATTTGCGAGAGAAACATTGATGTTCCCGAAATACCGCTGTCATAAAGCTTTACGGGAGCTAAAAATACGGTAACACCAAATGCATTTATAAAACCTGCAATTGTCAGAAGTATAAAGTTTGAAAACTGAAGCTTGGAGAGCTTTTCTTTTAAATTCATGGTTAATTACCTCGATGAGTGGGATATGTTTATTGTAACATAAAGGGAAAATCTTTTCAAGAAAGAGTTTTGAAATAAAAACTCTTTCAAATATTTATTGCAAGAAATATTTGCAGAATTGCAAGCCAATCTGCGGAGTCGCAGGGGACGATGTACTTTTGGGAGCCAAAAGTACCAAAAACGCGGGGGTTCCGATTCCCCCGCACCCCTGAAAAGGCACACGCCCCTGCGAGGGCGTTGAGGGGAGTGGGGAGAATCGCAACTCCCCACCGCTTTTCGCCATTTTGGCGTTCAAAATGGCACGCCCCTAATCGGCTCCGATTAAATACCTGTAATTTCTTGCAAATGAAAAGGGACTGTTTTTTAACAGCCCCTGAAAACTCAAGCAAGTTCTTCCATCTTTTCTCTGAATTGAAAACCTATTTTTGCACCTACAATGATTCCTATTTCAAAAAATACTTCTTCATACTCGCTTACCTGTTCATCAAAATAACCATATATTCTGTCAAAATCATCAATATCGGGAAACTTTTCTTCAAAGAAATTCTTGGCTTTTCTTCTTGCTTCTGTAATTCTCTCAGAATACTTTTTGTTGGATGTAGGGATAAATGTTTCTCCGCCGTGTTTCAAGAAATTCTGTAATGAGATAAGTTCTGCCCTTTGTAAGTAGTTTTCAAATTTCATAATGATACCTCCGTTTTTAAATAGTTTGACAGAAGTATCTATCCGTAGTATAATATTTACAGATAGGAGTATTCCTGTCAGTGATGAGCTTGTTTGTTACCTTGGTTGGGGGCAACAAGCTCATTTTTTAATTTCTTTTTCAACCAACAAAATACCTTTATGAACGACTTCAGCTTTTGAAATATTTAACTTTTCAGAGCACTCTTCCAAAATTTTGGCAGTTGTTTCAGAAAGCCGTATTTCAAATCTTTTGTCACGCTTATCGGTTGTTGGTCTTCCTTTTGTGGACATTGCTTCACCACCTTTGATGTCCGTACATAAATTCTAACATATGTACGGACAAAAGTCAATGTGATTTTAATAAATATTTAAAAACACTGTAAAAACAACCTTTTTTACCAAGTTTTTTGTTTAAAAAAACGCAAAAACTCTGTACATTTGGGGAAATGTGTGCTATAATGACTCTATCTGTGAAGAATTTTAAGATGCAATT
>JAZRFC010000018.1:0-4998 GCA_045661145.1 Clostridia bacterium | reverse complement strand
GAGAAGGGGATTTTCCTTGTCGCCGAATTTCTTTCCGCAAACTTCCTCCATCTTACCGATGTATTCCATAATCTGTGCCTGGATTTCATCGTTGATTTTTCTACCGTCCTCATAGTACTGAGTACAAGCTTCTGTTGTGATTGTGAAGCCCTGAGGAACAGGAAGACCGATAGCGGTCATTTCAGCAAGGTTAGCACCCTTACCACCGAGAAGGTTTCTCATGGTAGCGTTACCTTCGCTGAAAAGATAAACAAATTTTGTCATCTTAGTTACCTCCTAAAATATTATTATTTTATCCTTTATTTTTTTCGCACATACTATCATACATCATTTTGTAAAAAAAAGCTAGTCTTTTTTTTGAAAAAATGCAAAATTAAGGCATTTTTTCAATAATTCCGTGTAAATAGTCAAGGGATTTAGGTAAATTGCCCAAATGAAACCTTAAAAACGGCTCAGTAATGGAAGAAAGAGAGACAGAAACCGTCATATCGTATTCACAAAAAAGAGCATCTTTGAGCGAGCTTTCTGTTATGTATGTTGCAAGTTTTAGCTGAGGGGGATTTATTTGAACACTGTCCTCTGTTCTGTGTTCACTGCATCTTACTTCACCCTCGGATACAGAAAAGCAGCACGCTCTTTCTCCGCAGGGACATTCATTAGTAAATTCGGGGACTATCCCTATAAGTTCCATAAGCTTTATTTCAAAAACCGCTTTTATAAGAGGTGCGGCATCTCTTCTTTTGCACAGAACATAGAGTGTATTCAAAAGGAGCCTTACTTCTTCATCTGCACCGATTCCGGGCTGTACGCACATCTCCGAAAGAGAAGCAAAATAAGCGCCGTATGATAAAAGTACCACATCCTCTGAAAGAGTGCGGAAACTTTCATTAAGCTCGGCGCTTACAAGTGAATAGAATCCGTCTTTTAATTTTTTCAGCACAAAAGAAGAATAGCAAAGGGGAGCGCAGGCATTCCTGCTCTGATGCTTAAGGCTTTTTACTCCCTTTGCAATGACAGTAAGCCTACCCTCCTCGGGAGAGAGAAGGGTAAGAAGCTTGTCATTTTCTCCGCTTTGTGCTGTCTTTACCACTATTGCATTGATTTTAACTGTGTTTTCTGACATTTTACATTCTCTTTCTGCTGTTCATGGCGTTTATACTTAAGATAAATATCAATATTACCTGTGCCGGTAAACATATCCCACATAATACTGCTTGTTCTTGCCATAATAATCACCTCACAGTTAGTATGTGGAAAAGAAAATTTTTAATAGCTTGAAAAATTTTCTTTTATTTTTCTTTAATAAATCCAAGCTCTTTCAAAGCTGTTCCTTTGTTTCTCCAATCTTCTCTTACCTTTACCCACAGTTCAAGATAAACCTGTGTGTCAAGAAGCTTTTCAATATCCTTTCTCGCATAAGAGCCGATTCTCTTTATAGCTTCACCTTTTTTTCCGATAATAATCGGCTTATGGCTTGCCTTTTCACAATAGATAACAGCAGTGATTTTTGTCACATCACCGCTTTCATCCATTTTCTCAATCTCAACAGCCGTACCGTGGGGGATTTCTCTGTCAAGAAGACGGAGGATTTTTTCGCGGATGATTTCAGCAGACATTTCTCTTACTGTGCTGTCTGCATATATCTCTGTATCATAGAAAGGCTCGCCCTCTTCAAAATGCTTGAGAATTTCTTTGCGAAGAGAGTCAATACCGTCTTTTTTGAATGCACTTATAGGCACAATTGCTGCAAAATCACTCTCATTGGTAAATGCCTGAATCTGGGGGAGTATAACTTCTTTTTCAACAGTATCAGCCTTGTTGATTGCAAGAATCAAGGGAATATTTTTTTCTGTTGCCTTTTTTATAATATTTTTTTCAAGGTCATAAACCTCTTTGCCTGCTTCAACTACCAGAATGGCAACATCAACATCGGCAAGAGAGCCTCCTGCCACACTGTTCATATATTCTCCTAATTTTGTGCGGGGAGAATGCATACCGGGAGTATCAACAAAAACTATCTGATAATTTTCGCCATTGTCGATAGCTGCAAGGTTTGAACGTGTTGTCTGGGGCTTGTTGGAAACGATAGCCGCCTTTTCCCCGATAAATGCATTGGTGAGAGTTGATTTCCCCACATTGGGTCTGCCTACAATTGCAACAAAGCCTGATTTAAAATTACTCATTGGTTTATTCCTTTCTGGAAAAGTTTTCTTAAAGGGGATTGTTAAGGGGATGCCTCTTAACAATGAAATCTGTTAAAATCGGGGGCGTGAACCTCGATTTTAACTCCTTGCAAGGGCTACCGCGGTGAGCGGTGCGCGAGCGAAAGCCCTTTACTCGAAGCGAAATATTTTCGTCAGAAACTTTTCGCTTCGAAAGGATGACGTAGTCATCTGTGAAGGTCCATAATATCCATAATTTCTTTTTCTCTGCCACGCATTACAGAAGTATAGGGTTCTTCCATATGGTCAAAGCCAAGGAGATGAAGAGTGCTGTGAACGGTCAGGAAACCAACCTCTCGCTGGAGGGTGTGACCGTATTCCTCTGCCTGAGCCTTTGCTCTTTCAAGAGAAATTACAATATCACCTAAAAGAAGCATATCTCCGTCATAGTCGCCGCTTTCCTCAATCATCACACCGTCCTCATCAAATTCAAGGATGGGGAAGCTCAAAACATCAGTAGGGGAGTCAATATCTCTTGTTTCCTTATTAATCTGATGGATACCCTCATCGTCTGTAATAAGAACGCTTACTTCAAAATCTGTTTCTTCATCACCGCCAACTACCTGAAGAGTGGTGGCAACTGCTTTCTGCATAATTTCAGAAAGTTCCTCTGTAAATTCCAGCTTGTCCTGTTCGTTTTCAATAATAAACTGTATCATGATTTTATCTCCGTTCTGTATTTAAATTATTCATATTTAATACGCTCGTGAAAATATCCACCGAGAGTTTTAGTTATTACTTTTATTACCGTTTCAAGTTCTTCAAAGGTCATATTGCAATGAGAAAACTGTCCTAAATTAACTCTTTCAGTTGCTATTTTACGAACCATACCCTCAATTTTTCCTTCGGTTTTATCATCTATGCTTCTTACCGCCGCCTCGCAGGAGTCTGCAAGCATTACAATTGCGGCTTCCTTACTTCTGGGGGCAGGACCGGGATAGGTAAACTTCGTTTCATCAACCTCGGGATTAAGCTCTTTTGCCCGGATAAGGAAATATCCGGTGGTGGTAGTTCCGTGATGCTGGGCAATAATATCTATAATGCTTTGAGGAAGTCTGTTTTTTGTTGCTATCTCAACACCCTCTGTAACATGGCTTATGATAAGCTGAGAGCTTTCTTCAGGTTCAAGAGAGTCATGAGCATTTTTGTCGTACTGATTTTCCCTGAAATAAAGGGGATGACGCAGCTTTCCAACATCGTGATAATAAGCGCCCACCCTTGTAAGAAGAGCATCTGCGCCGATGCTTCTTGCCGCAATTTCCGAAATGTTTGCAACCGTCAGGGAATGGTGATATGTGCCCGGGGCTTCCACAAGGAGCTTTTTTAGTAGCTTGTTTTCGGGATTTGCAAGCTCCGAAAGCTTCATCGGTGTGGTAGCATTGAACAGCCATTCAATAAGGGGGAGAGAGCCTATGGTTATAAGCCCTGATATGAAGCCTCCTCCAAATCCTTTTACAAACGAAAACAATGCATTTACTATATTTGCGGATTCAACAAGCGAATGTGATGCGAATGTAAGTCCGTAAAAAACCGAAGCAAGGACCGATGCAGGAAGAAGATGTGAACGCCTTTTTACCGAGGCAAAGCAATAAGACGACATTGTTCCTGCAATTATGATACATAACGCATAACCCCAATTTCCGTTAAATGCTACACCGCAAAATACTGCCAGCATAATGTTGGTAATAATTGCACAGCGTGCACAACTGAAAATCGTAACAATTCCAACAAACATCCCGACGGGAATGAGCTCTGTCATATTTTCGGGAATAATGTTGGAGCCGTAGACACATATCAATATTACAATAAGTGCACAGCATGCAGTTATAGGGATAGATGCAGAAGATTTTCTCTCCATCTTGGAATAGAAAAACGAGGTTATTATATAACATATAAACATCAACAGAATAAGTCCTAAGGTATATGTCCACGAAACCTGGTTCATACCCTTTATAAGACCTAACTGCATAAGTGTATCGTACTGTTCCTGTGTCACAATGCTTCCTTTTGTCACGATAGTCTGATTCTTTTTATAGATAACCTCTTCTACCTGTGCTTCTGCTTCTCTGCGTGCCTTTTCGGTTTCTTCCTCATCAAGAATCTGATTCGTTTTCAGCACAAGACTTATAATACTCTTAGCTGCTGTTTTCTGACCACTGCTTATTTTCAGCTTATCAACCTCGGTATCACAAGCTTTTTGTGATTCTTCGGTATCGGACACGATTTTTCTCATTTCGGTTTCTACGATACCGCAGATTTTATTCATTTCCTCAAACTGTGAGTCAGATGCCATCATGAGTGCCAATGCAGTTTCTTCAGAAATTTTCAAAGCAGTTCCCGTTTTTAAATTATCTACTCCTGCAAAAATATTTTCAGTATCTTTTCGGTAATTTCTTGCAAGAGAAAACAGATTGGTTATACTGTCTGTTGCATCCTTTGTAATTTCCTCATCGGCTTTGTAGCGGTTCGGCTCGCTATTTCTGGCTTCTTCACGCTTTTTTTGTGTGGCAGTTTCATCTACAAAAGAACGGGGCGCATAAACTGTTTCCGGAGCAGCCTCGCCAATGGTAACATCTACCTGCTTTGGCTTATTGAGAAAAAGTATAACTATAAAAATCAGAATAAGCGAAACTACCGTTACAAGGGTATGGGCTATATTGCTGAAATTAATCCTTTTTTTATTTTTCATAAGCGAATCCTTCTTCCGTCAGGACCTTTTTTCAAATTTCTCATATGCGGCAATAATTTTTTGAACAAGGGGATGACGGACAACATC
>JAZRFC010000017.1:0-5569 GCA_045661145.1 Clostridia bacterium | reverse complement strand
TTTTCGTCAAGCTCTATTCCTGCCTTAGGAGCAAGCTTTATAACTGCATCCTGAGAGAAATACTTAACACCGCAGCCGTAGTCGCCACTCCACTCGTCAACCATAGCACCCTTGTTAAAGTCTACGGGAACGAATGCAAGTTCGTTGAGCCAGCCTGTGATGTTTCCGTCCTTATCAACGTAGCCTGCCGCTTCGCTTGTACCCATTGCAACACCGAGGACATTGTTGTCTTCAAGGCTCATAGCACCTGCAAGAGCTGTTACATCGCCGTCATTCGCAACCTCAACGGGAACATCACCAATTTCCTTGGCAACATCAAGGTACATTGTCTCAACGTGCTTTTCAAAATCTTCGTGAGAAACCTTGAGGAAAAGAGAAGCAACCATTATCTTGTTATCAATATAAACACCTGCGGAGGAAACGCCGATAGCGTCAACTCTGGGCATATGGGATGCCGCTGTCTTCATTGCATTGAGGATTCCCTCGTAGTGGTACATGGGGTCCTCCTGAAGCTTGGGGAACCATACAACCTCTTCGGAATAAACTGTTTCACCGTCTACAACGGCAGAAACCTTTCTGTCACTTCCGCCTGCATCAAAACCGATACGGCAACCGTCAAGGTGACGGCCTACGGGAGAGGATGCATCGTTTTCCTTGGGAGCGTCCTCCACCTTTTCTACATATACAACCTCAAAAGGCTTTTCATAAACGCGAGCCATAAAGTTAAAGTCAAACTCTCTTGCACCGCCTACTCTGTAATCATCAGCAATGCGGTCATAGATATACTTGGAGCCTGCCACATACACCTTGAAACCGCCCTTTGCCCAAAGGAGAGTTTTAATAATTCTTTCCACGATTCCGTAGTTTTCTTCGTCGTGTCCTGTGTTTTCTTTGTATACATCAAGCTTGTATACAGCCATAAGTCCGCCGTTTCTTTCAACTGAAATTACAACGGGCTGATTTTCTGCTTTTGCTACTGCCTCTTTAAAATCGTTTATCACCTTTACCATAGGCATAAATTCGGGTTCAAGTCTTGCAATCATAATTATTCTCCTTTATATCTTATTTCTCCGCCGAGGATTGTTGTATAAACATTGAATTTTTCATCGGTGATTATTATATCTGCGCGCTTTCCTTCTTCGAGAGAGCCAATCTCTTTGTCCTCGCCCAATGCCTTTGCAATATTGAGAGAAGCACAGTTTACAGCCTCATAAATTTCAAGGTCTGTATTTTCATAGAGATTTTTCACCGCTTCGTTAAGCCTTAATACACTTCCCGCAATTGTACCGTCGGGCATAAGACACTTGATACCCTCTTTATGTACGGGCTGACCGCCGAGTGTATAGTCCCCGTCTTCCATACCGCCTGCTCTTATACAGTCAGTTATAAGACAGAGCTTTTCACCCTTAAGCTTATAAACCAAGCCGAAAAGTCCCTTGTTGACGTGGAATGTATCGGCAATAAGCTCGGTACTTACTCTGCTGTCGGAAAGCCCTGCACCCGTAACACCCGGACTACGGTGTGAAAGTGCTGACATTGCATTGAAAAGGTGTGTAGTATGTCTTACACCCTTTTCAATACCTGCTAAAGCCTGTTCAAAAGTTGCATCAGTGTGTCCCATGGAAATAAGTACATCAGTTTCCTTTGAAACCTGTTCAATGCACTCGAGTGCTCCGTCTACTTCGGGGGCAACCGTGAAAAGCTTCACAATGTCGGAATGCTTCTTTATAAAGTCAGCGTCAGGTTTAAGGATATGCTCCCCTGCCTGTGCACCTTTTTTAGACTCATTTATAAAGGGACCCTCACTGTTAACTCCAAGGATTCGGGAGCCATAGTATTCACCGCTGTTTTTAACCTCTCTGACAGAGTCAAAGGCTGATTCTATTTCCTGTTTTGAAACGGTCATTGTGGTAGGACACCATGCAGTAACGCCGTTTTTAATAATACCCTCTGCCATTTTGCGGATTCCGTCAGCATCACCGTCGGAAGCATCTGCACCCAAATATCCGTGAATATGCATATCAATAAGACCGGGGGCAACGAGTCTGCCCTCCGCATCAATGATTTCATAGTCTGCAGTATTGATTTCGCTTTCGCTTACGATTTTTTCTATCTTGTCACTAAAAACGATGGCACAATTATCCACGACCTTGTCTTTAAGTACAATTCTGCCGTTTATAATACATTTCATAAATGTAAACTCCTTTTTACGAATAATGTAAACTTCTTTTTACAAGTTATAGAAAAAATATATCATTACTGTTTTTTAATTGCAATAAATATTTCTAATATTATAAATAATACTTCCTTTTGTGCAAATTTTTAAAATTTTATTGACAAAATGACCTTTCAGTTATATAATAAATTTGCTTCGAAGCTACAATTGAAAATTGGGGAGCTGACCGCAAGTCGGCTGAGATAAAGTGTGTTGCACTTTGACCCGTAACCTGATTTGGATAATGCCAACGTAGGGAAAATAATTGATTAGATTTTCTGTAATCGAACCCTGCGGTTCGATTTTTTTGTTGGAATTATTCCTTTTCATTAACATCAGAAAGAAAGGAATAACAAAATGAACACAACTAAAAAATTAACAACAAGTGCACTTTTAGTGGCACTTGCGACAGTCCTGATGTGGGTCAGCAAGCTGATTCCTGCACCGTGGCTTCAAGGCGGAAGCGTAACAATAGCATCAATGGTGCCGATTATTGCAGTAGGCATTATGTTCGGTACAAAGTGGGGGCTTTGCTCCTCCCTTGCCTATGCAATACTGCAGATGATGTTTGGGTTCTACCCTCCGCCCACACAGACTTTTTTGAATTTTGTATTAGTAATTCTTTTAGATTACATTGTAGCATTCGGGGGACTTGGACTTTCGGGCATAATCTTCAATTCAAGCGGAAGAAAGGCTTTTTCTGCAGGACTTTCTGCATTTACCGTAACCTTGTTAAGATATGTATGCCACATAATTTCGGGCATACTTATCTGGGGAGTATATGCCGAGGGAGAAAGTGTACTTATCTACTCCCTCGTGTATAACGGTACATATATGATTCCCGAAATCATAATTTCAACCGTTGTAACAACGCTGATATTTAAAAGTAAAATCATCAGGAAATACTAAAGGAAACATCCCACGACAACAGCCGTGGGATGTTTTTTATTGGTCAATATGAAATTATAAGTCCTTCCTTATCTGCATAATAGCTGTTAAGTCCGCGTGTAGGAAGAATTGTTACCTTTACAGAGCTGTCGAGTGCCTCAATCTCCTCTTTCATTTTAAGGGCAAGCGGTTCATTCATACAATGGCTGATTACAACATCACCGCCGTTAAATCCGTTCTCCTTAATAACTGTGAGCATTTCTGCAATTGCTTTTTTCTTTCCTCTTACCTTCGCCCTGAAAGCAATCCTGCCGCCCTCTTCAACACCTACTCCGAAAAAGCCGAGACTTGCTGCAAGGATGCCTGCTATTTTACCTACTCTACCTGCTTTCACAAGATTGTCAAAGCAAGAAAGTGCAAACACCGTATGAATTTTACTTACATACTCCTCTGTGTTTTTTATAACGGCTTCAAAATCTTCTCCGTTATTGATATTTTCAACTAATTTCCTCACAGTAAGGACAGATGACGGTCCCGTTGCACATCCATCTACAACAACCGCTTTTGTTTCGGGTGATTCTTCACAAATTGTCTTTACAGCAATATCACCGCTTTGATAGCTTCCCGAAAGATTTTTGGAGATAGTAACAAGAATATTATTTTCACCTGCGGTCATTTTTTCTCTCCAGCTTTCGGGAGAGGGGCAGGCACTTGAGCTTGCTTTTTTGCTCTCTTTCATAATCTTTACCATTTCTTCGGTATCAAGACTTTCATCGTCAATAAATTCTCTGTCTTCTATATTAAGTAAAAAGGGGACACTGCGATAAGTAATGTTTTCCGAAGGGGATTCTAAATCGAATAAATCACAGCTTGAATCACCTATTATATTCCATTTCATAAAATTAACCTCCATACTCTGCTATTATGGAGGTTATCACATAAATGTATTCACTTCGTAAATCAAAAAAGGTTTTTTGTTTACTTTCAGTTTACTTTGGTAATTTTACCGTGAATAAGCTTCCATTTCCGACCGCACTTTCAACAGTTATACTGCCGTTACACAGCTCGGTAATACGCTTTACAATGGAAAGTCCAAGCCCCAGCCCTTTCGATGAACGTGAAGCATCTGCTTGAAAATAGGGGTCAAAGAGGTGTTTTAAGGTTTCCTCGCTCATACCCTCCCCTGAGTCAGCAATATTCATAATAATCTCTCCATCTTCTTCATGGAGGGAAATTGCAATTTCTCCGTTTTGGGGAGTGTATTCTACTGCATTGGAAATGAGATTTATCCACAGATGTTGCATCAGTTCACGATTACCCTTATAAATTACAGAGGGCAATGCACAGGTAAATTCTATATCCTTTTCAAGCCATATTTTTGATAAAAGTATGGAGCATTGACGAATCTGTTCCCCAAGGTCATAATCCTCTGTATCAGTAACAATCTGCTGTGATGAAATCCTTGAAAGAAGGATTGTATTAGCGGCAAGCTTTGAAAGACGGCTCGTTTCCTCGATAATGATTTTGAGGTATTCTTCCCTTTCCTCCTCTGACAAAGTTTTATCAAGCAAAAGCTCTGCAAAACCGTTAATTGAGGCAATAGGTGTCTTAAATTCGTGAGAATAACTGTTTATGAAATCGTTTCTAAGAATTTGAACGCTTTGGAGTTCCTCACTCATTTTATTGAAATTTTCATATACATTCGCAAGAGAATAGCGTTTTTTAAGAGGAATTTTATAGTTAAAATCGCCCTCTGCAAGGTGCTTTATACCCTCTGACAGAATCCTGATTTCTTTTTTTCGTGCTCTGTAAAAAATAATACTCATAGGCACAAGGACCAGCACCATAAATGCGATAGTACCTACAACCTCATAAGAGGTACTTATATATGTACCCTTAACATTAAAAACATCATTTACAAGCCACGCCATAAAGAAATATCCCATTGCGGCAACCACAACTACCGATACCGAAAGTATCAGGTATGGAGGGATTATTCTGTCTTTGTATTTGGTAGTTTCCCGTTTTTTTAAATCCATAAGGAAGCTTCCTTTCTACGTAATATATTTTTTATTATACCACAATTAAATATTTTTTCAACGGTTAGTTCACAAACTGAAATTTGTTTCTGCCACCAAAGGTGAAATACAGTAAAGATATATTCAAATCCACAAAAAAGGAATTGTGAGTTTCATTCGCCACAGCCAGATAAGGAAGCATTGTCCTGAAAATCGCCTTTTTGTCGAATTTCTGCGTTAAAAAATGCCCATATCCGTCAGGATTATGTCCATTTTTTGCCTTGAACTTCATACAAAAATTTCGATTTCAGGATGCAAAAGCAGTTTTGAATATCAGATTTTTATATTTAGACAAAGAATAAAAAGCCCGTAATACTGACGTATTTCGGGCTTTTTTGATGTAGTATAAATTAAAAATATGGCTTCAAAACCAAAACTGCCTTACCTG
>JAZRFC010000016.1:0-2559 GCA_045661145.1 Clostridia bacterium | reverse complement strand
TTCGGTAAGGGATAAAAGAGACACTTCCTGTATAATTGCATCTGATTTCTGTCCAAAGAATGGCAGAAAGAAAAACATTGCAATACTACAATCGAGCAATCCAAATACCAAGTCACAAAAATGCTTTTCCTTTTGCTTGGTATCTTCTTCTGCTATGGTCAGCAATTCATCGCCTGACAGCAGTTCATCAATTGTTACCCCAAAAAACTTTGAGATTACTTTCAAAGAATCTATATTTGGATATCCTCTGCCTGACTCCCATTTTGAAATAGCAGTTCTGGACACAAAAAGAACCTCTGCAAGTTCTTCTTGAGTAAGTCCTTTCTGCTTTCTGAGTTCCTGTAATTTTTCGTTAAATTCCATAATATTTGCTCTTTCTGAATATAACCGACACACGGTAAATTCAAGTTTGTCGAATAGATTATATCACATAATTAATAAACATAAAATATTCATCGCAAAAAAAAGACGAAGGTTTCGTATCAAAACCATCGGGGTGATATGGTTGCGGAGGCAGGACTTGAACCTACGACCTCTGGGTTATGAGCAACGATAACTTACGACAGTGCTAGGTATACCATTTCGTATTTATTCTCTTTCCCATTCTCTTATCAAGTTTTAAAGATGGTAAATAAATGGTACATTTTCTTTCAAGTATTTAGAAACTCCTTGATTTAAAAGGCTCTTCGAAAGAAGTTAGCATCCTGCCATGACAACTTACCTGTACGTCATATACATATTCTATCAAACAAATTACCCTAAAGACCACACTAGCAATTTGCACAACGAAAATACATAACCTCCAAACCAAACGGCACAATCCCTTTTGCAACGGGAGGAATAATCGGGCACTTTTTGTTGCAAAATCGTTGCAAAACAATTAACATCTAAACTAAAAATCCCGGAACCCTTTATTCATGCGGGTTCCGGGACTTGTAAACCTAGTTATCTTACTCCCATTCGGCAAATTAGGATTTAATATAGTCCCTGAGGTGAGGTATATTCCCAATAAAGGCCGTTTTTCCATGTGTAATCCCACCATTTTTCTGTGTCTCAAAGGGGTATTGTACTGTTTTGGTATCATTTCAGTACCGGACAGCGTTTTTTACGGAAAATACTTCCGTGCACTATTCTACCCTGAATAATGATACCCGTCCCACACATCCCAGACACAGTGGCTTGGGGGTCACATATTATTGTATTCAAAATTCGGGTCTTGTCAAGTGGAAGCAATCTCTTCCCTTGAGGACGACTCCATTATACTCTAAACAGATTGGGACGGCAAATGTGCAAATCACTATTACAAATATCTAATATCGTTCTCGATCTGTCTTATAACTTCAATGAAAACCTCATCACTCTGTCCTGTAGGATCAGGTAAGCCCCAATTATCGTCAAAGGCTCTGCCGATGAACGGACAACCGACATCACATCCCATAGAGATAGCAATATCGGGTGTGGGGATTTTATCGATGGTTTTGCTGTACTGTGTAAGCTCCATATCAATGCCGTAGAGCTGTTTCATCAGTCTGACAGCATCTTGGTTGATCTGCGGTTTAGTTTCCGTTCCTGCTGAGTAAAAGTCAAACCCATCACCTCGCAGATGTTTACCAAGAGCTTCGGCAATTTGGCTTCGGCAGGAATTGTGTACGCAAATAAAAGCTACTTTCTTCTTCATATCAGAACACCAACTTGTACAGGAGCTTTTTAATTTCTGCCGCCTTTAGCACCTTGCCCATAGATACAACATTCTCGTTTACAACGAGAGCCGGCATACTCATAACCCCGTACTCCATAATCTTTGCCATATCGGTGATGTACTCGACCTCAATATCGAGTCCCATATTCTTTACGGCGTCTTTTGCGTTTTCGTAAAGCTGATGGCAAGACGGACAACCTGCACCTAAGACCTTAATGCAGCATATACCGTCCACCGCTTCACCGCAACACTCGTTCACATTCTCGGTTGCTTCACTTGTGGGACATCCGCAACTGCAAGCACACGCAGGAGCTTTCTTTTCCTCGTTTTTCTTTCCAAAGTTAAATAATGCCATAATGATACCTCCAAATATATTTTACAAAATTAATGGTTGAATAAGGTTAAAGAAATATCCCACAAGGATAATTCCAACCGTACAAATTGCAATGAAGATTCCGAGCAGTTTTGGCTTTACTGCCTTGCGGAGCATAATCATTGACGGTAGAGAAAGTGTGGTAACACCCATCATAAAGCTGAGGACAACTCCGAGTAATGCGCCCTTTGCAAGCAGAGCTTCGGCAATGGGAATAGTACCGAAGATGTCTGCATACATCGGTACGCCTGCAACAGTTGCGAGGATAACACCGAAAGGATTATTACCGCCAAGCACCTTTACAATAATATCTTCGGGAATCCAATTATGGATAATAGCACCGATGCCGACACCTACAAGCACATAGGGAGCGACCTTTTTAGCGGTGGAAACAACCTGCTCCCAAGCATATTTCATACGGTCACTAAAGTGTAATTCCTCTTGTGGCATATCGAGGGACTTACCGTTTCGGATGTATTCTTCCACT
>JAZRFC010000015.1:0-49111 GCA_045661145.1 Clostridia bacterium | reverse complement strand
GCGGCAATACCGTACTGTATTAATTTTTGGGACACAAGTTCAAAGTTTTTATCATTTTTTCTATCCAAAACTGCCGCCTCCTTTCAAAAATGCATACCCGTATAATTATATACTTTTTTTACAATAAATGCAATATATTTATATAATATATTAAATAAAAATACTGCAGGGTCTACCTGCAGTATTCTCGTTATTGTATAAACATCGCATCTCCGAAGCTGAAAAATCTGTAATCGGATGCTACGGCATGATTATACGCATTCATAATATTATCTTTTCCTGCCAATGCACTGACAAGCATAACCAAAGTTGATTTTGGCAAATGAAAGTTCGTTATGAGGGCATCGGTGATTTTAAACTCATACCCCGGATAAATAAAAATATCCGTTTCTCCGCTTTTTGCAAATATTTTTCCGTTCTCTGATGCACTTTCAACCGTTCTGCAGCTTGTAGTACCTACACATATTACCCTGCCGCCGTTTTTCTTGGCTTCGTTTATAATATTGGCAGCCTCTTCCGACACTATATAATGCTCTGAGTGCATCTTGTGTTTTGTGACATCACTTACCTTTACAGGTCTGAATGTTCCAAGTCCAACGTGCAGTGTTAAGTACGCAAGCTTTACGCCCATCTTTTCTATTTCCGAAAGCAGTTCGTTTGTGAAATGAAGCCCTGCCGTAGGAGCAGCAGCACTTCCGTCATATTTGGAATATACTGTCTGGTAACGCTCTTTATCACGGAGTTTTTCTTTAATATAGTGCGGAAGCGGCATCTCGCCAAGCTCCTCCAAAACATTTTCAAAAACACCGTCATAAGTAAATTTAACACGTCTGTTTCCGCCCTCTAGAATTTCAAGAATTTCAGCCTGAAGCTTTCCACCGCCAAACTCGAATACTGCACCCGGCTTTGCCTTTCTTCCCGGTTTTAATGCAACCTCCCACTCATCAGCGGAATATCGGTGTAAAAGGAGAAATTCAATAGCTCCCCCACTCTCCTTTTTAGCACCGTAAAGTCTTGCAGGTATAACACGCGTATTGTTAAGAACAAGGCAATCTCCTTTCTTCAAGAAAGACGTTATGTTCTTAAAAATTTCGTCACGAAATTCACCCGTATTCCTGTCAAGAACCAAAAGCTTTGAAGCAGTTCTGTCCTCAAGCGGTGTTTGTGCTATTTTTTCTTCAGGTAAATAGTAGTCAAATTCTTCTGTGTTCATCTGTTACTCCAATTCTATATCTGTAAAATAATGGTGCAATATCTGGTCATATGTAAAACCGTTTTCTGCCATTCCGCGGGCTCCCCATTGACTCATACCTACTCCGTGACCGTATCCGCCACCCGTTATAATATAGTTTTCTGAGCCGTACGTATCAGTATTGATTTGGCACAATTCTCCGTTTTTCCCGATTGCAGTATAGCTTGCTACTGCAGATGTGCCCGTGGAGGAAAGTGCATAAAGACTGTTTCCTGCTTGTCCCGAGGTTGTGACTATACTTACATCTCCCTCACCACGTACGGAGAATTTTTGGCTGTACAAGGAAAGAATTGACCTGCATTTTTCTCGTTTTGCACTATATGTGCCCTGACTTCCGTGAAAGGTCATTTCAAGAACTCGTCCCGTATTTGAAACGCTGTCAATTGTTATTTTGTTCAGAGAGCCGATAGATGCACCTGCATTTGCAAGCTTTTCTTCTATCTGTGATTTTGAAAGCGTAACAGTCCATTTGTATCTTGATGCTTTTTCGGGATTTTCATAAGTATCCTCAACAGAACGGAGATACCCGTATTTTGAGCCCCACACATTCTCTACATCTTCCGTTGCACCTCCGCTTGTTGCAAAAAAGTACAATCCAACAAGTTTTCCGTCATACGTGGCAACAACTCCGCTTGTTTCCTGAACCGCTTGCCTTGTATTCGGATGCTCACTCTTCACGCCACCGTAAACCTGACAGTGTGTAGTCGTACACACATCAAATCCATAGGTTTTATGTGCACTTCCTCTTGTCAAAACAAAGTTTCTGGCACATACCGCCTGAGCTTTAAGAGCCTCCATAGGCCAGGTATAACTCATTTCTTTTCCCAGAACACTTGACACATATTCGTCAATACCAACATAATTTATTACAAGAAGCTCTCCGTTTGTTCTGCGTTCCGCCAGAATGTATCCACGGTATTCAATACCGTCGCACACTACTGTGCCGCCGTTTACAGGGCAAAAGGAGATTTTACTTATTCCGCTCGCATCAAATTTGTTCCACGATACAAAACCTGTGGAGCCCATTTCAACGCTTATTGATTCCGAAGGTTGTGAGGTGTAAAGCACCGTGCCCGTTGAATAATTGATAACATTTATACCATCAGTTGATGAAATAGTTAACGAAGTACCTGCACTTGCACCAAATTTTATACCTACGCTTACCTCATCTTTATATTCTGCACCCTCTGCGCAAAAGCATACCGAAAGCACAAGAGTAAATAACAAAACTAAAATTATGTACTTAATTTTTTTCACCTGAATACCTCCTTTTCGTAAAAAACAGAAGTTCACTATGTATAATAATACTATTTTCGACGCAAATCAAGAAAAACCTTTATTTTTTAATGGTTTTGCGTTAAAAAAATTGACACAGCACAAAAATAGTGCTAAAATAAGTAATAATGCCCAAGTATGGTTTTTAAATGTGTATAACATTGAAAGGAATGATTTTATATGAAGAAATTGAATGTAGCCGTAGTAGGCGCAACAGGTATGGTTGGAAGAACTTTCCTTAAGGTTCTTGAAGAGGAAAAACTCCCCGTTGAAAACTATTACCTTTTTGCATCAGCACGCAGTGCAGGTTCAAAAGTAGAATTTATGGGTAAGGAATATACTGTTGAGGAACTTAATGAAAATTCTTTCGACAGAGGTATTGATATTGCACTTTTCAGTGCAGGCGGCTCTATAAGTGAGAAGTTTGCTCCTATTGCAGCTTCCAAAGGTTGTGTTGTTATTGATAACTCAAGCGCATGGAGAATGAATCCTGAGGTTCCGCTTGTTGTTCCCGAAGTAAACCCCGAAGATATAAAATGGAACAAGGGTATTATTGCAAACCCCAACTGTTCAACAATTCAGGCAATGGTTGCACTCAAGCCCCTTGATGTAAAGTACAAAATTAAGAGAGTAATTTATTCTACATATCAGGCCGTTTCAGGTGCAGGTATGGGCGGCTGGAGTGACCTTGAGAACGGTCTTAAGGGTGAAGCACCCAAAAAATTCCCCCATCCCATTGCAAACAACTGTCTTCCCCACATTGATGTATTTCTTCCCAACGGTTACACAAAGGAAGAAATGAAAATGGTTGAAGAAACAAAGAAGATTCTCGGCCGTGACGATATCAGAATCACAGCAACAACTGTTCGTGTTCCCGTATTCAACAGCCACAGTGAATCAATCAACCTTGAATTTGAGAATGCATTTGAGCTTTCTGAACTCGTTGAAACACTTAAAAATGCACCCGGTATTGTTGTGCAGGATGATACAGCAAACAATGTTTACCCCATGGCAATCACAGCTACCGGTACAAATGATACATATGTTGGTAGAATCCGTCGTGATGAAAGCGTTGAAAACGGTGTAAACCTTTGGGTTGTTGCAGATAACATCCGTAAGGGTGCTGCTGCAAATGCTGTTCAGATTGCAAAGAAGCTTATCGAGTATATGAATGACTAATTAGGAGGTATTATCAAATGAGAACAAAATCAGTATTCACAGGTTCCTGCTGTGCAATAATAACACCATTTGATAAGAACGGAGACATAAACTTCCCCGCACTTAAAGAAATTGTTGAGTTTCAGGTAGAAAACGGAACTGATTGTATATGCGCTTGCGGTACTACAGGTGAAGCATCTACAATGAATGATAAGGAGCATCTTTCAGTTATTGAGTTTATAGTAAACACAGTAAACGGAAGAATTCCCGTAATTGCAGGTACAGGTTCAAATGATACAAGACACGGTCTTGAGCTTTGTAAAAACGCCTGTGCACTCGGAGTAGACGGACTTCTGGTAGTTACACCCTACTATAACAAAACCTCTCAGAGAGGTCTTGTTCATCACTATAACACGTTGGCAGACAGCGTTGATAAGCCTATTATCATCTATAACGTTCCCGGAAGAACCGGTTGCAATGTTGCCCCCGCAACATTAAAAACACTTGCAGAGCACCCAAATATTGCAGGTATCAAGGAAGCTTCGGGAAATATGGCTCAGGTTGTTGAAATGATGTCGCTTTGTGCTGACAAGATTGATTTTTATTCGGGCAATGACGAAATCAACATCCCCATTATGGCTATGGGTGGCTCCGGTGCAATTTCAGTTCTTGCCAATGTTGCACCTGCACAGACACACAATATGCTTAAGTATGCGCTTGACGGGGATTACAAGAATGCATCCAGAATGCAGATGGAAGCTCTTGACCTTATAAATTCACTTTTCTGTGAAGTAAACCCCATTCCCGTAAAGGAAGGAATGAATTTGCTCGGTTTTGAGGCCGGTTATACAAGACTTCCTCTTTACGAAATGGCTCCTGAGAATGTTGAAAGACTCAGAAAATCTATGGAAAACTACGGATTGATTAAATAATTTCGTTATAAAACTCATAATCGTGCCGTAAAATATAATGCGGCACGATTATTAAATTTCGAGGTGAAGCATATGATAAGAATAGCATTGGTTGGTATAAACGGAAAAATGGGACAGGTAATTTGCAGAATACTTGATTCCCACGATTCTGCCGAAATTGTTTGCGGTGTTGATATTAACAAAGAAGAAAAGAATGGCGTTCCCGTGTACGGAGCACTCAGCGAGGCAAAAGAGGAAATTGATGTAATTATCGATTTTTCCCATCCCTCTTCCCTTGAATCAACACTTTTGTATGCAACAGAAAATAAAAAGGCACTTGTTCTTGCTACAACAGGGCTTTCTGCCGAGCAGATTGCTTCTGTAAATGAAGCAGCAAAAAAGACTCCTGTATTTTTCAGCGCAAATATGTCTTTGGGTGTTAATCTTTTGATTGAGCTTGCAAAAAAAGCAACCGCATTGCTTCAGGATAATTTTGATATTGAAATTATTGAAAAGCACCACAATCAGAAAATTGATGCTCCAAGCGGTACTGCACTCGCTATTGCAGATGCAATAAATGACACCTGTGACAATTCTAATGAATATGTGTATGACAGACACAGCACGCGCAAGAAAAGAAGCAAGAATGAAATCGGAATGCACTCATTGCGTGGAGGTACAATCGTAGGAGAACATAGCGTTATATTTGCAGGGAATGACGAAATAATAGAATTGAAGCATACTGCAACAAGCAAGGAAATTTTTGCGGTAGGTGCTGTGAAAGCCGCTATGTTTATTTTCGGAAAAGATGCCGGAATGTATAATATGGGACATCTTATTGAGGGGAACTTTTGACAATGAAAAGAACATCACTAAAGGACCGCGTCCTTCCTAACTACACAAAGGGCGAAGAACTTTCGAATATGATAACACATATAGTCGGTGGAGCATTGGGTATTATCTACCTCGTTCTGTGTGTTGTTATATCTGTTATCCACAAAAACATATACGGTGTTGTCAGCTCGGCAATTTACGGGGTATCGGTAATAACTCTTTTTACAATGTCGAGCATCTATCACGGACTTAAACAGGGGACTGCAAAAAAAGTATTTCAAGTTATTGACCACTGCACAATATACATTATGATTGCCGGAACATATACACCTATTGTTCTTTCGGGAATGCGTCCCATTTCCCCCGTTGAATCCTGGATTTTGTTTGGAATTGTCTGGGCAGTAACGGCAATTGCAATGGTATTTACAGCAATTGACCATAACAAGTTCAAGGCATTCTCAATGGCCTGCTACCTTGGTCTTGGCTGGTGTATTGTAGCTTTTTGGGACACAACCTATAAGGCAATTGGTTTTCAGGGAGCTGTGTATCTTGCTTTAGGTGGCGTACTTTACACAATAGGTGCTGTTCTGTACGGTCTGGGCAAAAAGAAAAGATATGTTCATACACTTTTCCATATCTTTGTTGACCTGGCAAGCCTTATGCATTTTTTCTGTATTTTCTTTTATGTACTTTAACATATAACAGAAAACAGTTGATTCTATAAGTTAGAATCAACTGTTTTTTTGTTACATTTCTGTATCTGCCACTTCTTTAAGTGTGCCTGTTTCAAAAACTTTTTCAAATTCTGCTGCATCAAGCTTTTCATATTCAACAAGGGCTTTTGCCACATTGTCAAGCTTATCTCTGTTGTCTGTGAGAAGCTTTTCACACTTATCGTAACATTCATCAATTATACGCTTGATTTCCTCGTCAATAACAGCCGCAACACTTTCGCTGTAATTTCTTCCCTGAGAAAAATCTCTTCCGAGGAAAACCTCGTGGTCTTCAGCATTGAAGGTTACATATCCGAGCTTCTCGCTCATACCATACTGCATAACCATTTTTCTTGCGGTCTGAGTTGCCCTTTCAAGGTCGTTTGAAGCACCTGTATTAATATCATCAAAAACAATCTTCTCAGCTGCACGGCCTGCAAGCATCATAATTATATCTTCGAGCATTTCGTTCTTGGAAATGTAGCTCTTATCTGTGTCGGGAAGGCTTAATGTAAATCCGCCTGCCCTGCCGCGAGGAATAATGGAAACCTGATGTACATTATCCTGAGTAGGAAGAAGCTTTGCCGCAACTGCATGACCTGCTTCATGGTATGCAGTTTTTTCCTTGTTGTCCTTTTCGTGCTTGCGGTTCTTCTTTTCAGGTCCCATAATTACCTTGAGAATTGCTTCATCAACTTCATCCTGTTCGATTATCTTCTTATTTCTTCTTGCACTTAAAATTGCAGCTTCGTTAAGAAGATTTTCAAGGTCTGCACGTGTAAATCCATAAGTGGATTTTGATACAGTTTCAAGAGAAACGCTGTCTGAAAGAGGCTTGTTTTTAGAATGAACTTTTAATATTTCCACTCTGCCCTTCTGGTCAGGATAGTTAACAACTACCTGTCTGTCAAATCTTCCGGGTCTTAAAAGAGCAGGGTCAAGTATGTCAGGTCTGTTGGTAGCCGCTATCATTATGATACCTTCGTTTGTTCCGAAGCCGTCCATTTCTACAAGAAGCTGATTAAGGGTTTGTTCTCGTTCGTCGTGACCGCCGCCAAGTCCTGCGCCACGCTGTCTGCCGACTGCATCAATTTCATCTATAAAGATGATTGCAGGCAGATTCTTTCTTGCCTGTTCAAAAAGGTCTCTTACACGGCTTGCACCGACACCTACAAACATTTCCACGAAATCCGAACCTGAAATTGAGAAGAACGGAACACCTGCTTCACCTGCAACAGCCTTTGCAAGCAGTGTCTTACCCGTTCCGGGAGGTCCTACAAGAAGTACTCCCTTGGGGATTCTTGCACCAAGTTCAATGAATTTCTTGGGGTCCTTAAGAAATTCTACTACTTCCTCAAGTTCTTTCTTTTCTTCGTCGGCACCGGCTACCTGCTCAAAGGTTACTTTACTGTCCAAGGCAGATTTCGCTTTTGATTTACCAAAATTGCCTATACCGTGACCTCCGGTCTGAGAACGCATAAAGGAGAATATGAAGATACCCATAATTAAAAACATAAGTATCGTCGGAAGAAGAGATACCCACCATGAGATTTCCTCGGGGGCAGGAACTTCCGTATTTTCCATAACTCCGTCTTTAATCTGCTGTTCGATTTCATCACCGAGTATTGTCAATAATACTATCTGATTAACCTCAACCTTGTATTCCTTACCGTCAATGGTTGCAATTGTCGTAGTATCACCGATTTTCATAGATGTAACTTTTTCTTCCTTAACAGATTTTACAAGTTCTGAAAAGGATGTTACACCGGAATCGGGCTTTTGCTGAGAAAACATCATCAAGAGTATTATGACAATCGGTAAAATTATATAAAAGCTTATACTTCTGAAACTCTTTTTCAAAGCAATACCTCCTCACTTATTTCATTATATTTAAGGAAACAGAATTTATCAATTCTTTTCACATATTATTCATAATATTCTTTCTTTAGTACACCCACAAAAGGATACTGCCTATACTTGTAATCAAAGTCCAATCCGTAACCGACTACAAATTCGTCAGGAACTTCAAAACCGATATACTTAACATCTATATCCACAACTCTGCGTGAGGGTTTATTAAGGAAAGTACACAGTTCGACGCTATTAGCACCTTTATCAAGCAAATATTCCTTGATTTTCTTTAACGTTCTTCCCGAGTCCACAATATCCTCAACAATTATTATGTCCTTTCCTACAGGATCAAAACCTTTTCCCGTATGAATCTCCACATCACCTGAAGAAACTGTATCAGAGCCGTAGCTTGAGGCAAAAACAAAAGATATTCCGACAGGGATTGACACTGCCCGCATAAGGTCAGATGCAAACATAAAGCTTCCGCTTAAGACTGAAAGCATAAGAGGCTCCTTGTCTCGGTAGTCTTCATCAATAGATGCTGCCATTTCTTTAATTTTTGATGTAATCTCCTCTTCGGATATGAGGACTTTTTCAATAGGATCGTTTATATTTGCCATACTGTATATTTCCTTTCTTTACATGTTATCTTCTGTATAATCAATTAAAAGATATTTCTTTGTATTATTATCAGGTGCATAAGATGGAGACTGCCTTAGCCCGCACAGAAAAATAATTTCCTCCTCTTTCAAAACAAGCGGAATAAAATCGCGTTTTGCCCTCTCAATTTTTTCATCGGAAAATATGTCGCTTATTTTTTTCGTGCCGTTCATACCTTTTAGCTTCATTTTGTCGCCTTTTTTCCTAAACCTCATTTGCAAAGGAAATGAAAGCTTGTCCGCATCAAAGACAGCTGTATTGTTACCTGATTTTTCGGGATAGGCGGAAGAAATTTCCACCTTTACAGAAAACTTTTCGTGAGCAAAAGAAGCTTCTCCACATATCGTAAATTCTTCTGTAACTGCCTTTTCTCTTTTCCTCAAATAAATTCTGTCATAGGATTTCTCAGCATAGGACTCTGCATTTATGTCAAATTTCTTCCCGCTTTCTTTTGTGGTATATTCTATGAAATCTTCAATTTTATCTGCTGTAATTTCTTTCATGCCCCAAAGAGACAGAAGATTTGATATAATTCTCCTTTTAATAGGTAATTCATAGCTGTTAAATTCGCTTAAAAGAAGATAATTTTCAAATAAACATTTGGAGAAAGCCGTATCTGCAAGAGAATATAAATACATATCATCATCCCCGATAAGCTTTGCTGCTGAAACAATTCTCTTTTCCACATTATTTACAACACTGTTAAGCTCTGGAAATACTTTAAGTCTGAGTTTATTTCTGGCATATACGGGAATAGCGTTGGTACTGTCATTACACCATGAAATTCCGTTACGGATGAGATAATCCTCAATTTCACTACGACTTATATCCAGAATAGGCCGTATTATATTTTCTCTTTTATAGCTTATCCCCGACAGACCGTGGGCACTGCTTCCTCTTATCAGCCTGAAAAGAACGGTTTCTGCATTGTCATTAAGATTATGGGCAGTTGCAATTTTTGCACCGCCAAGCTCCTTTGAAATTTCATCAAAAAATTCGTAACGAAGAATTCTTCCGCATTCTTCTTCTCCGATTTTTCTTATTTTTGCAATTTCTTTTACATCATATTCTCTGTAAAAGCACTTAACATCGGCGGCTTTACAAACACTTTTGACAAAATTACTGTCACGGTCAGATTCTTCTCCACGAATAAGATGATTAACGTTTGCAACATAAACTGCCAAATTATAATCATATTTTAACGACTGCATTAAATGTAACAGACAAACAGAATCTGCACCGCCCGATACCGCACATATAACGGTATCTCCATTTTCAAGAAGGTTATGCTTTTCAATAGTCTTCTTGACTTTTTCAAGAAGCATTTCCGTCAGCTCCTGTTATCCAGATTCATGAATTTCGTATATTCTCCACGCCAAGCAAGATTTATGATTGAGCATTCACCTGCACGGTTTTTCGCAAGAATACACTCTACAATATTACCTGCAGATTCCTCTGCATTTTCCTCAGTAATAGGTCTGCTTAACATAATTACAATATCGGCATCCTGCTCAATAGAGCCACTTTCACGAAGGTCACTGAGCATAGGCCGTCTTGAAAGCTTTTCCGAAGAACGGTTAAGCTGAGAGAGAGTTATAACGGGAACATTAAGCTCCTTTGCCATAATCTTAAGCGAACGTGACATTTCACTTACTTCCTGCGTACGGCTCTCCCCTCTTGATTTACTGCTTCCCTGCATAAGCTGAAGATAGTCAATGACAACAAGACCAAGACCTTTTTCCATTTTCAGCCTGCGGCATTTTGCTCTTATTTCAGCAACAGTAATACCGGGAGTATCATCAATGTATATAGGTGCGGTAAACAAATCTTTCAACGAATGTGCTATTTTAGTCATATCAGCTGCATCAATGTCACCGACACGAAGCTTTCCAGATTCAACCAAAGATTCGCTGGAAATAACTCTGTTCACAAGCTCATCCTTACTCATTTCAAGTGAGAATATTGCAACAGGAACTTTTTCGCGGATAGCAGCATTCTGAGCTATGTTAAGAGCAAAGCTTGTCTTACCTACACCGGGTCTTGCCGCAAGAATGATAAGGTTACTGTTCTGAAGACCTGCAGTAGCAGCATCCAGACCTGTAAAACCTGTTCTTATTCCCGTGATTTTTCCGCCACGCTTTTTTCTTTCCTCTAAGAGAGCAAGAGTTGACTTAACAACTTCCCCTATATGGGACAAGCTCTTATTTCCCTGCTGCTCGCTTATTCTGAATACCAACTGCTCACTTCTGTCTATAAGTTCAGTTGCTGACAATTCATCACTCATTCCTGCATCAATAATTTCACCTGCAGCTTCAATGAGTCTTCTCTGTGTCCTTTTATCGCGTGCTATTTCAATATATTGGTCAAGGTTTTCCTTGGTAAATACATTTTGGGCTATTTTTGTGATATACGCAATACCGCCAACACTTTCGAGCCTGTCTCCAAGCTTTTCGGAAAGAGTTACCATATCTACGGGAACACCCTCCTCAAATAACTTGGATATAGCGTTGAACAACGTTTTATTGGCGGTTGCATAAAAGCACTCCTCGTCAAGCTTATCCATCGCATTGACAAGCGCTTTTTCATCCAGAATCATATTACCAAGAATTGCCGCTTCTGCCTCAAGATTATATGGCATGGTTCTGCCGATTGGCATATCCATTTACATCACCGTATTTCTCAAATAATTTTCATTAGTTAGCCTGATTTACAACAACTGTAATTTTTGCGGTTATATCAGGGTACACCTTTATTTCAACTGTGGTTTCTCCGATTGTTTTAATTCCGTCAGGAAGTACAATTTTACGTTTATCAATCACGTGATGAAGCTGATATTTTATAGCATCTGCAACATTCTGATTGGTAATCTTTCCGAAAAGCTTACCGTTATCTCCTGCTTTTCCTTCAAGAACAACCTTTGCTCCTTCAAGGCTCTTTGCCATTTCCTTTGCCGCTGCTATCTCCTGCTGTTTGTGATATTGGGCCGCTTCGTTCTTTCCCTTTATATTGTTAAGGACATCTGCAGTAGCAACCTCTGCCATTTTTCTTGGTAAAAGGAAATTTCTTGCATAACCGTCACTTGCTTCTACTATATCACCTTTTTTTCCGTGTCCTTTAACATCCATTAAAAGTACAACTTTCATTTTTGTCAATCCTTTCTCAGTTATTAATTTCGTCTATTGCATCCTTGAGCATCTCACCGACATCTGTTACGGATGTTCCGATAAGCTGTGCTCCTGCGGTCATCATATGTCCTCCGCCGCCAAGCTTTTCAAGGACAACCTGCACATTCACCTCTCCGAGAGAACGACCACTCACTATTACGGTACCGTCTTCGCCGCGTGCCACTACAAAGGATGCCTTGATATCATTTATTTCCAGCATTTCATCAGCTGCTTCTGCAATGACAACATGAGGAACAACTCCCGAAAAGAGAGATATTGCTATGTTATCTCCGTAGAGCTGTGCTTCGGTAACGATACACGCCTTTAGCTTGTAGTTATCAATTGACTCTCTGAACAGCTTCTTTACATGAAGAGTATCTACACCTGCGGTTCTTAAATAAGCGGCTGCCTCAAAGGTTCTTACGCCTGTTTTAAAGGTAAAGTTCTTTGTATCTACTGCTATTCCTGCATAAAGTGCCTCAGCAACAACAGTTGATACGGAAAAATGATTGCTAAAATACTGCATGATTTCCGCTACCATTTCACAAGTTGAAGATGAGAACGGCTCATGATAAACAATATCGGCATTTTCGATGAAGCTTTCACTTCTGCGATGATGGTCAATAACCAATTTTGTTTTTACAGAATCAATAAGTTCGGGCATTTCTGTATATTCAGGAATATGCGTATCACAGATTACCAGCAAGGTTTTAGGCGTGATGTATTCTTTTAAGCCTGATTTGCCTATGAACATCTCATCAAGATAATGATTATCCTCAATCTTCTTCATAAGCATTTTTACAGTATCATCCTTGGTAATAAGAAGCACCTTTGCATCCTTATTAATATGGTTTGCCATACTTGCAACACCAATTGCTGCACCAATTGCATCGGCGTCACTGTTTCTGTGTCCCATAATCAGGACATTATCGGAATTTTCCATAAGCTCACGAAGGTTGCGAGCCATAATACGAGCCTTAACCTTTGTTCTTTTCTCGGTTTCCTTTGAGTTTCCACCGAAATATCTGAACTTACCATTTTCGCGGATTACTGCCTGGTCACCGCCCCTGCCGAGAGCCATTTCAAGGGCTTTCTTGGCTGAGATATTATTCTTATTAAGTGTTTCCCCTCCTATTCCTATACCAATACTTACTGTGGGAGGTGTTTTTAGCCCTGCATCAAAGGATTTTACATTATTCAGGATTTCAAATTTAGTATCTACGATACTTGCGAGCTGTTTCTTAGTGAACACACATAAATAACTGTCTTTTTCAAGTTTTTTTACAAGCGCACCCAAATCCTGCATATAACCAATAATATTTTTATCAATTAAGCTTATAACATCAATTCGCTCTTCATCGGTAATGCTGTTAATAACCTCTTCATAGTTATCCACATTGATATGTGCAACTGCACACCGTGCGTTTTCAAGTTCCTCTTTTAAAGAAACAACCTCTGTAATATTTTCCATATACAACATAATTGCCGCATGGTCGGCAGATGCTTTTCTTTTTACATTTGCGCGGACCTTATAGGTATTATCACCTGTCTTTACAATTACAGGAGTGCGTCCCCCGTCTTCATATATTTTTCTGACATTGATTTCCGGAATAAGTTCTGCCACTTTCTTTTCGGAAACAACGGAAAATAATTCTTTAAAAGCAGAATTATACCATGCAACTGTGCCGTCAAGACGGATTCCTGCAATGGGATTCATCGATTTAAAGAGAGCTTCGTTATTCTGAAGTTCGTCATCATCACTTGCCGCATCGCTTATATATTCTTTCATCTTCCTTATTCTGACAAAGTGCCAGATAGCTTTTTCAAGCAATATGAGAACAGATGTAATTATAATAACACCTGCAATCACAGGCTGTGAAGGAAGCAAAAACAATGCGCAAACCATAACAATGACAGCAAATACGGGGGTTGCCGCTTTAGGCATGGAATCAAGCATTTCATTCTTCTGTTTCATGTGGCACACCTTTCTCCATAGATTCTGCAGGTTTCAGCTTTCTGAAATCAGCAAAGCTGTCTACACAACCTGCTATGGTATATGCTATGCAAGTAATAGGTAAAAAAACTATTGTACCAATATATATCAATGCCCGAAAAGCCGTAGATTTTACAATTTTCCGTAAAAAATAATCAACAAATGAGATACCGGCAAACATAGCAAACATTTGCAGGACAATCATCATATTAAGAAGAACGGCTGTTACTGTTTCGGGAAGAACAAATTTTCCAGAAAGCATCAGAATAAAAACAACCGACAGAAAAACTATTGACATCGCTTTGGAAATCTTGATTTTTGAGAAAGAATGATTCATCCCGATAGGAAGCTTCCTTAACTGTACTGAAACCGCCCACATAACCAAATATGCCAGAATCACTGATATTATTATAAACACTGACGGAATCAGCATTGAAACCAAATTATGAATAAGGCTTATTACCTTATTGATTTCAGTAGATAAAACAGCAAGTTCTGCTTCAGGCAGATTTGACAGAGTCTGATTCACTATATACTTCATTTCTTCAGCAGGTGGAACCATCGCCTGAACTACTGACATACCCCGTGATGATGCCTGATATTGGACATAGAAATATTCAGGGATAAGTATTCCTGCCGTTGCGCAGTACATTCCTAAAGAGAATTTCTTTTTGTAAAGGTATCCGTATATACACCCAAGTGCAGATAATACAGCCTGCAAGCCGATCACAAGAGCGGTAAGCTCTCCCCCTGCACCTGCCCCTCCTCCTATAAACATAGAAAAGCAAACGGTACACAAAGATGTGGCAACTGCATTTAACGGACCAAGGACCATAAATGACATTGCAATGTTATATGAACATGTTATAATAGATAGTGTCGGAACCCCGAAAATCATAGGGAGTAAGGACAAAATCGTCCTTAAAACAACACCAAAATTCAGTCTTTCTTTACGCATAAACCGACCCTCTGTCCCTTACCAAAGCATAATAATCCATATTATTTTATTTATTATACCACAGGGGTATAAATATGTAAAGAATAATTTACCCGTTTTTATTTTCTACAGATAAGTTTCAGTTGATTTTTCTTTGCAGTTATGATAAAATTAGAGCATAATCTTTAAAGAGGTGTTTGAAATGAAACTGCGTGACGGTTATCTGCTTCGCAAGGTTGCAGGGAAAAATATAGTCGTATCCGTCGGGAGTGATGTGGAATTCAATGGAATGCTGACCCTTAATGACACGGGGGTGTTTTTTTGGGAGCTTTTGAAGAAGGATACCACAAAAGAAGAAATGCTTGCAAAAATTCTGGAGGAATATGATGTTTCCACGGATGAGGCTTCTTGCGACCTTGAAGATTTTTTGACTAAGCTGAAAGAAGCAAAATTATTGGAGGACTAAATGTACATTGACGAAAAAATACGCTTGCTGGGTGCCGAAGTTGAAAAAGAAATTGCACCATACTTTAACAGAATTGACGAAATTTCCCGTTTTAATCAGGAAAAAGTTCTTGATGCCTTTATAAAACACCGTGTGGGAGAAAATTGTCTTTATCCCTCCACGGGCTACGGTTACGGAGATGTAGGAAGAGAAACACTTGAAGCTATTTATGCTGATATTTTTGGCGCTGAAGATGCCCTTGTACGCCATAATATAGTGAATGGTACCCACTGTCTTACTATTTCTCTTTTTGCAGTTTTACGCCCCGGAGATACATTACTTGCTGCTACCGGAAAGCCTTATGATACACTTGAAGAGGTTATTGGAATTTCAGGTGACAGCGGCGGAAGTCTTAAGGATTTCGGTGTATCCTACAAGCAGGTTGACCTTATAGGCGGAGATATTGATTTCGAAGGAATAACAAAGGCGTTGACACCTGATGTCAAGGCAGTAATACTTCAGCGCTCAAAGGGATATGATTGGAGAGAAACACTCAGCTGTGAAAAGCTTGGAAAAGCTATTTCACACATCAAATCCATAAACCCCGATGTCTGCTGTATTGTTGACAACTGTTACGGAGAATTTGCAGAAAAGACAGAGCCTACACAGCACGGTGCAGATATGGTAGTAGGTTCACTGATTAAAAACATCGGCGGCTCCTTGGCTCAGTCAGGCGGTTATATTGCAGGGAAGAAGAAGTATATAGAGCTTGCCGCATACAGACAGACTGCACCGGGAATCGGTAAAGAATGCGGTGCAACATTGGGACAGAACAGATATATGTTCCAGGGTCTCTTTATGGCACCCCATATTGTAGGGCAGGCAATTAAAAGTGCAATTTTCGGCGGAGCCCTGATGCAGAAGCTCGGCTATGAAGTAAATCCCAGACCTGAAGAAAATCATTATGATATTATACAGGCAATTAAGTTTAACGATAAAGAAAAACTGATTAAATTCATTCAGGGCATACAGAAAGCTTCTCCCATTGACAGCTTTGCTATTCCCATGCCGTGGGATATGCCCGGTTATCAGCATCAGGTTATAATGGCAGCAGGAACATTTATTTCAGGTGCAAGCATAGAGCTTAGTGCTGATGCTCCCATAAAGCCGCCTTATGTAGGCTTTATGCAAGGCGGTATAACATATGAGAGTGCACGACTTGCCATAATGAATGCCGCTGCGGAAATATTATAAACAAAAAATCCGTTTTCGATATAACGAAAACGGATTTTTTGTTTAAAGAACCTTATATCCCTGAGCCTCTACAACACTTTTAAGTTTGTCAAGAGGTATTTCCTTGTCAGCTTTCACAATTGCTTCTCCCGTCTTATGACTTGCGATTACTTCCGTGACACCATCCACCGCTTCAAGTGAAGTTTTTACTCTCGCTTCACAGTGAGGGCACATCATACCTTCAATTTTAATTACTGTTTCCATCTCTTTTATCTCCTTTTTATTGGTATTGGGTTTGAAAAAGTTTAATCTGAGCGCATTAGTAATAACACAAAAACTCGAAAGACTCATTGCTGCCGCACCGAACATGGGACTAAGCTCCCATCCCGTAAAAGGAATCCACAAGCCTGCCGCAAGCGGTATCCCTATTACATTGTAGCAAAAAGCCCAGAAAAGATTTTCTTTTATATTCTTAAGAACGGCTCTGCTGAGTAAAATTGCCGAAACTACATCAGAAAGTGAATTTTTTGTGAGTATAATATCAGCAGAATCAATAGCAATATCTGTCCCTGCTCCAAGTGCTGTGCCTATATCTGCTGAGGTTAATGCAGGGGCATCGTTTATTCCGTCGCCTATCATCATGACGATTCCGTTCTTCTTAAGATTTTGTATTGCCTGTTCCTTTCCGTCGGGAAGTACATCAGCTATGATACTTTCAATTCCGACCTGAGTTGCAATAACAGTTGCGGTATTACGGTTGTCGCCTGTAATCATAACCGGCATAATTCCCATTTGTCTGAGCTTGGTGACAGCATCTCTGCTGTCGGCTTTAACAACATCTGCAACAGCAATTATTCCCAGAATCTCCTCCTCTTTTGCAAATATAAGAGGTGTTTTTCCCTCTTTTGAGAGTTTATTCAGGAATTCTTTAACCTTTCCATCCAGCTTTATTTTACTTTCTATCAGGCGGACATTACCGCCAAAAACATTTACATTTTTATATATGCCTTTTACCCCTGCACCGGGCAAATTTTCAAAGAAATCAATTTTTTCAGGGGAAATACTTCGCAGCTTACATTCCTCCAAAATTGCTTTTGCAAAAGGATGCTCGCTGTTTTGTTCAAGAGCACATGCGATTTCCAGAAGCTCATTTTCCTCCGCTGAAACTAAGATAATATCCGTAACAGACGGATTTCCCTCTGTGATTGTACCGGTCTTGTCAATTGCAGCAATCTTTATCTTTCCTGCCTGCTCCAAAGCGGTTGCATTCTTAAACAAAATTCCGTATTTAGCCCCTACCCCGTTTCCAACCATAATCGCAACGGGAGTTGCAAGTCCTAATGCACACGGACAGCTGATAACAAGAACACAGACTCCTTTAGACAATGCAAAGCCAATATCTTTACCTAAAACCATCCAAATTACAAAGGTTATTACTGCTATTAACAGCACTATGGGAACAAACACGCCTGAAACCTTGTCTGCAATCCGTGCAATGGGTGCCTTTGTTGCCGAGGAATCCTCTATCATTTTTATAATTTTGGACAAAGCAGTGTCTTCTCCAACATCGGTTGCTCTGCATTTAAGATAGCCCGACTTATTTATCGTTGCAGCCGAAACCCTATCTCCGATATTTTTATCTTTCGGTAAGCTCTCTCCCGTAAGTGCCGATTCGTCCACAGCAGAATGGCCCTCAATAACAATGCCGTCTGCAGGAATGGATTTTCCCGGATTGACAATAAAAATATCATTTACAAGAACTTCCTCTGTGGGAATGACAAGCTCTTCCCCGTTACGGATTACAGTTGCCGTTCTGGGCGCAAGCTTGACAAGACTCTTAATCGCGTTTGTCGTCTTACCTTTAGAATGTGCTTCAAGAAGCTTCCCGACACTGATAAGGGTGAGAATCATCGCTGCTGATTCAAAATACAGGGAATGTGCAAGCTTATGAGCCATTGAAATATTCCCGCCAAAGTGAGCTTCTGCAATTTCAAAAAGCAGACATACGCTATACAAAAAAGAAGCTAATGAGCCCATAGACACAAGAACATCCATATTGGGGTTACGGTGCCTGATGCTCTTATACGCATTTATAAAAAAGACTCTGTTAATAAACATTATGATTGCTGAAAGCACCATTTGAATTATTCCCGCAAGAAGCATATTACTTCTTAAAAATTCAGGTGTTGGTAAATTCAGCATTTTTCCCATGGAAAGGTACATCAGGGGAATCAGAATAATTACTGAATAAATAAGACGGTTTTTTGTTTTTTTGAAGTTCAATTCTTCATTACTTTCCTTACTTTCTGAAGAAGCCGTCTTTACATTCTCAAACAATTCTGCCTCATAGCCTGCGTTTTCAACTGCAGAGATGATTTCCCTGTCAGATATATCTCCCTCAATAACCATTGAGTTTGTCAAAAGATTAACATTACAGCTTGTAACCCCCTCAAGGGAATTTACCGCTTTTTCAACTCTTGAGCTGCATGCTGCACAGCTCATTCCCGAAACTTTATATTTTTTCATAAACTACCTCATTAAATGTTTTGTCACACATTTAATATTATACCCCCTGCGGATGTTTGTCAAGCATATTACCTTAACGATTTGCACCCTCAGCCATATATATAATACAAAAACTCCATGCAGTTGCATGGAGTTTTTGCGTTGTGTAATTATTGTGTTTTTAACATTCTGCAAATTACCGTTGCGGCTTGCGCACGGGTCGCTCCGCTTTTGGGTGAGAATGTATTTTCATCAATACCGTTCATAAGCCCTGCCGATACTGCCTTCACTACAAATTCTTCTGCCCATGGAGAAATACTTTCTCCGTCAGTAAATGACAACTCATCCTCAGTTTCAATTTCACCGCCGAGAATTGCATATACATTTACAATCATCTTACACATTTCTTCTCGTGTTATACGGGCATTTGGACGGAATTTTGTGTCTTCTGATATTATTCCCAAGCTGAGTGCTTTTGCAATTGTAGGCGCAAACCAATCATTTGAATCCACATCAGAGAAAGTTCCGTCGTAGGGGGTATCATTTCCTTCAACTGCACGCATGAGCATTGTTACAAGCTCGGCACGGGTTACGGAATTTTCGGGATTGAAGTTTCCTTTATCGTCTCCCGTTATGATATTCTTCTCTTTTGCCTCTGCTATATAATCCTTTGCCCAATGGTTTTCGATGTCGGGGAAAGTTTTGTTTCCCGTGTCGGGGGTGGTAACACCTAAGAACTCCGCCACTGCCGCAGATTCTTCTGCACGGCGTTTAACGGTTTCCTGAGGTGACATTATATGATGCCCTCCGCTTCCGTTAGAAAGGCTCAGAAATCTAACTTCATGGCCTGCCTCCACATATTTTTTAGCAATTCCGCCTGCTCGGAATTCATTATCATCCTGATGTGCACCAATCATTAAAATTTTCATTTCAGTCACCTTTCTTCTTGTAATTTATGGCTTTGCTTACAAATCGTCAGCATCTTTTTGCAGAAATTTAATTATGGTTGCAGCAAGGCTTGAAGAAGGTAGTTATATCAACCTCACAAACACCGTCTTTCTCTGTAAAGCCGAGACGTTTAAGTCCGTCAAAGATAGCTTCGTTTTTGCAGCAGCCCCTCTTTACGCCATTAAGGTCAAGATAGTTAAGAGTTGCCCTAATAAGAAGTTCAAACACATTATCGTTGTCAACAACCGTAAATATTTCCCCGTCTCTGGAGAAAATACAATGACCGGGGCTTTTCTCGTTTTCCTGCGCCCACGCCATCAAAACGCCGTTTTCCTCAATATCGGATACTGATTTTATTATTCTTAAATCATCTACTACGGTTACACGAATCATTTGTTCTTACCTCTTAATTTATTAATTTCCGCATCAGAAAGTTTCCTCCACTTTCCCTCGGGAAGATTACCAAGGGTAAGCGAGCCGACGGATATTCTCTTCAGGCTCATTACATTTGCGCCAACGGCATCAAGCATTCTTCTGACCTGACGGTTTTTACCCTCGTGAATAGTGATTTTCACCTCAAACCCCTTTTGCGGACGCTTGATATTCTCTGCCTTTGCAGGAGCAGTTAAGCTTCCGTCAAGGTCTATGCCGCTTCGGAGTCTTTCAAGCTGACCCTCGTCAAGAGGCTTATCCACACGGGCAATATAGGTCTTATTAACAGTATGTCTGGGATGAGTAAGGATATTTGCAAACTCTCCGTCGTTTGTCATAATCAGAAGTCCTGTTGTGTCAAAGTCAAGTCTTCCTACGGGATATATACGAGCATTAATGTCAGACACAAGCTGCATTACCGTGGGACGGCCAAGGTCATCAGAAACAGTGGTAACATAGTTTTTCGGTTTATTAAGGACAATATAGTACTTCTTATTCTCCGGCTCAATTACCTTGCCGTCGATTTCTACAACATCACGGTCCGGGTCAATAACACAGCCCATATAGTCAACGAGTTCACCATTGACGTACACTCTGCCGCTTTCTATTATTTTTTCTGCGCTTCGTCTGGAAGCAATGCCGCATTCGGCAATAAATTTCTGTAATCTCATAACTAACTCCATTAAAAATACTTGGAAATATTTTATCATAAATACTGTACTATTGTCAATTTTTATCTTGAGCAGTTGACTAATTTTAAAAAGAGTTATATAATGTTAAACTAGAAATATTAAAATAGGAAGTGTATTTAAAATGACAAAAATAGATATTTTTTCGGGCTTTTTGGGAGCTGGAAAAACAACTCTCATAAAAAAGCTCATTAAGGAAGCTTTTAACGGAGAGAAGCTTGTTCTAATAGAAAACGAATTCGGTGAAATCGGTATAGACGGCGGATTTATGCAGGATGCAGGAATTGAGGTTAATGAAATGAATTCCGGATGTATCTGTTGCAGTCTTGTTGGTGACTTTGAAAAGGCACTTGAGAAAGTGCTTGAAGAGTATCATCCCGACAGAATTCTTATTGAGCCGTCAGGCGTAGGTAAACTCAGCGATGTTATAAAAGCTGTAAAAGGAGTTACTTCCGACGAAGTTGTGCTTAACAGCTATTGTGTTGTTGCCGATGCAAAAAAATGCAAGATGTATATGAAAAATTTCGGTGAATTTTACAATGACCAGATTGAAAATGCATCCTGCATTATTTTAAGTCATACGGAATCACTTTCTGAGGACAAGCTTCACGGCTCGGTAGAGCTTATCCGAGAGCATAACAAGGATGCACAGATTGTCACAACCAATTGGAATGAGCTTGACGGCAAGGCAATTCTTGCAGTAATTGAAAATGTTGATACATTAAAGGCTGATATGGAGGAGCTTGAACACGAACACATGCACCATCATCACCATCATCACGACCACGGTGAGGAATGCACCTGCGGTTGCCACGACCATGAGCATCACCATCATCACCATAGTGAGGAATGCACTTGTGGTTGTCATGACCATGGCCATGAACATCACCATCACGACCACGGTGAAGAGTGCACCTGTGGTTGCCATGACCACGAACATCACCACCAACACCACGCCGATGAAGTATTCTCCAGTTGGGGAAAAGAAACTGTCCGCACATATACCGAGGAGGAAATAAAAAACATACTCAGTGAGCTTGACAGCGTTTCTTATGGAATCATTCTCCGTGCAAAAGGTATTGTCAAGGGAGAAAATGGCTGGATTCATTTCGACTATGTTCCGGGTGAAGCCGATGTTCGTACAGGAAGCAGCAGTACAATCGGCAGAATTTGTGTAATCGGTTCTAAAATTCAGGAAGAAAAAATTGCCGAGCTTTTTAAGGAGAAATTATAATGAAAGAAATTCCCGTATATTTATTCCTGGGATTCCTTGAATCAGGAAAGACAAAATTCATTCAGGACACACTCTGTGATGAGCGTTTCAATAGCGGTGAAAAGACATTGCTTATTGTCTGTGAGGAAGGTATTGAAGAGTACGAGCCTACACTTTTTTCGGGAAGCAATGTGATGATTAAGACCATTGAAGATGCGGAAGAATTAACTTCAAAGGCACTTTCCCGAATGGCAAAAGAATCCGCCTGCGAACGAGTAATCATCGAGTATAACGGAATGTGGCCCCTTGAAATACTTATGGGTAATCTTCCCAAAGGTTTCAGGATTGTTCAGTGTATGATGTTTGCAGATGCGACCACATTCATAAACTACAACCAGAATATGCGTAATCAGACGGTTGACAAATTAAAGGTAAGCGAGCTTGTCGTTTTTAACCGAATGGATAAAAGTATTGACAAAATGGAGCTTCACAAGATTGTGCGTGGAGTGAGCCGTCGCTCGGACATTGCATACGAATATCCCGACGGGAATGTTGAATATGACGATATTGAAGACCCGCTTCCCTTTGACATTGAGGCACCTGTCATTAAGATTGAAGACAGTGACTACGCTCTTTGGTACAGAGATTTACTTGAGGAAACCGACAAATACAACGGAAAAACAGTTAAGTTCCGCGGAATTTGTGCATACGATTCAAGAATGCCCGACAATACCTTTGTTGCAGGAAGACACATTATGACCTGCTGTATAGACGATGTTGAGTATAGTCCCATTGTATGCATATGCAAGAATAAACACAGTATCAAAAGCCGTGATTGGGTTATGGTAACGGGTACAATAAAGATTGAATACTGCAAATTCTATCAGGGCAAGGGACCTGTTATCCACATTGAGGAAACAGCAATGACCTCACCGCCCAAGGAAGAACTTGCTACATTTTATTAATCAAAAAATACACCTCGCGAATATAATGTTCGTGAGGTGATTTTTTATGAGTTGTAACATTGAGTGGAACTGTCCCCCCGGAAGCTTCCCGTATACGGTAAGACCGGGCGACACACTCTATATGCTGGCAAAACGATTTGAAACAAGTGTGGAAAGGCTTCAGGAAATTAATTCAATTGAAAACGCAAATGTACTTAATATCGGAGATACGTTGTGTATTCCTGAGCCACTTCAATACTTTCCTACTTGTAAAACAAGCAACTATTATGTTGTACAAAAGAGCGATACTATCTTTTCAATAGCTTCGTATTTTGGAGTAAGTACTGCACAGATTATGTACTCCAACATAGGAATAGACGAAGATAACCTCTATGAAGGAATGATACTCTGTATCCCCCTTGCACCGCCAAAATTATGTATCAGTATAGAAAAAAATATTCTTACATTACAATACAAATCGGGTGATATGGTAAAATTCCCTTGCAGTAATACCCTCAATGATTTTTCCTCTCAAGTTGTGCAAAAGCAGATTGACACATCATTCGGGGGCAGAAAAAGACTCAATCTCCTTGTTCCCGACACGGCAATTTCAAGTCTGTCTGCACAAAAAAGCGACAGAGATATTATCCTCTCTGACAATGATATGGATAAGGTGTTTAACCTTGTTCCTGTGGGAACGGGGGTGGAGATACTCTAATGGCTTGCGGACAGTTTTATACAATACAAGAGGGTGACACACTCTTTGAAATTGCCAATCAATTTGACACAACAGTAGAAAATATACTGAGGTTTAACCCTGACCTTAATCCCGCAAATCTCCCCGTAGGAAGAACAATATGCGTAATATCTGCCACCAATCAGCCCGTCACCTGCCCGTTAGGTACACTTCCTTACAACATTAATCCGGGCGATACAATTTTATCACTTGCATTAAGATTCGGTACAAGTGTGGAGGCGCTCCTCCGCGCAAATCCCGATATTGACCCGTACAATCTCCAGGTAGGACAGAGAATTTGTATTGCACAAAGTTTCAGTGAGCCTCCCCTATGCCCTACACGAAATTTCTATATAGTAAGAAGCGGTGATACATTAAGGAATATTGCACGAAGCTTTGACGTGGACCAGGAGGATGTTATACGCCTGAATCCCGACATAAACCCACGCAGGCTTTCTCCGGGACAGATAATATGCATTCCTCTTGCGCCCTCACCCGTTGAAATCATTGTAAATATTATGGCAAAAAGACTTACCGTTTACCGAAACGGAAGTATTTTCCGCGAATATATTGTTGCAACGGGAAAGCCTGAAACACCTACACCTGTGGGGAATTTTGAAATTGTGAACAAAGAAATAGACCCTGGCGGACCTTACGGAACAAGGTGGCTGGGTCTTTCTGCAAAAGGATACGGTATTCACGGAACAAACAATCCCTCGTCTATCGGGACCGACGCATCAAACGGTTGTATAAGAATGTATAACGAGGATATTGAGTCACTGTTTGATATAACGGTTGTAGGAACGCCTGTCAGGATATTACCGTAAAATACTATATTCTTCTGTCTGCGTATCAGGAATTATATTAAGCTTAATTCCTTTTTCTTCAAAATATTTTATATTACATTTTCTGTTTCCGTTCACCTTGGAAATAAAGCAAGGATTTACAAGAATGTCAACTTTCTCACAAACAGCTTCTTCCTCAATACGGTTACGTATATCACGGCTGATTACCATTTCACCTAATGAGGGGTGGTATGCACCTGCAATGTAATTTTTTCTTAAATCCTCTCCGTCGGGGAGTCCTATTCTTAAAACACTTATGCCATTCTGATTAAAAAAGCGATAGAGTCGGGCTGAGATTTCTACTGCATCCTCCACACTTTGAGGTGTATATTCGCCGTTTTCAAGCATTTTTTCGAGATATGTTCCCCTGAGCACTACCGTTGGATAAATTCTTGTTTCCCTTGCACCGAGTTCTTTAAACCGTCTTGCTGTATAAAGACATTTCTTATGGGTATCTCCCGGAAGTCCCGTCATCATCTGCAGGCCAAGAACGGCACCGTTTTCATTTATAATTTCTGCCGCCCGTTCCACGTCTCCTGCACTGTGCCCTCTCTTTGAAAGCATCAAAACCTCTTCATCCATTGACTGAGCACCAAGCTCTATGTTCTTTACACCATAGGAAATGAGTCTTTGCACAGTATCACTGTCGATATAATCAGGACGGGTAGACAGACGGATACTTTTTACAAGACCTTTCTTAATATACTCCTCCGCAAGAGAAAGATATTCATTTTGTTTTTTCACATCAATGCCCGTGAAACTGCCACCGAAAAACGCTATCTGCTCTGCAGTTTTTCCGCCAGACAGGTATTCTTCTATTGTACTGCGTGCCTCATCTGTTGTTGGAGCCATACTCTTACCGCTTATGGTACGCTGGTTACAAAAGGCACAGTCGTTGGGGCAACCCTCATGAGGGACAAAAATAGGTATAATCATAATAAAATCCTTTTTAAAAGAGGGTGTATAATACACCCTCTTTATTATTCAGCACTTTGTACTTCGTAATCTTCCTCATAATATTCATCGTCATCATCTTCACCAAGTGAATTTCCTATAAGTACAACAAGTATACCTACAAGAACAGTTACTGAAGCATAGATAACGGCACTGTGTGAGAAGTTTTTCGTAATTGCCTCAATCACACAATTAACAAAGGGACTTGCTGAGGTGAATGCAGGCTTCAGGAAAAATCCTGCCACACCTACTGCCAAACCTGCAAGAATAACTGCTGCACCAATAATCTTGTGCCAATAATCTTTGCAGTAAATTACTGTAAGAACCAGAAGAAGAAGCAAAGCAACCACAAAAATTATGAGTGCAAGTGATGAGAACAGCACAGAGGTAATTTCTGTATATTTCACTGCAGTCTGTCTGTTAAGACTTGCCGCTGAAACTTCTTTCACCGCAGTAGAATTTGCAATATATCCTGCAATTTCGTCACAACGGCTTTCTCCAAGCTCCGTGCCTGTTACAATCTTTATATAAGATGCATTTTCATAAAGATTTTTTGAAATACTTTCTCTTGAAACAGCCTCGAAGGGTGTTCCATACAAATAATAATTTATTACATTATATGCCGCATTTGCAACGAAGGACGGGTATGATGACCTGTCAACCGCCATTTTGATATCGTCGTATGTAACCAATATCAAAGAGTTGTCACGAAGAATATCTGCCATAGTTGCCTTGGACGAGCTTGGCTCAAGCCCTATCGTTTCAGGATATGCTACCTTGCCTACCGCAAAGGTCTCAGGATTACCTTTTCTTATTGCCGTTTCAACCGAATACTCGGTTGTACCAAGCTTTACAAGAAGTGAAGAAACAGTTGCAGCCGCAACTACGAACAAAAGAACGGAAAAAACAACTGCTCTTGTAACAGTCAGGATTTTACGGATAATCCTTCTGCGTCTTCTCGCTTTCTTTGATTTCTGTTTCTTTTGCTTGGCGTGAGCTTTCTGAACCCTTTTCTTTTCTTTTTCCTTGTTGTATTTAGGAATTTTAATGGGCGCAGGGGCAAACTCCGAAATAAACTCCTCCTGAGTTGTCATTTCTTCTTTTACCTCTGTATTTTCGGGAGAATCGACAGTTTTTTCTTCAATTTCTCCCTCGTTTTTTTCAATAACAGCTTCCGCTTTATTTATTTCCATTTCTTGTTTATCGTTCATCGTAACACTTCCTTTACACTATATATAATATCAATTTCTTCAAAATAAGTCAAGAAAAATTACCTTTTGACAATCGAGTAAATACATTCTACCATAAAAAGGGACAATTACAAAGAAAATTTACACATTTTTCAAATTTTTACGAACAAATGTTTGATTTTTTGCTTTTTATGTGTTATAATTGAAAAAACAAGTGTTATGGAGGGGTTTTAGTGGCGGCTAATATAGATAAACAGCAACAGATTTTAAATTTTATTGAAAAGCAGGTTTCAGAAAAAGGATTTCCGCCGACAGTCCGTGAAATTTGCGATGCAGTAGGTCTCAGCTCCCCTGCAACTGTTCACGGCTATTTGAAGAGATTGGAGAAAAACGGACATATCGTTAAGGACAACGGCAGTTCAAGAGGAATCAGACTTGCCAATGTACCTACAAATATTTCTTCTATGGAGAAGGAATATCTTGAGGTTCCCGTAATCGGCAGGGTTAGTGCAGGTATGCCCATCCTTGCAGAGGAAAATCTCGAACGCACATTTCCTCTCCCTATGGATTTTGCAAAGAAAAATGATGTATATATGCTCCGTGTCCGTGGAGAAAGTATGATAAATGCAGGTATCCTTGACGGCGATTATGTAATAGTTGAAAAGTGCGAGGTAGCCCGTAACGGTGAAATGGTAGTTGCCCTTGTTGACGACAGTGCCACAGTTAAGACCTTTTATAAGGAAAACGGTCACTTCCGTCTCCAGCCTGAAAACGACTTTATGGAGCCTATCATTGTTGACAGTGTATCAATTCTGGGCAAGGTTGTGGGTGTTTACAGACTATTTTAATAAATAAGCTGTGACAATTTGTCACAGCTTATTTATTATTTCATTGAAACTAAATCCTCAATTGCTGAGCCTACCGTTTTCATTGCACGGCTTGTTTTTCTGTATGCTTTTTTAATTTTCGTATTACTCGGCGGCTCCATCATCATACAGATTGCACCGCCTATCATAGAGCCTACGATAAAGCCTTTTGCGAAGCTAAATGTTTTTTTCATAACTAAACCTCCTTACACTCTTAGTATGGAGTTTTTTTCGTTTTATATGCTCTTTTGCAAATTGATATATTTTATCAATATTTAATTAAAATTTATTGAAATATATACTGTTTTGTTATATAATAAATTGAAAAGTTTTTTAAGGAGTTATTCATATGACTGTTACAGAACGTTATGAGGCACTTAAATCCCGTGTTATAAAAAGAAAGGCCGAGTTTGATTCCCTTATTAATTTTATGGAAAATGAAACAGACTATCTTTCATCTCCTGCAAGCACCAGATTTCATTTGTGCAGAAAGCAGGGACTTTTGGAGCATAGCGTTAATGTAGCGGAAACCATGCTTAAATTCCGCGAGGCGGTTGCTCCCGATATTGATGAGGAAAGCTGTATTATAACGGCACTTATTCACGACCTTGGAAAGGCAGGTATGCCCGGAAAACCCCAATACCTTGAAAATGAGCCTACGCCCAAACAGAAACAATATGGATTTCCTGCTACAATTCCGTACAGAATAAATGATGAACTTGTATATCTCAGCGTTCCCGTGCGCAGTTTATATCTGGCACTTCCATATATCACGCTTTCCGAGAGCGAAGTTCAGGCAGTTATGTACCACGACGGACAGTATGTAGACGATAATAAGAGTGTTGCTACAAAAGAAACTCCTCTTCTGCTGCTTCTACAGTATGCGGACACCTGGAGCACATTCGTAATTGAAAAAGATACAAAGAGGAAATAAACCGAAAGGAAGAATATAAATGACAGAACCAAAAAATATTCGAAATATTGCCATTATTGCCCATGTTGACCATGGTAAAACCACATTGGTTGACTCCCTTTTAAAGCAAAGCGGTGTTTTCCGTGACAATGCACAGGTGGAAGAAAGAGTAATGGACTCCAACGACATTGAAAAAGAGCGCGGTATTACTATATTGGCAAAGAACACAAGCCTTATGTACAACGATGTTAAAATCAACATCATCGACACTCCAGGTCATGCCGATTTCGGCGGTGAGGTTGAGCGAGGTCTTAAAATGGCTGACGGTGTACTTCTGCTTGTTGATGCATTTGAGGGTTGTATGCCTCAGACAAGATTCGTTCTTAAAAAAGCATTGGAGCTTAACCTTGCAATAATTATGGTTGTAAACAAGGCAGACCGTCCTAATGCACGCCCCTATGAGGTAACGGACGAGCTTTTGGAGCTTTTCATTGACCTTGATGCAACGGATGACCAGCTTGACTCCCCCGTTGTTTATGTATCGGGCAGAGATGGCTGGGCAAGTCTTTCTCCCGATAAGCACCCCGACGACCTTAAGGTACTTCTTGACCTTATTGTATCCCATATCCCCTCTCCCGAAGATACAAGAGAGGGCGAATTCCAGATGCTTGTTTCAAACATTGACTACGATACCTTTACGGGAAGAATTGCGGTAGGAAGAATCAACCGCGGTACAGTCAAAACAAATATGCCTATTACAATCAGCCGTGAGGGTATGGATTCATATAATTCAAGAGTGTCCAAGCTTTTTTCCTACAAGGACCTTGAAAAGCAGGTTATCGAAGAAGCAGGTGCAGGTGAAATCGTTGCAATCAGCGGTGTTGAAAAAATCAATATCGGTGATACTATCTGTGCAGCAGGTGTCGTTGAGCCTCTTCCCTTTACCCCCGTTGATGAGCCTGTCCTTTCAATGACCTTCAGTGTAAACAACAGTCCCTTTGCAGGTCAGGACGGTGACTACGTTACAAGCAGACACATCCGCGACAGACTTATAAGAGAGCTTGAGAGTAACATTGCCCTTAAAGTTTCCGAAACTGATTCTCCTGACAGCTACATTGTATCGGGCAGAGGTGAGCTTCATCTTTCTGTACTCATTGAAAATATGCGACGCGAAGGTTATGAATTTCAGGTAAGCAAACCCAAGACAATCAACAAGGAAATTGACGGTGTAATGTGTGAGCCTTTTGAAATGCTTACTGTTGATGTTCCCGACGAACACACAGGTGTTGTTATGGAAGGTATCGGTGCCCGTAAAGGAAGTCTTGTAAATATGGCACCAGGTGCGGCAGGATATACAAAAATGGAATTCCGTATTCCCTCCCGCGGACTTATCGGTTATCGTGGAGAGCTTCTTACTGCTACAAAGGGTACGGGTGTTATCAATAGTGTATTTGACAGCTATGAGCCTGTTGTTCCGGGAGAATTCACTACCCGTTCAAGAGGCAGTCTTGTGGCATATGAAACAGGTGAATCCGTTGCATATGGTCTCTTTAACTCTCAGGACCGCGGACTTATGTTTATAGGGCCTGGCGAAAAAGTATATCAGGGTATGGTTGTAGGTGAATGCAGCCGTCTTGAAGATATTGTAGTAAATGTATGTAAGCGCAAGCAGGCAACAAATATGCGTGCCGCAGGAAGTGACGAAGCACTCCGCCTGACTCCCCCGAAAATTATGAGTCTTGAAGAGAGTCTTGAATTCTTAGCTGACGATGAGCTTTTGGAGGTTACACCCAATTTCCTCAGAATCAGAAAGAGAATCCTTGATACAGACCTCAGAGCAAAGGAAGCTAACAGAATTAAAAAGCAGCAGCAAAATTAAAATTTTAATTACAGCTATTGACTTTCGGCATTATATCTATTATTCTTAACTTATAAACCAATAGGAGGTAAACTACTATGAGAGAATTTGAAATTCATGACCTTGATGTAACAGCATTCGTTAAAGAGCTTAATAACTGCACAGGTCAGGTATGGCTTACAACCGACGAGGGTGACAAAATAAACCTTATGTCTGCTTTTTGCCGTGTTGTTGGTCTTATGAGCATTCTTCAGGGTGCTAAACTCAGTCACGCAAAGATTGAATGTGAGAACATCGAAGATGAAAGCCGTCTTTTCAGACTTAACCTTTACGGAAAAGTTGAAGACAAATAAAATTTAATACATAACAGCCCCCTTTTCCTCATATGTTAGAGTGAAAAGGGGGCTGTTTTTTTGAAAGATTATATAGAAAAGCGGGCAATTATGCTCGCGTATTACATAATAGAGCATAATACAACCGTGCGTGCCGCCGCAAAAAAATTCGGTTTTTCAAAGTCAGGAGTACATAAGGACGTAACTGCAAGATTAGAGGAGATAGACCCGCTTCTTGCGTCTGATGTTAAAGCCGTACTTGAAAAGAATAAAGCCGAGAGGCACATAAGAGGCGGCATTGCCACTAAAAAAATGTATGAACAGAGAAAACTTACCCACATACATTAATAAGATAATTTTCTATTTATGTAAAATGGGTGAAAGCCGCTTATAGCAGAATACCGTTATAAACGAAAGTACAATTGCACGGACGAAGTTAAATGGTGTAATTGTGCTAACTACGAGATTAAATTTTACAGCGTGACTTGCGGCAGACATATAAAGCGGCAACATTACAAAATAATTGACCATTGCTGCTATCACAGGCATAACAACACTTCCCAAAAGCAGTGCAATAATTGCACCTTTCTTTGTTTTATTAAACTTATAGAAAATACCAATTACAAGCACAAAAGTTCCATTTACAACAAAATTTGCAAATTCACCGACAAAGCCCGTTGAACTCATTGGTAAATGAAGCAAATTCTTTATTAGTTCAATCAAAACACCGGCAACAGGGCCCAAAGCTAAAGCACCTACTATCGCAGGTAAATCTGAAAATTCAATTTCAAGAAATCCTGCTACTTTCAGGGACATCATACTTCCTATCGCTTGCAAAATAAAGGCAATTGCAGAAAGAAGTCCAATTTTTATTAAATAATTTGTTTTTGTCTTGTACATATCGGTTCCTCCTTCGGCATAAGAGAGTCAAACCTCATATGCCTTAAACTTGTTAAATTTGTATTCTTTTTATTTGTCGTCCTTGAAAGGCGACAGCCTATCTTCGTCCTCCACATAAAAATCATAACAAATTTTCCTGCGTTTAAGGTCGAAGAGTTTCAAAACTAGAAATTTTGTTATAAGACAAAGAAAATTCAAAAATAATACTGTCGTATATTTGCAGAATTTTCTGCAGTATTATGCAAAATTTCTGTTTTCAAACCATATTAGGTTTGATTATCTTATGCCAAAAAATGCCCCGACATAGATATGTCGGGGCATAATTGTATTTTACAATTACTATCTTCTTTCATCCGGACTATACCGTCGGCTACGGAATCACACCGTATCAACCAATTGGCTCGCGGGCTATGAAATAAAATTTCTTTACCGCCGGTGGGGAATTTCACCCCGCCCCGAAGATATTATTCAGTTTAGTTTGCTGAAGCCTTCTTTTCTTCAATCCAGGATTCAACAAATTCGTCTATTGCCTCGTTGTCCCAGCTGATTTTTTCCTTTTCTATTTCCGCATCAATAACGGGCATAAGCTTCGTTGTCTTAATCATATATACTTTATACTGCTTAAACTCCTCGCTTGCTGTGTCAAGGGGGAATTTCTTTATAATATGATAACCGTAATCAGTCTTTACAGCTTCCTTGGTATATTCACCTACCTGAAGATTCTTGGAAGCTTCTTCAAATTCGGGAACCATTTCTCCGTCACCAAAGGTATAGAAGTTTCCGGGGGACATTCCGGGATCTTCATTGTACTCACTGATAAGTTCATCAAAATCTGCGCCCTTTTCGAGCTTTCCGAGAACCTCATTTACGACAACCATAGCCTCTTCATCTGTTCTTTCGGGTGTAGTTGCACCATCACCCTTGGTAGAAATAAGGATATGCTGTACCTTAAGCTTTGAGCCGTATTCAGCATTGAATTCCGGTTCAACTTCTGCATCGGAAATATAACACTCTTCCCCTTCAGCAGAAATTTTTTCTGCAAGAAGGTCGTATATCTCATAAAGTTCAAGATAAGTATCGATTGCCTTCTCGTTGGTGTGTGCTTCGTTAAGGAAAGCATCAAAGTTAGCCCTTGTTCCGTAGCTGTCAATAATCTCTTTCTTCTGATTTTCCACCTTTTCCTTTACTGTCTTGGCGGTAATATCGTATCTGTCCTTTGCAATAACTGATGCTACTGCAAGCTGTTCAATCTGGTCACGTGCGCTGTCCTTCATTGCCTCCTTGATTGTCATACCTTCTTCAATTTCAGAGTCAAGCCACTCGGGACCATAATACTGCTCATACTGAGACCACTGAGAATATACTATACTGTAAATAAAATTGTAGTAAGCCTGAGTAATCTTATAATCGCCTATTTCCGCCAATACCTTGTCATTTGCTCCGCATCCTGCAAAAAGAGAAAGACAAAGTACCAAAGCAACTAAAATTGCCAATATTTTTTTCATTATTTTATCCTCCTATTTTTAAATCAAGTAAAATTATATACTATTCACCATCATTTTTCAAGCACTTTAATACATTATTTACACTTTCAATAAGTTTTTCGCCCTTAAGTGCTTTCTCACGGAGAAGTATATAGGGATTATCCCCTGCACCGAAAAGTATCTTTCCTCGGTTTTTCGTTGCAAGGATTGAAACCTTTTCAACAAGCTCTTTCGTAAGGAAATGAAGCTTAAAGATAATACCTGCCTCTACATGGCCTATTTCCTTAATACCGATTGCTTCTGCCGTTATGCGGAGCATTTGTATTTCAAGAAGGTTATAGGTTTCGTTTGGAATTTCACCATAACGGTCTTCAAAGCTTCCTTCAACGCCGTATCGGTCATTTATGTCAGTTATTCCTGCAATCTGCTTATACGCCTCAATACGGAGATTGGATGTAGGAATATACGTTTCGGGAATAAACGCATTAATCTCAAGGTCAATAACCGTTTCTGCTTTTTCGGGTTTCTTAGGCTTGCCCATTGCCTCGTTTACAGCTTCCTCAAGGATAGCGCAGTACATATCATAACCTACACTTGCCATAAAGCCGTGCTGTTCAGGTCCCAGCACATTTCCTGCACCGCGGATTTCAAGGTCGCGCATAGCAATTCTGAAGCCTGAACCAAATTCCGTAAATTCACGGATTGCACGAAGCCGTTTCTCTGCAACATCGTCAAGAATTTTGTTTTTTCTGTAAGTAAGATATGCATAAGCAAGTCGATTTGTTCTTCCCACTCTGCCACGGAGCTGATAAAGCTGACTTAATCCCAATGTATCTGCATTTTCCATTATAATTGTATTTACATTGGGAATATCAAGTCCCGTTTCAATGATTGTGGTGCAGACCAGAACATCGATTTCACCCTCCTGCACCCTAATCATTACATTATCAAGCTCACTTTCATTCATTTTACCGTGGGCTACGCCTACGCGTACATCAGGAACGAGTCGTCTTATCCTTTCCGCTACGCCATATATACTTTCAACACGGTTGTGCAGGTAGTACACCTGTCCTCCGCGCGCCACTTCACGCTCAATTGCATTTTTTATAACTGCTTCGTTATATTCAAGAACATATGTCTGCACTGGATGACGGTCACTTGGCGGTGCTGAAAGCACACTCATGTCACGGATACCAATCATTGCCATATGAAGAGTTCTTGGAATGGGGGTTGCACTCAGGGTAAGCACATCCACATTCTTTTTCATTTCCTTAATTTTCTCTTTATGAGTAACACCAAAACGTTGTTCTTCATCGACAATCAGGAATCCGAGTTTTTTGAACACTACATTTTTTGAAAGAAGCTTGTGTGTACCGACTACAATGTCACACTCACCGCTTTGAAGCATTTTAAGAGTTTTCTTCGCCTGTGCAGGGGTGGAAAATCTTGAAAGCATTCTGACTGTAATGGGAAACTCCTTCATACGTTCAACAAAGTTCTGATAGTGCTGTGATGCAAGAATTGTGGTAGGTACAAGGTATGCAACCTGATACCCGTCCATAACGGCTTTGAATGCGGCACGCATTGCAACCTCGGTTTTTCCATAGCCTACATCTCCGCACAGGAGTCTGTCCATAGGCTTTGTGCTTTCCATATCCTTTTTTATCTCGGCAGTACTGCGAAGCTGGTCCTCCGTTTCCTCGTAGGGAAACAGATTTTCAAAGTCGTGTTGCCACGGAGTATCTTCACCAAATGCGACACCCTGCATCTGAGAACGCTCGGCATAAAGGGCTACAAGCTTCTGTGCCATTTCCTCTACGCTTTGCCTTACCTTTCTCTTTGCATTTGCCCATTCATTGGAGCCAAGACGATTAAGCCTGACCATTTTATTCTCGCCGCCTGTGTACTTGCTGACGGCATCAAGCTGTCCTACGGGAAGATAGAGGAAATCCTCTCCCCTGTATTCAATTTTTATATAGTCCTTTGTTACACCGCTGACTTTCATTCTTACAATACCAAGGTATTTGCCTATACCGTGAGCACGGTGAACGATATAATCGCCAAGGTCAAGCTGGTCTGCAGTGCGTATTTTGACTGTATCTTCACTTTTTACACTACGGCGTTTTTTCTTCTCTGCTGAAAAAATTTCCTTATCACTTACAATTGCATAGCCGTCAAGAGGATACTCAAAGCCCTTGGTAATACTCCCCGGCATAACTGTCACATATTTATCGGAGAAAGCCGTGGGACTTTCTTCGTAGGAAGCACGGATATCCCTTTCAGCAAGCATTTCGGCAATCTTCTTAGCCCTTGATGTGCTTCCTGCCAATATTACAGTTTTAAACCCTTCTTCGTGCCAACGCTTGACATCAGAAATCAAAAATTCGATATTACCGCTGTAACTGCTCATACCCTTGGCTGTAATTTCACATTCTTTTTTTATGCTCCAATCGGGACAAGCCTTACCAATTGCAGAAAAAGAGATGCTTCCGCGTCTTTCAATTTCTGCAGTAATGTCGGTGTATTTGTTTATACAGTCGTAAAGCTCTGTTTTTATTCCCTTATCTGCGAGAGTTCTGATATTTTCACTAAGCTCCCATTCTGCCACTTTTGCGCTTTCGCTCATTCTTGCAGGCTCGTCTGTAAATATAAGATAGTCATCCCCAATATATGAAAGTACCGTTTCCTTTGCATTCTGCACATTTACAGGGAGAATCTTTACCTCGTCAAGCTTTTCTATACTCATCTGCGTTTCACAGTCAAAGCTTCTTAAAGAATCAATATCGTCACCGAAAAGCTCCATTCGTATGGGAAGAAGAGCGTCGGGAGAATATATATCCACAATACCGCCGCGGATGGCAAACTGACCGGGAAGATTTACAACATCCACACGTACATATCCCATTTTGAAAAGTTTTTCGGGGAGCATATCGGATTCAGTTACTCCGCCATAGGAAAAGGACATCTGCATTGTGTCAAACTCTTTTTTAGCAAGCACAAATTGGAGAAGCGACTCTACCGACAATACGGCATTCGCTCCTCCTGCCAAAGCACCCAATGCAGCAGCGCGCTTGTTTTCCGACTCGTGATTTGATGCCTCAACTTCGTAAAGAAGCACCTCTTTGGGCGGAATGTACACGCACTCGTTTTCAAAAAAGAAAGCAAGGTCATCGCATAGTCTTCTTGCCTGAATGTCATTGTGAGTAATGACAAAGGCACGCTTTCCCATCTTTTCACAAATGGAGTTTATAAGATGTGCCTTTTGCGCATCTGCTGTACCGCTGACCATAATCGGAATACTTTTCTTTTCGATATGAGTGATTATTTCATTGAACTGTTTTGAATTATCCAGCAAACTGCTAAAAATGTTCATACAATCACAGCACCTTGTTATTGAATCGGCTCATAGCCTCTGACACGCCTAATTTAATAATAACAGACAAAATATCTTCAATTTTCCTAATGGCACGGGTTACTGCTACACCGTCTTCCTCGTTGAAATGGCCAAGCACATGGTCGGACAGGTCGTGCTGAGGCGCACCCACACCAAAACGAACTCTCGGAAACTCGTCAGAGTTAAGTAGATAGATGATATTTTTCATACCGTTATGTCCGCCTGCACTTCCGCTTGGGCGGATACGGACTTTACCTACATCCAGGGTTACATCGTCGTATATGACAATTATATTCTCGGGAGGGATTTTATAAAATTCAGCAGCTTCACGGACACTCTGCCCGCTAAGATTCATAAATGTCTGTGGCTTTAAGAATATACATTTTTCCGTACCGATAAACCCCTCGCCACAGATACCCTTAAACTTGAGCTTACTCATATTTACTCCAAGCTCACTTGCAAGATAGTCTATGGCAACAAAGCCTACATTATGTCTTGTTTTCTCATATTCACGCCCGGGATTACCGAGACCTACTATAAGATGCATACTCGTTCTCCTTGGATAGTTTTTACACTCCACAATGCCGCCACGGCTATCCGGGGCGGCATTGTATATTTATTATATTCTTATCTTTTGTAATTATGTAAAGAGAGGACTTACGGAAACATCTTCATAAATACGCTCAATAGCTTCCGCAAAGATAGGAGCAACGCTCAAAATCTTTGTCTTCTTCATAATCTTCTCGGGAGGAAGCTCGATTGTATTAAGACATACAAGCTCCTTAATGGGGCTTTCCTCAAGTCTTTCGATTGCAGGTCCGCTGAGTACGGGATGTGTACAGCAAGCATAAACCTCTGTTGCACCACGGTCAACAAGAGCCTGAGCCGCGTGAACAATTGTACCTGCAGTATCAATCATATCGTCAACAAGGATAACCTTCTTACCCTTGATTTCGCCGATAATATTCATAACCTCGCTCACATTGGGCTTGGGACGGCGCTTATCAACGATTGCAATGGGAGCGTTAAGCTTCTGCGCGAAGTTTCTTGCACGGGTAACGCTTCCGAAGTCAGGAGATACTACAACAATGTCGTCAAGCTCGTCCTTGAACTTTTCAAGGAAGTAAGGAGCAAGAATCGGAACGCCAAGAAGATGGTCAACAGGGATGTTAAAGAAGCCCTGAATCTGTGCAGCGTGAAGGTCCATTGTAAGAACTCTGTCTGCACCTGCTTCTGCGATAAGGTCTGCAACAAGCTTTGCACTAATCGGGTCTCTCGCCTTTGCTTTTCTGTCCTGACGGGCATATCCGAAATAGGGCATTACTGCAGTAATTCTTCCTGCAGATGCTCTCTTGAACGCATCAATCATAATAAGCATTTCCATAAGATTGTCGTTTACGGGAGCACTTGTAGACTGAACTACGAAAACATCACTGCCACGAACAGTTTCCCCGATGTTAACGAAAATTTCGCCGTCAGAGAAAAGTCCTACTTTAGACTCTCCTAAGGTTACATTCAATTTCTGTGCGATTTCTTCTGCAAGCTTAGGATTTGAATTAGCTGCAAAAATCTTGATGTTTTTTCCGTGTGTTATCATTTTGACATTCCTCCGTGTGTTATATAAATATAAAAAATTATTCCCCGTCTGTTTCCCTTTTCACCCGTGATGCAAAAAAAACATATTATGTATATAGGAACTTAATATAAGTGGAAAAGGCAAGCAGTAAGGCTTGCCCGCAAGGATAGATTATTCTTCCGTTTCTGAAGGCTCAGTCGCAAGAAACTCTTCATATTTTGCCAGAATGGCATTCTGAAGTTCTTCACGCATATCTGACGTAATCGGGTGTACAATATCTCTGTATGTACCGTCTGCAGACTTTCTGCTGGGCATAGCAGCAAAAAGCTTTTCCTTACCTTCAATTACCTTGATGTCATGCACTACAAAGACATCATCAAAGGTAACAGAGACTACCGCCTTCATTTTTCCTTCCTGTGAAACTTTTCTCACTTTAATGTCTGTGATTTGCATACTTTTTTCCCTCCGAAAATGAATTTTTTTTTATTTTTTTCATTTTTCTATTGATTTTTTTCCCTATAATGTATAATATCAAATAATAAAAGCTATTTCAACAAAAAAATGAAAATTTTTGAGATTTTCCAACTTTTATATAAAGGCGAGTGATTTTTTTGAGCAATATTACCATTAAAAAGGGTATGCGCATATATTTAATAGGCATTGGTGGAGTAAGTATGTCGGGAATTGCACAGATGCTTAACAAGGAAGGCTGTGTTGTATCAGGTTCTGACCGTAGCTCTTCCGCCCTTACTGAAAAGCTGGTTTCATTGGGGATTACCGTTCATATAGGACATAATCCTGACAATGTAAAGGATTGTGACCTTATAGTTTACAGTGCCGCTATCGGAGAACAAAATCCCGAAAGAGTCCGTGCACGGGAACTTGGAATTAAAGAAGTTGACCGTGCTGAAATGCTGGGTGCAATTATGAAAGAGTATGAATGCCCCATTGCAATCAGCGGAACTCACGGTAAAACAACAACCTCGGGAATGCTTACTCATATTTTTATGGAATGCGGCAAAAACCCCACCGTTACGGTTGGCGGTGAGCTTGACATAATAAGAGGAAATGTTCACCTTGGTGACAAGAAATACTTTATTGCCGAGGCTTGCGAATATCACCAGAGCTTCCTCCGCTTCTTCCCCAAGGTTTCCGTTATCACAAATATTGAGGCAGACCACCTTGATTATTTCCGTGACCTTGACCACATTATTGAGACATTCCGCTGCCTCGCACTTCTTACTCCCCAGGACGGTGCTCTCATAATAAACGCCGAGGATAAGAATGTATTAAAGGCTGTGGAGGGTATTGACCGCAATATAATTACTTTCGGTATCCGCGGTGATTACGACTATACCATTGACAATATGACTCACAACGGATATAATCACTACACCTTTACAGTTTGCAAAAAGGGTCTCCCTGTCGGTGAAATCCGTCTTTCCGTTCCCGGTGTTCATAATGTGTACGATGCTCTTGCGGCATTTGCCACTGCTGATTACCTTGGACTTGATACAGATAATGTCTGCGACTCACTTTACCGTTTCGGCGGCACACACAGAAGATTTGAAACAAGAGGTATTATGGGCGGAATTATGATAGTAGACGACTACGCTCACCATCCCACGGAAATATGCGCTACACTTGCCGCCGCAAGGGATATGAAGTATGAAAACATCTGGTGTCTTTTCCAGCCCCACACTTATACAAGAACATATAACTTCTTTGACGATTTTGTTAAGGTGCTTTCTGAAAGCGGTGCCAATATTATAATCACCGATATTTATGCTGCGCGTGAGGTTGACACAGGACTAGTGTCTGCTCAACAGCTTGCCAACGCAATTCCCAATGCAGTTTACAAAAAGACATTTGAAGAAGCCGCTGAATTTATAAAGGCTCAGGCAAAACGCGGTGACATTGTCATCACAATGGGTGCAGGTGACGTTTATAAGGTCGGCGATATACTTTTATCTGATAACGACTAACAAAAAGTTGCAGTTCGAATGAACTGCAACTTTTTTATTTTTTAATGTCTTTTGCTATTTTTGAATCTTTGCTTTTTGTTTTTTCTACTATTTGTTTTTCTGCTTTTACAGTTTTCTTCGCTGTACTCTTTTTAGTGGCTGTTTTCCTGGCAGGAGTTTTGAATACACTTAAAATCTCACGCGCCTTGTCTATATTCCCCTCTACGGTTAGAGTTCCGTCCCTGAAGCTTTCTTCGGGTGTTTTTTCTCTGTTGATTATTTTTTCAAGTTCATTTCCACTTATTTTGATTTTTGCATCCCTGTCATAATACTCGTAGGGTTCAAGAAAAACCTTTCCGTCCTTTATCTCAATGTAAAAAGCACCCTCGCCCTCGCCGTACACATTGAATTCTACTGCCGTTTTTTCCACAGAATTTTTGGATACGGTTTTTTTCAAATTCTCTCTTGCAAAGCTTATAATTTCTTCGTAGCTCATATCTGATACCTCCCATTTATGATATAGATTAGTATACCACACCAGGGTGCTAAAACCAACAGACTTATTCCTCTTATTATGGGATTCTTTGTCCTATTATCAAAAAGTGTGTCATAAAATATTTATATTATCAGTATTGAATTTTTGCATCAAAGAGCGTATAATGGTTTTATAAGCAAGCTATGTAATGATTGAAAAGAGGTCCCGTTATGGAACAAAAACTTTTACTCATCTACAACCCAATCAGCGGAAAAGGAAATATAAAAACATATATTGGCGACATTATAGATATATATTCTGAAAAGGATTACTGCATAACCGTTCATCCTACAAAGTCGCAAAACGACGGCTACTGTTACATTAAGGAACACGCTTTGGAATATGATGTCATTTCCATATGCGGTGGTGACGGTATGCTTAACGAGGCTGTAAGTGCCCTAATGAGTGTTCCTATTGAAAAAAGACCTACTCTTGCATATCTTCCAACGGGAAGCACCAATGATTTTGCAGGCACAATAGGAATTCCGACAGATGTGCGCAGGGCTGCAAAAATGGCCGTTGAAGGTTCCCCGTTCTTCTGCGATGCGGGAATGCTCAACGATAAGTTTTTTGCCTATGTTGCGGCATTTGGTGCTTTTACATCGGTTTCATATGATACTGCGCAAGAGTTTAAGAACCTTTTTGGCCGTACTGCGTATATTGTTGAAGGTATTCGTCAGTTAGCATCAATAAAGGAGCTTCATCTTACAATCACATTTGACGATGTGGTAATTGAAGACGATTTTATTTTTGGTATGGTTACAAATTCCCTGCAGGTTGGAGGAATGAAGAATAACCTCAGCAATGCTGTTTCCCTTAACGACGGACTGTTTGAAGTATTGCTTGTGAAAAAGCCAAAAAATGCAGTTGGGTATCAGAATATTATAACGGCCCTTCTTACACAAAACACTGAAAAAACGACAGACATAATCACCTTTAAAGCTGCAAATATCAAATTTGTAAGCGAAGAAGAAATTCCCTGGACAGTTGACGGAGAATTCGGCGGAGGATCCACCTTAACCGAAATAACAAATCTGCCGAAGGCATTTTCGGTAATAGTATAAAAAGAAGCTCGTTAATTAACGAGCTTCTTTTTATACTTCATTTAATATACTTTTCTACAATCTTCGCCATATCGGGAAGCTTTTTCTCAATATCGCGTACAAGTGCGAACTGATTTCTTGCACGGTCAAGATTGTGATTTTCACGGTGAACCTTAAAATATGTATCACCATTAATATGGTCGGCAAGGAACCTTATACCGCACTCATATGTCATAAGAAGTGCAGAAAGAGGAAGAAGTTCTATCTCTTTCCCTGTAAGGCAATCCCCTACCACTGCCAAAAAGCCCTTTGCAAAAGCATCGAACTTATTAAGGTCAAAATAAATCTTTTCCATATCGGTTTCATCCTCTGCACAGGAAGATGCACCGAAACGGAGAGCATCACCAAAGTCGTAAAGCACAGAGCCGGGCATTACCGTATCAAGGTCAATTACGCAAACGCCCTCATCAGTTACATCGTCAAAAAGGACATTGTTAAGCTTTGTATCATTATGAGTAACGCGAAGAAGAACATCGCCTTTTTCCATTGCACCTGTAATTTCTGCAGCATATTTGCTGTATTCAAGAGCAAAATCCACTTCGTTCTTTACACTTTCAAGTCTTCCCGAAGCATTGCCTGCCATTGCATCCTGAAGCTGTTTTACACGAACAGGAGTGTTGTGGAAATCCACAATTGTTTCGTGAAGCTTTTCTGCAGGGAAATCGCTGAGCATTTTCTGGAATCTACCGAATGCCTGACCTGCATATGTAAGAATTTCCATTCTTTCTGCAATGTCGTAGCTTACTGTTCTTTCAACGAATTTATACATGCGGAAGCACGCCCCGTCGGGATGCTTGTAGTATATCTCGCCTGCTTTTGTAGGGATAACATTCAGTGTTTCGCGGTCTGCATCGCCGCCTGCTTCCTTAATCTTCTCCCTTACATGACGAGTTACATTAAAGATATTCTCCATAACGGCATCGGGGTCTTTGAAAACCTTTGTATTTATTTTCTGAAGAATAAATCTGGGAGATGTTTCGCAAAGGTATGTATCATTTATGTGTCCGTTGCCGTAAACTTCAATATTTGTATCAATATTAAACTTTGAAAGGATATCCTTTAAGCTATACTGTGCATTAGATTCCATCGTATAGTCCCTCCGCAAAAAGCTTTTTGATTGCATTCACAACAGATTCCTTATCCTCGCGGTATGTAACTCCGTACCATTTTTCATCGGTATTAAGGACAACAATCTTTTCACCGAATGTTTTGATTGAACGGTCTACAACAAGAGGGATATAAAATTCATCCTTTGCAGGGTTTTTCATATTTTCAAGGAATAAGATGAAATCCTCTTCTATACGGGAAAAAATGTTCGGGCGGAAACCCCACATATTCATAGATACTGTTGTATCAAGAGGAACGCCGCTGTTTTTGTCAATTGAAGTATGCTCTGTTATACCTTTCAGAAGACCATCCTCAACCTCACATACACCACGGGCTACTGTTCCGTTTTCTGTAAGGGTGTTTCCAAGCTTATATCCAACCATACAGGTATTTTCAGAACTTGTGAGTTCATCATATATAGTCTTGAATGCTCCGGGGCCGTAATAGTCGTCAGCATTAATTACAGCAAAGGGAGTATCTACAACATCCTTGCAACATAATATAGCATGACCTGTACCCCAGGGTTTTGTTCTGCCGTCGGGAACCGTGAATCCCTCGGGAATGTTTTCCATATCCTGAATTACATATTCTGTTTTTACTTTTTTATCTATTCTGTTTCCTACAAGTTCTCTGAAATCTTTTTCAATATCCTTGCGGATAATAAAAACAACTTTGTTAAATCCTGCTTTGATGGCATCGTACACAGAGAAATCAAGAATAACTTCTCCACCGGGACCAATGGGTTCAAGCTGCTTGAGTCCGCCAAAACGACTTCCCATACCTGCAGCCATTACAATAAGAGTAGCATCTTTTTTCATACAAGCACCACTTTCTTTAGATTTTAATCATACTGCATTAAGTATACAGCAAACAACCTGCAAAGTATTTACACAAAAGTAAATTATTTTTGCATTATTAGATTGATTTTTTTACATCCATATGATATAGTTATTTTGGCGGTGATATTTATGGAAAAATACATAGGAGCAAGACTTAGAAACGACATAACTATAGGTAGGCTTTACAGTGTTCATTATTTTGAGTATCCCACAAATTTCAAATTTGAGGGAGAAAGCCACGATTTCTGGGAGGTTGTGTATGTGGATAAAGGAGATATTTGTGCAGTTGCTGATGACAGAACCTTTACCGTTACACAGGGAAATGCAGTATTTCACAAGCCTAATGAGTGGCACACACTACAAACATCTTCGGTAAGTGCTACCAATGTTGTGATTTTTTCTTTTGAATCATCTTCCCCTGCTATGGACTTTTTTAAGGAAAAAATCTTGAGTGTAGGGCAGGAACAAAAAATAATATTTTCAAAAATTATTTCTGAATATACGAATGCTTTCCAGACACATTCTAACACGCCATACACAAAAAAGCTTCACCGTAAAAAGAATCCCGTAATAGGCTCTGAACAACTCATTAAACAGTATATTGCAGAGCTTCTGATTTCGTTCATCCGTTACAGTCAGCCCGCACTTCAGCGTTCTAAGATGAGCATTAACAGAGAAAGCTCACTTTGTAATATGATAGTAAACTATATGCTCGACCACATTTCAGGAAATATTACTATTGATGAAATTGTGCGTTATAGCGGTTCAAACAAAACAACCATTGCAAAAGTTTTCAGGAATAATTTTGATATGAGCATTATGGAATATTTTATACATATGAAAATAGACACGGCAAAGAAGTATCTCAGGGAGGATAATTATAACATATCACAGATTTCCGACCTTTTGGGGTATTCGGGAATACACTACTTTTCAAGGCAGTTCAAAAACGTTACGGGAATGAGTCCTACCGAATACTCAGCCTCCATTCAGGCGATGATAACAAAATAAAAAAGGGCATATGCCCTTTTTTATTTTGTTATCAAACCGTTTTTCAAAGCATAGTTTATAATTTGTGATGCAACGGGTGCGCAGGCACTTCCTCCTCCGCGGCCTGAATATTCCTGCATTACGCAGACAACAATCTGCGGATTGTCAGCAGGTGCCATACCTATAAACCAGGCGTGGGTCTTACCCTTTTTTTCGTTTTCTGCAGTACCTGTTTTTCCTGCAACCTCTATACCCCTGACTGCTGCCCGTGTTCCCGTTCCTGATTTAACACAGTCTTTCATATAATCTCTTACTAAAAGAGCAGTTTTTCTGTCAGTTGCTTTTAAAAGTATTTCCGGCTGACTTTCATATAACACTTCACCCGTATCGTAGGATGATTTTTCAACCATATAAGGCTTCATTATTATACCGTCATTTGCAATAGCACAAGCGGCAATAGCCATATTGAAAGGAGAAACCTGCAATTTCCCCTGCCCGATTGCGACAGATGCAAGCTCGGCATCATCAAATCCGTCAAACTCAAGGCTTGTAGCTCTTGTTTCAATGTCAAAAGGAACCTTTTGTGTAACAAAGAAATTCTTTGCCGCATTTTGAAGGTTTTCCTTTCCTATCATTTGAGAAAGCTCAGTAAAATAAACATTGCTGGAATTTTTGATGGCAATGCGCATATCAACTTCACCAAAGGCTTTTTCGCTGGCATTTTTAAATTCCTTGCCGCCTACCTTTGTCTTTCCCGTATCTTCTGTTATATAATCTCCGTCGCCTGATGTTATTCCTGCCGAAGCAGTGATTACCTTAAAGGTTGAGCCGGGTGCATACTGACCCTGCGTTGCCCTTGCAAAAAAAGGAGAAGAATCGTTTTGAGTAAGCTCCTGCCAATTTTTCATAAGGGAGCTTTCATTGGGGTCAAATGAGGGATTTGAATAGAGGCAATAGACCTCCCCCGTTTTAGGATTTATTGCTACAACTGCTCCGTGGTTTTTCCCAAGCTGTTTTGCTGCAAGCTCCGTCATGGAATTATCCAGAGTGAGAGAAAGATTTGCACCCTTTTCCAGCTTGACCTCACCGTTTTCCACATCTTTCTTTATTTTAAAGGATGTTTTCGTTTTCAGCAGATATTCATTAAAGGTAAGCTCCAGATTAGTCTTGCCGTAGTTACGGCAATTGTATCCTATGGTGTGGGCGTACAATGAGCCGTAAGGATAGATTCTTTTCTGTCCGCTTTTTGTTTGCTCACTTTTTGCAAGCACAGTTCCGCTTCTATCGTAAATTTCGCCTCTTAAAACATTTTCCTCCTTTTCCCAGATTCTTGGGTTATAGGTGGAATTTTTAATGTTGGGCGCTACAAAAACAACAAAATAGGTAAGGTATATAACTATTATCAAAAAGAGAGCCAATACAGTTGTCATAACCGCTATGATGCGTTTATTCAATTTCATCGGTGACCTCTCCTTTCGCTCCGCTTATAGCCTGCAGTATTCCCACAACCAGAAATGTGCTGGTCATACTGCTGCCCCCGTAGCTGATAAAAGGAAGTGTTATTCCTGTAAGAGGGATAAGCTTTATAACACCGCCAACTATGATAAAGGTCTGTATTCCAAGCATTACACTAAGTCCTGCTGCCACAGCCTTGTTAAAATCATTTGTGGAGCTGAGTGCTATTTTAAATCCACGGTAAACAAGCAGGAAATATAGCATAATAATTGCTACTCCGCCCAAAACACCCATTTCCTCGCAAATAGCAGAAAATATAAAGTCACTTGTAACGGTAGGAATAACGTGAGGACTTCCCGTGCCGACACCTCTCCCTGAAAATCCTCCTGCACCTATTGCGAAAAGTGATTGCAGAATCTGGTAGCCGCCCCCATAGGGATTTGCAAAAGGGTCACGCCATGCATCAACACGTACCTGAATATGGCTCATATATTTTACGCCTATAAATGCCGCAAATAATACGAGAAGCATATTTGCACCGAAAAACAATTTATTTTCTCCGTAAATATAAAGAAACGCAATATATATTGCAAAGAACAAAAGTGCTATTCCCCATTCCCGTTGCAGGAAAAGGAACATTGCATTGGAAAAAGCCATTCCTGCAGCAATGACAAGCCTTATTTGTCTGAGTTTTTTTCTTTCCTTATCATCTGCTTTTGACTTGGGTTTCCCTGATGTGGATTTTCGTGCATTGGTAAATATTGCAGCCATTGACAAAACAAAAAGTATGCGGATAAATTCTGCAGGCTGAACAGAAAGGCTTCCGATTTTTATCCAATTTTTAGCACCTTTTGTAACCACGCCCAGAATCAGGGTAAGCAGAAAAAGTGCCATAGATACGCCCCAATAAATGAGGGTGTATCTTCTTAATTTTTTACGAAACGCTCTGTAAAGAAACAACGCTATGAAAAAGCATACTACCCCACCAAGGTAAAGCACCATCTGTTTCATTCCGTTGGAGGGCTGAATTCTTATCTGCATAATTATCCCTATGGAGCAAAGCAGGGAAACAATCACAAACAGATACGGGTCCCCCAGGTCACAAAGGGTTATTATGACATATGTGGCAATACTTATAACGCACATAATACCGCAAAGGATAACCATATTTTCCATCTGCATTCCATTGAGGTAGATTACCGCTACACCTATAATATTTAAAAGAAGAAGCAATAAAAGAGGCTTTATGTTATGAAGTAATTTTTGCATAAAACTCACCTCTACTCAGCTTTAGGTGGAAGAACAAACAGGAAATTTACCCTGCCAATGGTAATCTTGTCACCGTCAAGAAGCTCTACGGCAGTGTCCCCCAGCGGTTCACCGTTAAGGAACGTACCATTTGTACTTCCCATATCTTCCAGATAAAATTTGCCCGAAATTTTGAATATTCGGCTGTTTTTCGTTGACATATATTTGTCGGCAATACTGATATCGCATTTCTTTCCTCTGCCGATAACTTCATTGTCTGATACTTCATAGCTTTCATCAACAAAGAAGTCAAGCTTGTGCCTTAAGTTTATGAGTTTAAGGTATGCGTCAGCAAGACCGCCCGTCTTTTTTCTGTACATCGTGCGGATGTCAAGAAAAATCATCCTTATTATTGCATAGATAAACAAATAAATTATAAAAACAAAGATATATGTCAGAAGTTGTGATAAAAAGAACGGCATAAATAATTCCTCCGCGAAATACTGAAGATTTCTGATAACTATTTATTAATCCATTTGGGTGCTTTCGTATCTTCATCTATATGGTCGATTTTTTCAAAGGTTTCGGTTGAATAGTCAATACCCTTTTTCCTTAGTGCAATATGGCATCCGTCTTTAACCAAAGTATAAAAAACTGCAAATACAGGAACGGAGCATACCATTCCCACAACGCCGAAAAGCCCGCTTCCCAGCATAATTGAGAACATTACCCAGAAGCTTGAAACACCTGTTGTATCACCAAGAATCTTAGGTCCGAGAATATTTCCGTCAAACTGCTGAAGAAGAATAATAATGATTACAAAGGTTATACATTTTAACGGGTCAACCAAAAGAACAAGAAACGCACTGGGAATTGCACCGATAAAAGGTCCGAAGAAAGGTATGATATTAGTTACACCTACAATTACACTTATGAGTGCCGCATAAGGCATATTTGCAATAATAAGAATTATAAAACAAAGTACACCTATTATTAATGAATCAAATATTTTACCTGTTATAAAGTTACCGAATTTATCGTGTGTAAGCCTCCAGAATGCAATTGTATTGTTGGCTTTTTTGTAAGACATTGTGCTGTAAAAAAGTTTCTTGAACTGTGCCACAAATTTTTCCTTATCTTTAAGTACATATACAGACACAATTATACCCACCAGAATATTGAATAAAACGGAAACAACTGCCCAGACGCTGTCTGTAAGACCTGTTATCATTACATTCAGATTGGGAATCCAATCCTTTACGCCTGTCATAATCTTCGTAAAGTCTGTACTGAAGTTCTCTGTAAGGTCCTGAATGTAAACTACTATTTCGGGGTTTTCCTTGAGAATCTTGGTAGCTTCTTCAACGATATGTGCACTGTATTCAGGGATTTTGGAAATAAGTGTTTCTATGCTTGAATACAATTCGGGAATAATGAGAGCAAAAATAACAACCACAAATACTACTGAAAGAATCCACGCAAAAAAGATTGAAATTCCTCTTGCAAAGCCTGATGCACGTTTTTTGTTTTTCTTAAAGATTTTATTAAACAGAGGTAATAATGCAGAGTGTTCTATCACATTTACCAACGGATTAAGCAAGTAAGCGAGAATCAGTCCGTATGTAATAGGTGCAAGACTTTTTGTAAAAAGAGCTATAATCTGAG
>JAZRFC010000014.1:0-18068 GCA_045661145.1 Clostridia bacterium | reverse complement strand
CTCTTGATGTTATGAGCACTGCCGTTTTCAACAAGTCTCTTCATTACGAAAGGCTTGAAGAGTTCAAGTGCCATTTCCTTGGGAAGACCGCACTGATAAATCTTAAGTGCGGGACCAACTACGATAACGGAACGTCCGGAGTAGTCAACACGCTTACCGAGAAGATTCTGACGGAAACGTCCCTGCTTACCCTTAAGCATATCGGAAAGAGATTTGAGGGCACGGTTGCCGGGACCTGTAACGGGTCTGCCACGTCTACCGTTGTCGATAAGTGCGTCAACAGCTTCCTGAAGCATTCTCTTTTCGTTTCTTACAATAATATTGGGAGCACCGAGTTCAAGAAGTCTCTTGAGTCGGTTGTTTCTGTTAATAACTCTTCTGTAAAGGTCATTAAGGTCACTTGTAGCAAATCTTCCGCCGTCAAGCTGTACCATGGGACGGATTTCCGGAGGAATTACCGGAACACAGTCAAGAATCATCCATTCAGGACGGTTATTGGACTTTCTGAAAGATTCAACAACTTCCAATCTCTTGGAAAGCTTAACCTTCTTCTGTCCCTGAGCTGTCTGGAGTTCTTCCTTAAGCTCCTTGCTGAGAGCTTCAATATCAATCTCGGCAAGAAGTTCCTTAATGGCTTCAGCACCCATTCCTGCACGGAAACGGTCGCCGTACTTTTCGTAGTAAGCCATATATTCCTTTTCAGTAAGAGGGTCTTTCTTATTAAGTTCTGTCTTCCCAGGATCAATTACGATATACTGTGCAAAATACAGTACCTTTTCAAGAATATGGGGAGAAATATCAAGGAGAAGTCCCATTCTGCTGGGAATACCCTTGAAGTACCAGATATGGGAAACGGGAGCAGCAAGCTCGATATGACCCATTCTTTCACGTCTTACCTTTGCTTTTGTTACTTCAACGCCGCATCGGTCGCAGACAATACCCTTATATCTGATTCTCTTGTATTTACCGCAGTGACATTCCCAATCTTTCTGCGGTCCGAAAATCTTTTCACAGAAAAGACCGTCGCGTTCGGGTTTTAAGGTACGGTAATTTATAGTTTCGGGCTTTTTAACCTCGCCGTAAGACCATTCACGGATTTTTTCGGGAGATGCCAAGCCAATTTGCATTGCCTCAAAAGTATTAAATTCCATAATCTACCCCTCCCTTACTCGTTGTCCAGCTGGCTTTCGATTTCCATGAGTTCTTCGTCTGTGGGTTCCATATCGAAATCCTCATCATCGAAATCTGCCATAGGATCTTCTTCGTCTTCATCATCTTCAGAAAGCGAACCTTCCACAATACCGTAAATTTCATCCTCGGGATTAACTTCGCTGTAACCGGGAGCCATTCCGTCGTTTATGGTTGTAAGAAGCTCGTCTCTAAATTCATCCATATTGGGTTCGTCGTCCTCTTCGCTCTTAAGCTCAACAATATCGCCTGCTCCGTTAAGAACATTAACATCAAGTGCAAGTGACTGAAGTTCCTTAATAAGAACCTTGAAGGATTCAGGAATACCGGGTGTGGGAACATTCTCACCCTTAACGATTGATTCGTAGGTCTTTACACGGCCAACGATATCGTCAGACTTAACAGTAAGAATTTCCTGAAGCAGGTATGCCGCGCCGTATGCTTCAAGTGCCCAAACTTCCATTTCACCGAATCTCTGTCCGCCGAACTGAGCTTTACCGCCAAGAGGCTGCTGTGTTACAAGCGAGTAGGGACCTGTGCTTCTTGCGTGAATCTTATCATCAACAAGATGATGGAGCTTTAAGAAGTACATATAACCTACTGTTACGGGGTTATCGAAGGGCTGACCTGTTCTGCCGTCGTAAAGAACAGTCTTACCGTCACGGCGAAGTCCTGCTTCTTCGAGAAGATTCATAATGTCTTTTTCGTTTGCGCCATCGAATACGGGTGTTGCAACCTTGAAGCCAAGACTCTTGGCAGCCATACCCAAGTGAACTTCAAGCACCTGACCGATGTTCATACGTGAAGGAACGCCAAGGGGGTTAAGAACGATATCAAGGGGCGTACCGTCGGGAAGGAAGGGCATATCTTCTGTGGGAAGAATTCTGGAAACGACACCCTTGTTACCGTGACGGCCAGCCATCTTATCGCCGACAGAGATTTTTCTCTTCTGAGCGATATAACATCTAACAATTTCGTTTACTCCCGGAGGAAGCTCGTCATTGTTAGCTCTTGTAAATACTTTAACGTCTACTATGATACCTGCTTCACCGTGGGGTACACGGAGAGATGTATCACGAACCTCTCTTGCCTTTTCACCGAAAATAGCGCGGAGAAGTCTTTCCTCGGGTGTAAGCTCTGTTTCACCCTTGGGAGTAACCTTACCTACGAGGATATCGCCGGAGCGAACTTCTGCACCTACGCGGATAATACCTCTTTCGTCAAGGTTTTTAAGTGCATCATCACCAACATTGGGGATGTCGCGTGTAATTTCTTCCGGTCCCAGCTTTGTATCACGGGATTCGGATTCGTATTCTTCAATATGAATGGAGGTATAAACGTCATCACGAACGAGCTTTTCGTTAAGAAGCACGGCATCCTCGTAGTTGTAACCTTCCCAAGTCATAAAGCCGATAAGCATATTTCTGCCAAGAGCAATTTCACCGTTGTCGGTAGCAGGACCGTCTGCAATGATTGTGCCCTTTGTAACCTTCTCACCCTCTTCAACAATGGGACGCTGATTGATACAGGTACCCTGGTTGGAACGGAGGAACTTGAGAAGATGGTAGTTATGTCTTACACCGTCATTATCCTTAATTACAATTTCATCAGCGCTTACCTTGTCGATAACACCGTCTTCCTTAGCAAGAACAACAACACCGGAGTCCTTGGCAGCCTTGTACTCCATACCGGTACCGATAATGGGAGATTCGGGCTTCAGAAGCGGAACTGCCTGACGCTGCATGTTTGAACCCATAAGTGCACGGTTAGCGTCATCATTTTCAAGGAAAGGAATCATTGCAGTAGCAACGGACACAACCTGCTTGGGAGAAACGTCCATATAGTCAATTGTTTCAGCAGGAACTTCGAGAATTTCCTCTCTGTAACGTGCGGAAACCTTCTTGTCGAGGAATCTGCCGTTTTCATCAATAGGCTCGTTAGCCTGAGCAACGACATACTTATCCTCGATATCTGCTGTCATATATTCAATTTCATCAGTTACGATACCCTCTCCCTTGATAACCTTACGGTAGGGAGCTTCGATAAAGCCGTATTCATTGATACGGGCATATGTGGAAAGTGAGCTGATAAGACCGATGTTGGGTCCTTCAGGTGTTTCGATGGGACACATTCTTCCGTAGTGGGTATAGTGAACGTCACGAACCTGGAAACCTGCACGTTCTCTGGAAAGACCGCCGGGACCAAGTGCTGAAAGTCTTCTCTTATGAGTAAGCTCTGCAAGAGGGTTGTTCTGGTCCATGAACTGAGAAAGCTGAGATGAACCAAAGAACTCCTTGATTGTAGCAACAACGGGACGAATGTTGATAAGTGACTGAGGAGTAACTATGTCAAGCTCCTGAATACTCATTCTTTCACGAACACCGCGCTCCATACGGGAAATACCGATACGGAATTGGTTTTGCAAAAGCTCACCAACGCTTCTTAATCTACGGTTACCGAGATGGTCAATATCGTCAACCTGACCGATACCGTCACAGAGGTTAGAGCAGTAGTTAATGGAAGCAAACATATCGTCAACGATGATATGCTTGGGAACAAGCTCGTCTACTCGCTGAGCTGCAAGCTTCTTAACCTCGTCAATGTCACCTGCTGCTTCTTCGAGAATTTCATCAAGAACATTCTTTCTTACTTTCTCGTGAGTAATGTCGTAAAGGCTGATACCTGCATACTTTTCGGGGTCTACCATATTATTGGAGAATACAACAACCTTTCTGTCCTCAATAGCTACAAGAACACGGTTAATACCCTTGTCCTCAATAAGCTGTGCAGACTGAAGGTCTATACGGTTGCCTTCCTTAACGATAACTTCGCCTGTCTTTTCATCTACAATATCGTTTGCCGCAATCTGTCCCTCAAGACGGGCTGCCATAGCAAGCTTCTTATTATATTTATATCTACCTACCTTTGCAAGGTCATATCTCTTTGCATCAAAGAAGAGTCCGTTGATAAGAGATGTTGCACTGTCCACCGTAGGAGGTTCGCCGGGGCGGAGCTTACGGTAGATTTCAAAGAGCGCTTCCTCGCGGTTCTTTGTTGTATCCTTGGCAAAAGTAGCAATAAGTCTTTCATCCTCGCCGAAAAGGTCTAAAATAGCAGGCTCGGTTTCAAGACCCATAGCCTTAATGAGAACAGTCACGGGGAGCTTTCTTGTTCTGTCGATACGAACTGAGAAAACATCGTTGGGGTCTGTTTCATATTCAAGCCATGCACCACGGTTGGGGATTACGGTAGAGTTAACAAGCTTCTTACCTACCTTGTCAAACTTCTGCTCGTAATAGATACCGGGTGAACGAACAAGCTGAGTAACGATAACACGCTCTGCACCGTTGATTATGAAAGTACCCTGCTCAGTCATAAGGGGGAAATCACCCATAAAGATTTCCTGCTCCTTGATTTCGCCTGTTTCCTGATTTATGAGGCGCACCTGAACACGGAGGGGTGCAGCGTAGTTTGTATCCCTCTCCTTACATTCTTCAATTGAATACTTGGGCTGCTCGTCAATTCTGTAATCGGTAAATTCCAGAATAAGGTTTCCTGCGTAGTCTGTGATGGGACTTACATCGTGGAAAACCTCGCGAAGACCTTCCTTAATAAACCACTCGTAAGAGCTTTTTTGCATATCAATGAGGTTTGGCATCTCCAATACTTCATCGATTTTTGCGAAGGTCATTCTTTCATTTTTTCCTAATTTAATAGGTTTCACAAAATCACCTCTTCAAAATTTAGTAACGAACAACACTTTCAGCATTCTATATTCCTGTGTAGAATGCACTCGGAATACACCGTGAACAAATTTTTCGACTCATTCACATTACGGCACTGATTGTAGAATGCACCAATACCGCAAAACACAAAAAGTAGTTGTTAAAAGCTTAATATTTCCCATATCTACCACTCAAAAGGGGATATGGGTGCATCTTAATGCAGTATAACATAATAACATATATGTCAAGGCTTGTCAAGGGAAATATGTAAATTTTTTACAACAAAAAAGAATGCCCGAAAAAGGCATTCTTTTTTGTTGTATCAGTTATTCCACTCAACTGCAGTTTTTTTAGTTTCGTTTTCAATTAATGGCAACAACTTTTCCTGAACAAGATACATCTTGCATTCCTTATATTCATCACTAGTTTTATCAAGAGGGTATCTCTTTATTATATGATACCCATATGCAGACTTTACTGCTTGTGTTGTATATTTCCCAGGAGCAAGCTTTTTGGAAGCTTTCTCAAACTCCTCAACCATTTCTCCGTCGCCGAAGACATAGTAGTTTTCCGAGGTCATACCAGGGTCCTCGTCGTACTCATTTATGAGTTTCCCGAAATCTTCACCTTTACCGAGTTTTTTCAGAATTTCATTTGCAATAGCCTTAGCTTCCGCATCTGTTCTGGCAGGGTTTTGCGTAGAAATAAGAATGTGCTGTACTTTAAGCTTATCACCAAATTCTTCCTTGAATAATTTTTCTGTCTCAGCATTTGAAACGAATACTACTTTTCCGTCATTTGCAGTCTTTTCTACTAGAAGGTTAAAAATCGCATACATTTCAAAATATGTTTCCAACCCCTTTTCGGTGGTATTAAGTTGTGAAAGTAAGGTTTCAAAACCTTCCCTGCTGCCGAAACTCTCTATAACTTCTTCTATTTGTAATTCCACGTCATCCTTAACATCATCGGGAGTTATACCGTACTTATTCTTTGCGATTACAGCCACCGTTGTCATTTGTTCAATTTGGTTTCTTGTATCCTCTTTAATCATTTCACCAATTGTCATTCCGTAACCAATATCCTCATTAAGCCAATTCTCTCCAAAATATTGCTCATACTGTGAATACGATGAACAAACCATATAATATATACAATTGTAATATGCCTTTGAAATTTCATAATCCCCTATTTTTGTCAAAATTACTTTATCAATAGCATCGGGGGTTGTAATTAAAACAGACCTTGTCTCCTTGTCCCATTCAACCCTGAGATTAAAGGCTTCGGAAACTGCTCTTGCAGGCACCAATGTTCTTCCGTCTACAATACAGGGAGCTACATCGAGCGTTACAGGATTGCCGTTTACATACATTGTATAACTGTCAATAGTAAGGATGATTGTTTTATCTTCTCTTACAGATGTTGCCGTTCTTGTGTCACCGTTCCAGCCAACTGTTGCTCCAAGGGATTCAAATATCTTCCGCATAGGAACAAGAGTTCTGCCGCTTATTATCTGAGGCGGCACATCAAAGGAAAGCTTCTCTCCAGAAAGATATACCGATACTTCCTGTTGTGCTGATGCAGGCATTACCATCATACCAACAAGCATCAGAACTGCAAGCATAAGTGATAAAAGTTTTTTCATTTTTCTGTCTCCTTTATTTTTTTCCATATATACATTTTACTACTTATCTGTAATATGTCAAGTATTTAGTCATCAGGATAAACCGTGTATGTCTTAAATAATAAATGATTTTTAAATCGTCTGCCCTTTTTAGTTGACAAAAGACATATTATTTATTAAAATATATATGTTATAATAGAATAATTGTGTTCAGGAGGTTTTTTTATTGGATTCTATCGTAAAAGCCATATCCTCAACCATAAATAATTTTGCAATCTGGCTTGTTTGCATTTTTGGTTTGGGTGCAGAATTTGCAAACTATGTGTACATTTTTTTCGTTTCAATGGTACCCATTATTGAGCTCCGCGGGGCAATCCCTCTGGCAATGGCAATCAATATGCCCCTTATCCCCTCTTTCATAGTTTCAATTATCGGCAATCTTATTCCCGTTCCTTTTATCCTTCTTTTTATAAAAGGTTTATGTAAATGGATGAAGAAAACAAAACACCTTTCTAAAATTCCGCTGTTTCTCGAAAACAAAGTAGAGAAAAACAAGGAAAAGGTTATAAAATACGGCAAGTGGGGACTTTTCCTCTTTGTTGCAGTACCTCTTCCCGGCACGGGAGCATGGACGGGGGCGCTTATAGCAAGCTTCCTTAATTTCAAAAACAAAGATTCATTCATTGCAATATTGGGCGGAGTAATTACTGCCGGCATTATAATGAGTATATTTTCATACGGTCTGTTAGACCTTATTTTCCGATAAAGAACAGGAGGAATTACAAATGATTACAAACAGAAAATTTTTCACTTCAGAATCAGTTACCGAGGGACATCCCGACAAGGTGTGCGATAAAATTTCCGATGCTATTCTGGACGATATTCTCGCGCACGACCCCGAGGCACGTGTTGCCTGCGAAACCTGTGCTGCAACAGGCATGGTAATGGTTTTCGGTGAAATCACCACAACACATACCTACGATGTTCGCGCAATTGTTAAAAAGACTGTTGAGGAAATTGGTTACACCGACCCCAATATGGGCTTTTCAGCAGACGGAATTGCAATCCTTTCCACACTTAACAAGCAGTCTGCCGACATTGCTATGGGCGTTGACAAGTCCAAAGAAGCAAAAGAGGGCGAAAGTGACGGTCATGATATTGGTGCAGGTGACCAGGGTATGATGTTCGGCTTTGCAACAAATGAAACTGATGAATATCTTCCTGCCCCCATCTACTATGCACAGAAGATGGCAAAAAAGCTTACCGAGGTAAGAAAGGCAGGCCACTTCCCCTATCTTCGTCCAGACGGAAAGACTCAGGTAACTGTTGAGTATGACGGGGACAAGGTTAAGCGAATTGATACCGTTGTTCTTTCCACTCAGCACACAGCTGATGTTACGCAGGAACAAATTAAAAAAGATATGATTGAAAACGTTATAAAGCCCACTCTTGATGCATCCCTTATTGATGAAAACACGAAGTATCACATCAACCCCACAGGACAGTTTATTATCGGCGGTCCTCACGGTGACAGCGGTCTTACCGGAAGAAAGATTATCGTTGATACCTACGGCGGATATGCTCCCCACGGTGGCGGGGCGTTTTCAGGTAAGGACCCGACAAAAGTTGACAGAAGTGCCTGCTATATGGCTCGCTACATTTCCAAAAACATTGTTGCGGCCTCCCTTGCGGACAAGTGTCAGATTCAGCTTGCATATGCAATCGGTGTGGCTCGCCCCGTATCTGTACGTATAGATACATTCGGCACAGGCAAGATAGGAGATGACAAGCTCAGCGAAATTGTAAATTCCGAGTTTGACCTTCGCCCATCAGCAATTATTAAGGCACTTGACCTTAGAAAGCCCATCTATTCACAGACAGCGGCATACGGTCACTTCGGAAGAAACGAGCTTGACCTCCCTTGGGAAAGACTCGACAAGGTAGAAACTCTTAAAAAATACTTATAAAACATTGGCGGTGTGAAAGGGATTTTACACCGCCGTCTTTTCCTTTGCATATACTGTTATTGGTGATAGTATGACAAGTGCGATTTTTGCCCTTATAATTGCACTTATGATGATAGGTTTTGTGATTTACAAAGGAAGCTTTTGCGGAGGCAGATGTTATATTTGCAAAAAATCGGAAATCGAATATCTTCTTGATATTATTCCCGATGACTGCATTATTGAAATTTGGATTGGAAGAAATACTTATGATGAATTCGGAAACAGAAATTCTCCATGGAGAAATTTACGAAATCATATATCAGAATGAAGATAACGGATATACTGTATGTGACATTGAAACCAATAAATCTTTGGTTACAGCCTGCGGGACAATGCCCTTTATTGCACCGGGCGAGCAGGTAGTACTGACGGGCAGTTGGGTAAACCACCCCGATTACGGCGAACAGTTTTCCGTTGTATCATTTGAACGAGCACTGCCCAAAAAGGTCAGTGCTGTTCTAAGTTACCTTGCCAGCGGAATCATAAGCGGGGTAAGAGAATCCACTGCAAAAAAGCTTGTAGATAAATTTGGGGAGGAAACCCTTGAAATCATTGCTCTTCATCCCGAAAGGCTGTCTGAAATAAAAGGTATCTCCCCCAACAAAGCAAAAAAAATATCCGAATCCTTTATCATAAGGCAGGACGCGGCACAGACCGTTATATTTTTGCAGGAGTATGGAATAAGCCCTAACCTTGCCCTCCGTGTTCATAAAATTTTCGGACAGAAAGCAATCCAGCTTGTGAAAGAAAACCCCTATATCCTTTGTGAAAGCGTGGAAAGAATCGGCTTTAAAACAGCAGACCGCATTGCCAGAGAAATGGATATTCCGAAAAACCACCCCGGCAGAATTTCCGGTGGAGTAAACTATATGCTTACTTACGCGGCACTTTCGGGACATACCTGCCTCAGGTACAATGACCTGATCGAAAGCACAGCTTCTTTCCTCGGCTGTGAAATCAATGAAATTAAATCTGTGCTTGCAGAAATGAAAAATGATGCACGGCTTGTATTTGAGGATGATTTTGTATATCTTCCCGTTTACTACAATATGGAGCTTGGCAGTGCTAATAAACTGTGGGAGCTTATGGCACTTGCCCGCCCATATTCAAAAAACATTCCAGAGGAAATTTTCACATATTCCAAGCTTAACTCTATTGAGTTATCGGTAATGCAACAGGAAGCTGTAAAAAAAGCTCTTAACGGCGGTGTCCTTGTAATAACGGGCGGACCCGGCACGGGTAAAACCACTATCATGAAAATTATAATGGACATATTCCAAAGCCACGAATACAAGATAGCCCTCTGTGCTCCTACGGGAAAGGCGGCAAAAAGGCTTTCCGAATCCTGCGGTATGGAAGCAAAGACACTTCACCGACTTCTTGAGGTAGAGGTAAACGATGCCGAAAATCAGCGATTTGGAAAAAATGAGTACAACCCCATTGATGCAGATGTTGTAATAGTTGATGAAATGAGTATGGTTGATATACTTCTTTTCGGAGCGCTTTTAAAAGCGCTCAAAAGAGGTACTTGCCTTATTATGGCAGGCGACAGCGACCAGCTTCCGTCAGTGGGCGCAGGCAATGTCTTGGGCGATATGATTCAAAGCGGTGTTATCCCCACAGTAAGGCTGAACGAGGTTTTCCGTCAGGCAGAAAAGAGCAGAATCGTTACAAATGCCCATAGAATAAACATGGGCGAAATGCCCCTTGAAAATGATAGCAATGCAGACTTTTTCTTTATGGGAAGAACTCCCGAGGGTGCAGTAGAAACAATTTGCGAGCTGTGCACGGGAAGGCTTGGGAAAGCGTACGGTTTTGACAGCATCAGCGATATTCAGGTGCTTTCCCCCTCAAGAAAAGGTATTGCAGGCACTATAAATCTTAACAAGGTATTGCAACAGAAACTAAACCCTCCCTCAAAGGACAAAAAGGAAAAGAAATTCGGGGAAAGGGTTTTCCGTGTAGGGGACAAGGTTATCCAGACACGGAACAACTACGATATGATATGGTCACTTCCTGACGGAAGCGGTGACGGATTCGGTATATACAACGGTGATATAGGTACAATTCTTGACATATCTCAAAAGGAAAAGTCTATGAGAATACTTTTTGACGACAGTAAAATTGTTGAGTACGATTTCTCATCTGTTGAGGATTTGGAAATGGCATATGCCCTTACGGTGCATAAGAGTCAGGGCAGTGAATGGAGTGCAGTTATTATTCCCGTGTGTGCTTTCCCACCTATGCTGATGACAAGAAATCTTCTCTACACTGCGGTAACAAGAGGAAAAAAGCTTGTAATTCTTGTGGGTAATCTTGAGAATGTTTCCCGTATGGTGCAAAACAATAAACAAGCCATCCGTTACAGTTCTCTCAAAAGAAGGCTGGTGGAGAAAAATGACAATACTTGATAAGATTTCAGATGCCTTTTTCCCTCCCAAATGTCCCGTTTGCCGAGAGCTTTTGGAAAGTAAAATTCCCATTTGTACCGATTGCATAAAAGAAATTCCCTTTACCATAGATGATGAGCAATGTAAAATCTGCGGCAGACCTCTGGAGGAATTTTCCTATCACATATGCCCGAGCTGCCGAAGCAGAAAAGTGTATTTTGAGCATTCCTTTACACCCCTTATTTATAAGGATAGTGCAAAGGACATTGCCATTGCACTTAAGACCTCCAAGCCGGGGTATGCCAATGTATTTGCATACTTTCTGGCAGACAAAATTCTTACATCACCGTACTACACAAAATTTGATTATATTACTTTTGTTCCACAAAATTCCCTTTCCGAAAGGAATCGGGGGTATAATCAAGCACGGCTTATTGCAAAGGAGTTATCTAAAATTCTTAAAGTTCCCTGCATTCCTACTCTTAAAAGGACTAACGATGGAAAGCCACAGCACACACTTACCGCCAGGGAAAGACGTGAAAATGTTAAGAAGTGCTATTTCAAAACCAACCTGAAAGGCGAGGGAACAGTTCTTCTTGTTGATGATATTTATACCACGGGTGCTACTGCAAATTACTGTTCACGGCTTCTTAAAGAAATGGGCTTCAGTAAAGTTTATTTTGCCGCTGCACTTATAAGAGCATACGAATAAAAGGAGGTACCGCATTTGAAAAACAAAATATTTGAATATATTCACTCTCTCGGTATTGAAAAATGCGGCGTTACAACCTACAACGGAAAAAGTGCCATAGTATGTCTGTTTCCGTATTTTTCAGGATACAGAGAGGGAAATCTTTCCCTTTATGCCCGTTCCTATGATTACCACAAGATTATAAAGGAAAAGCTCTCCCCCGTCTGCGACTTTATCTGCACGCTTGTGCCCGATACAAGTTGCGAAGCTTTTGCCGATATTGGCCCTGAAATCGACAGACACCTTGCGTACAATGCAGGCCTTGGCTTTTACGGAAAAAACGGTATGCTTATAAATGATGATTTTGGAAGCTGGTTTTTTATCGGTTACATCCTGTGTGATTTGGAAATGGAAGCAGACAAGCCCCTGAATAAAACCTGCATTGGATGTAACAAATGTATAGAAAGCTGTACGGGGGACGCATTAGGCGAAAAATTCTGCATCGACAAATGTGCCTCCCATATAAGCCAGAAAAAAGGCGACCTCACGGAAAATGAAATCGCCATACTGAAAAAATCAGGACTTATATTCGGCTGTGATGCGTGTCAAAAGGTTTGTCCCCACAATAACATTGCTCCAAGACCAATGAAAGAATTTACCGAGGATATTATTGATTCTCTCTCTTCCTCTGACATAGAAAACCTTTCAAACAAAGAGTTTTTAGCAAAATACAAAAACCGCGCTTTTTCATGGCGCGGTAAGAGTGTTCTTTTAAGAAATATCAATATTCTCAAGGGCTGAAAGTGCCAATGAGGATATATATTCGTAGCGTTCTTTTTTATTTTTGATTTTCACACGGTTCCACTCGATGATTCCGAAATTGGCATTCATCGGCTGGAACTTTTTGTTTTCACGGTCGGTGATATACTTTATGAGTGCACCGCTGCAGGTAGATGCAGGGAAAACCACACTTTCCTTACCGAGAATTCTTCTTGCGGCGTTTATGCCTGCAATCATTCCCGAGGAGGCTGATTCCACATATCCCTCGACACCCGTTATCTGCCCTGCAAAGAACACCTTGGGGTATTTTATAAGGCTGTAATCATTATTTAAAACCAACGGTGAATTTATATATGTGTTTCGGTGCATTACACCGTAGCGCACAAATTCTGCATTCTCAAGTCCGGGAATCATAGAAAACACTCTCTTCTGCTCACCGAATTTGAGATTGGTCTGGAAGCCTACAAGGTTATAAAGCGTTCCCTCTGTGTTATCACGGCGAAGCTGAAGCACAGCATAAGGTTCTTTCCCTGTTTTTGGGTTGGGGAGTCCCTTTGGTTTCAGCGGTCCGAAGCAGAGAGTTTCCTTTCCCCTTGCCGCCATAATTTCAACGGGCATACAACCCTCGAAAACTTTCACATTCTCTACGCCCTCATGGAGAGGAGCACGCTCGGCGTTAATAAGAGCGTCATAAAAAGCCTCATACTCGTCCTTTTCCATAGGACAGTTTATATAGTCGGCTGTACCCTTACCGTATCTTGCCGCAAGGTAGGTCTTGGTTTCGTCAATACTTTCTCTTGTGATAACGGGTGCCGCCGCATCAAAGAAGAACAGGCTTTCCTGTCCTGTAAGACATCCTATTGAATCTGTCAGCTTTCCGTGAGTAAGGGGCCCCGATGCAACTATTGTATATTCATCTGTGTCAATTTCATGGGCAGCCTCGTTTATAAGAGTGATGTTGGGGTGATTTTTAATATTCTCTGTCACAAGGGCTGCAAATCTGTCACGGTCAACCGCCAGTGCACCGCCTGCAGGAACTTTCGTTTCGTCGGCACATTTTATGACAAGGCTACCCATACGGCGCATTTCTTCCTTGAGAAGTCCGCAGGCATTGTCAAGCCCGTTTCCTTTTAAGGAATTGGAGCAGACAAGCTCGCACAGATTTTCATTTGTATGGGCAGGAGAAAAAACCGAGGGCTTCATTTCGTAAAGCTTAACCTTGATTCCTCTTTCTGCCGCTTGCCACGCCGCCTCGCATCCTGCAAGACCGCCGCCGATTATTTTGAGTTCCATATTTTTCACCTTTATCAGTATTAATAAGAGCTGTAAAACATTTTTTACAGCTCTTATTATTTTATTTTTTGTTTGACTCACAGTCGGGATTGGAGCAGACAGTTATGCTACCCTTTTTAAGGTATTTTCTGCTCATTACACCTCCGCACTTGGGGCAGGGTGTTGAAACAGGCTCATCCCACAGGAGAAAATCGCAGTTGGGAGCATTTTCGCAGGAGAAATATTTCTTTCCTCTCTGGCTTCTTCTTTCCACGATTCTGCCACCGCACTTGGGACACTTAACTCCCGTATCCTTTAAAATAGGCTTTGCATTACGGCATTCGGGAAATCCCGGGCAAGCCAAGAACTTACCGAATCTGCCAAGCTTTATAACCATATTTCTGCCGCACTTTTCACAGATTTCGTCTGAAACCTCGTCCTTGATTTCTATTTTTTCGATTTCCTTTTCAGCCTTTTCCACATCTACTGCAAAAGGCTTGTAGAAACGGTCAATAACCTCTACCCACTTTTCACCGCCATCTTCAATATCGTCAAGCTGCTGCTCCATATTTGCCGTAAAGTCCACATCCACAATGTCAGAAAAGTTTTCAGCCATAATATCTGTTACAATTGTACCAAGTTCGGTTGGCTTGAGCATACGCTTTTCACGGCGTACATAATCTCTGCCCAGAATTGTGGTAATTGTAGGAGCATATGTGCTGGGTCTTCCAATTCCGTTTTCTTCCATAGTCTTGATAAGAGATGCTTCCGTATATCTTGCAGGAGGCTCTGTAAAATGCTGTTCATCCTGAATTCCACTTGCAGTAAGCTTCATTCCCTCTTCCAGAGCAGGAAGCTTCTTTGCATCCTTTTCCTCGTTCTCTTCACTTCCGTCAACATATACTGCACGATAACCTGCAAATTTGAGAGTTCTGGCACTTGCACGGAATGTAGTACCATTTGCATCAAATTCAGCACTCAATGTACTGTAAACCGCATTTGTCATCTGGCTTGCAATAAATCTTTCCCAGATGAGCTTATAAATCTTGTAAAGGTCTGCACTTACCGAGCTTTTAATCATTTCAGGTTCAATTTCAGGCACGGTAGGTCTTATTGCTTCGTGAGCATCCTGAGCATTCTTTCCTGTCTTATAATTACGGGCAGCTTTAGGAAGAAATTCCTTTCCGTACTTTTCACCGATTATACTGCGTGCCGCATCCTGAGATTCGGGATTAAGTCTTAATGAATCGGTACGCATATATGTGATAAGACCGAGAGTTCCTTTGCCCGGAACAGATACACCCTCGTAAAGTTCCTGTGCCGCAGACATAGTTCTTCTTGAAGTAAAACCGAGCTTTCTGCTTGCTTCCTGCTGAAGGGTACTTGTTGTAAAGGGTGGAGAGGGTTGTTGTGCCTTATCAGAGTAATTTGCACTTGTTACAATAAAATCAGCATTTTTAATCTGTGCCTTGATTTTTTCAGTTTCGGCTGAGTTATTGAGTTCTTTCTTCTTGCCCTTTACACCGTAGAAACGTGCAGGAATTGTTTTCTTATCACCCTTTGCACTAAGCTCGGCGGTGATTGTCCAATATTCCTTGGGCTCGAATGCTTCAATTTCTCTTTCGCGGTCAACAACAAGCTTTGTTGCAACTGACTGTACACGGCCTGCACTAAGTCCTTTTTTAACCTTTTTCCACAAAATGGGGCTAAGCTTGTAACCAACGATTCTGTCAAGAACACGTCTTGCCTGCTGTGCATCAACCAGATTTTCGTCAATGGGACGTGCTGCCTTGAGTGATGCTGTAACGGCAGATTTTGTAACCTCGTTAAAGGTGATTCTGCACGCTTTTTTTGTATCGATATCCAATATATTTGCCAAATGCCAGCTGATTGCCTCACCCTCACGGTCAGGGTCAGTTGCAAGATATATTTTATCTGCGTTTTTTGCTGCCTTTTTAAGCTTTGCCATCAGGTCGCCTTTACCGCGAATGGTTATATACTTTGGCTCGTAATTATTATCTATATCTATACCCAACTGACTCTTGGGAAGATCACGCATATGTCCCATAGATGCAATTACCGTATAGTTTTTTCCAAGGTATTTATTTATGGTTTTCGCCTTTGCCGGTGACTCAACTATTACAAGATAGTTTGCCATTGGCATCACCCTCCTATAGTATTATATATTTCTTGTCAGGGCCTTTTTTAATTATTCCCTTTATTTCCATCATTCCTAAAAGCGCCGTTAGTCTGTGCGCTTCGAATGAAATGTTTTCCTCAATCAAGTTTGCTGTAGCTTTACCTGAAGCTACTATACTTACAATTTCTTTTTCATAATCTGAAAGTCCGTCAAGCTTTAATTCCTTTTCCTTTAAAGCCGCTTCATTTCTCTTTTTCTCCCTGCGGTCATTCTCCCTTACGAAAAAGTCAGGTACCCTTGCAATAAGCTCATCCACAACCTCCATAGGAGAAAGAAGAGGAATTGCACCGTCACGGATAAGCTCGTTTGTACCACCGCTTAACCTGTCGTCTATATTTCCGGGAACGGAGAAAACAGTAACTCCCCCGTCAAGTGCCTGACCTGCCGTTATAAGAGAACCGCTTCTCTTTGCGGCACGCACTACAACAAGGGCGGTGGAAAGTCCTGCTATAATTCTGTTTCTTCTGGGGAAATTTCCTGCAAGCGGCTCCGTCCCGAAAGGATATTCTGATATTACGGCACCGCCGTTTTCTATAATTTCTTCAAAAAGCTTTATGTTTTCCTTGGGATATAGCTTGTCAAGACCGCTTCCCAGAACTGCAACCGTCGGAGCTTTCGCCCTGAGCGCACCTCTGTGAGATGCGGCATCTATTCCGATTGCACCGCCTGAAACTACACCTACACCCGTTTGTCCTATCTGTGCAGCTATGGTTTCTGCCATACGGATGCCGTAGCTGTCACTCCGCCTTGCACCAACCATACCCGTAAATATAATATCATTTAGTATATCTGCATTTCCCAGCACATAAAGCACGGCAGGGGGCTGATATATATTTTTGAGTTTCTCGGGATACCTCTCATCAATATAAGTTACAATTTCTGCACCAAGCTCATTTGCTTTTTCAAAATTACTGAGTATATCTTTATACTCCACACTCGAAGTATCTATCAAAGAAAGGTCAAAAAGGTCCTCGCTTGCGGCAAGTTCAGAAAGTTTTTTTCGGGTATTTGAAACACCTTGTGCCCTTACAGCCCATATAAGCTGACGGTTCATTTTTCTCCCCCTCTTTAAAAATCTACCTATATTAACTTACACTAAAACTTTCCTTTTGTAAAGAGTAAAGTTTATTTTTTACAAATTTTGTCTGTAATGCTCGTACACCATCACAGAACCTGCAACAGCGGCATTAAGGCTTTCCGCGTCGCTTCGCATAGGGATTTTCAGCACATTGTCGCAAAGGGAGAGTGTACTCTCCTCCACGCCGTTTCCCTCGTTTCCTATTATGATAAGAACTTTTCCCGAAAGGTCTGCTGAATAAAAATCAACTGCACTGTCCGTAAGTGCTCCTGCTACAATTTTATAACCGTTTACCCTGAAATATTCAATAACCTTTTCGCTTTCCACACCTGATACCACAGGGACAGAAAACATACCTGACATTGTTGCACGGACAATTTTAGGGTTGTAGAGGTCACAGCACCCTTTTGTAAGCACAACACCGCCACAGTCCGCCGCGTGGGCAGTCCTTATAACCGTACCGATGTTTCCCGGGTCCTGAAGTGCTTCGCACATAACAACGCATTTCTTTCCTGAAGATAAAATATCCCCAAGTCCGCACTTTTTAACAGGGCATATTGCAATAACACCCTGCGGAGAAACCGTTTCGGAAATTTCTGAAAAAAGCTTCGGTGCAAAAGCATATACGGGACAGTTTGCGGTAAAGTCAATCTCCGTGCCGTCCTTTACTATAATGCACTCTGCCTTTATCCCTTTTGAAAGAGCATCCTTTACAATACGGAATCCCTCAATCATAAAGAGCCCCTTTTCCGCTCTTCCTTTCTGGGTTTTAAGAAGCTTTGCCAGCTTAAATATTTTATTTTCACGGCTTGTTATAATCATAAAATCACAGCCTTTACTTTTCTTTGGAAAAACCGTTTCCGGATAAATTCGGAAACGGTTTTTTAATTCCAATTATTTAAGGTTTGCTTTTGCTGTTTCAACGAGCTGTGTAAATGCCTGAGGATCGCTGATTGCAATCTCTGAAAGCATCTTTCTGTTGATTTCGATATTAGCCTTCTTAAGACCGTTCATGAAACGGGAATAGTTAATATCGTTCATCTTACAAGCTGCGCTGATTCTTGTAATCCAGAGAGAACGGAAATCTCTCTTCTTAAGCTTTCTGCCAACATAAGCG
>JAZRFC010000013.1:0-3179 GCA_045661145.1 Clostridia bacterium | reverse complement strand
AAGCAGTTTTGAATATCAGATTTTTATATTTAGACAAAGAATAAAAAGCCCGTAATACTGACGTATTTCGGGCTTTTTTGATGTAGTATAAATTAAAAATATGGCTTCAAAACCAAAACTGCCTTACCTGGCTGTGGCGTTACTCACAATTCCTTTTTTATGGATGCCTTATAACCCAGACCTTTAATTGTCTGTATGTTTATCTCCGGCATATTTTTTATTCTGTTTCTGATTCTGCTGATATGGGTTTTTATGGTTTCTTCTCCGCTTTCGTTTGTTATTCCCCATACAGAATTCAAAATCTGTTCCTTTGAAAAAATCTGTTCGGGATATGAAAGAAGTTTAAACAGCAGGTCAAACTCCTTTTTGGGAAGTTCTACATATTCACTGTCGGAATATACTGCATATTTTTCTGAATCAATCGTTATTCTTCCTACATTAATTTTCTTTTCCTGATTGATGTTTGCACGGCGTAAAAGCGCCTTTACACGCCACAGAAGTTCATCTGCGGAAAAGGGTTTTGTCATATAATCATCCGTTCCCAAATCAAAGCCTTTCTCCTTGTCACAGGAGGTTTCCTTTGCTGTCAGAAAGAGAAACGGAGTCTGAAAGCCCTCGCTTCTTATGATTTTCAAAAGTTCGTATCCATCCATATTAGGCATCATAATATCTGAAACAATTAAATCAATTCCACCCTTATGAATGAGGTCAAGTGCTTCTTCTCCGTCCGAAGCGGTACAAACGCTGTAATAATCCCTAAGTCTTGCTGAGGTGAGAAGCCGCATATTTCTGTCATCATCAACAACAAGCACTGTTGCCATATACATCACCTAAGTTTCATTTATTTTCAAAAGTTCCTGCCACGCACACGGCACCGTCTGTGTTTTTAAGGTGTACGTAGTAGCCGTTGTCTACTTCTTTTACACATACGGAAAGCTCTTCCCCTAAGTATGCAGGATTTGGATAAAAAAGCTTTATATCCTTAATCTCAAAATCAAAGGGGATTGCATCCATTAAAAGCTCCGCGCCCTTTTGGTTGTTGAGGTGTTTGTTGGTATCAAGTTCCTTATTTGATACACGTATTTTGTATATTTCGTGGGCATCCTCTATAATTTCAGGACGTACGTAGTTGAAAAATTCATCACCGAAATCGTAGTGTTCATATGAATCTGTCATTTCCTTAGGAATTCTTGCAAGGCGCATTCTTTCGGTATCAAGAAGGCACCAATTTGCAATGCTTTTTGCAACGGGTTTCCCGTTCTGCTCAATAATGCATCCACGCTCTGAGAGAACTCCCTTAAGGCTTTTTACCGCGGTGTTTGCTACCAGGGGGTAATTGGTGCTGACGGAATTTTCTATCCGCACATTGATTCCCTGAAGAAGCCACGCTCTGTTCATACTGCGAAGAGTGTCTATTCCGAAACCGCAGGAAGCTGAATTTAAAATTGCAACCTCCTGAATAACCTCTAAAATTGTAGAGGTTTTTACTGTTTCAAAATCCCTGTAATCACTGTATCTTATATTATAATCGTATCTGAACATTATTTACTCCCATACCGTCAAAATTTTTTATATACTGTATTTTACCAAAAACTTTCTTTTTTTTCAATAGAATATGAAAAATTTATCCTTATAAAAAAGAGAAGTGAAAACATATCGTTTTCACTCCTCCTTTTATAGGTAACATCTTATATCAACTGCAAGCTTTTCCTCAAGGTTTATGAGGCGTTTACAGATGTCTTTTGAAACTTCATCTGCCCCTTCATACTGATTAAGATATTTGTTAAGAGATTTTACGCCCATATTACATCCATCTGTCATAAGGTCTGCAATAGTATTGTCGGAAGCATTCATAAGAAGCTTCATATTAGTTTTCATCCAGCTCATACCCTTTGCAATGGCGGCAGGCTCTTTTCCGTCGTCGTTATATTTATCAAGAAGCTTCTCGATTTCTTCTTCAAGTTTTTCGTGCTCGCTTTTGCACTCAGAAAGAAGCTCTTTGAATCTTTCGCTTGCCACATATTCCAGCACATCGTCAATTGAGGTAACTCCCATTTTTACGCCTGCATCACATTCACGAAGAAGTTTTATTGTGTCCTGTTCAATCATCATTATCTTTCCTTTCATTGTTTATAAATTAATTATTCCCGAAAAGGAAAGATTTATTTGGAAAAATATTGATATTTTTTCTAATCTATGTTATAATAGACCTCGCAGTTTCATATGCGGATGTGGCGGAATTGGCAGACGTGCAAGATTTAGGTTCCGTCCTGTATGTGATTTTATTGTTGATTACGGTTTTATCCGTTTTCATAGATGAGGATTAAGCGATATGCTCCTCCTCGGTGTACCTCCACCGTGTAAAAATCAAGAGGTAAAAACTTAATATGCGGATGTGGCGGAATTGGCAGACGCGCTAGACTTAGGATCTAGTGATTTTATCGTGGGGGTTCAAGTCCCTTCATCCGCACCACCGACAAAAAGCTTACAGGATTTGACTGTAAGCTTTTTTCGTGCCTGTTATTTATCAGGCGGATACTTCCTCGTAATCATCCTCGTATATCATACCGATTTCGTCTGTATAACTTTTTTCGAGGAATGGTGCTTTCATTCGTATTTCAAGGCGGAGTCCGTATTCATCCTCATGAATGATTATCTTTTCTATCAGCAGACATAGTTTCACTAATTCTATGTGAGGAGCATACCACACACGATAAAACATTCATTTGTCATGTAGTTTTTGTGGCAACATGAACACTTTTTTGTAAATTAATACAAAAACCGCCACCTTCAAAAGGCGGCGGCAAGTGTAGTGCACTTGTTAAATTGATATCTTTTGTGAGATCAATCCGCTGAGTTTTGATATGACTTCTTGCTGACATTGGTGTATTGCTAGATATTTTTGAGCAATCTCTTTCTGTGCACAAAGATCAACATTTCCAATGTTATCAACTGGAATGGGAACCATAACAGTTGAAAGCATAGAAGGATATAGTTTTGTGAATTCGTCTTCTCCGTTATCCCCTTTACGACCTTTAGCCATTTCCCTAAAAATAGGTTCTAATGTGAATTTCATATAATCAAAATCCAAATCAGTGCGACCATCTTTAGGCACCAAAATACCTCGATCTCCATTAATGGAAAATTTTCCGTCTAAAATAAGTATTGTTCCTGCAAAG
>JAZRFC010000012.1:0-2094 GCA_045661145.1 Clostridia bacterium | reverse complement strand
AATTTCCACTCCGTTTTTTCTGAGGCTATGAGCAAGCGAAGTAGCCTGCGGAACATTCAGCCCCAACTCCACAAGTTCTTCTTCGTGGGAAAAAACTTTATCTGGAGTATCATCAAATACGACCTCACCCTTATCCAATACTATAACTCTGTCTGCCATAGCTGCCTCATTCATATAGTGAGTAATAAGGACAATTGTTATATTCTTCTCTTTGTTCAGGGTAAGGATGGTATCCATAACCTCCCGTCTGCCCCTCGGGTCAAGCATTGCAGTAGGCTCGTCAAGAATAATGCACTTAGGCTGCATTGCAAGAATTCCTGCAATTGCTACTCTCTGCTTTTGTCCGCCTGAAAGCAAGTGAGGTGCTTTTTTTCGGTAGTCATACATATTCACGGCAATAAGCGAGTCTTTAACACGCTTATGCATTTCTTCGTATTCAACACCTATGTTTTCAAGTCCGAAGGCAACATCTTCTTCCACAATGGTGGCAACAATCTGATTATCGGGATTCTGAAAAACCATACCTGCACATTTACGTAATTCAAAAAGCTTTTCTTCATCCGTAGAATCAATACCGCAAACAGTAACACTTCCCCCACTTGGCAAAAGAATTGCGTTGAGGTGCTTTGCAAATGTACTTTTTCCGCTTCCGTTATGTCCTATGATTGCCGTAAAGCTACCCTCTTCAATATCAATATTAAGTCCCTTTAAAACAACCTTTTCCTTTATATCGTTTTTATACGAAAAAGTCAGGTTATCTGTTTTAATAATGCTCATAAAATCATTCCGTTATTTTTCCCATCTGCAGGTTGCTCCGCAGGGAAGCACCATATCAGATGCAGTTATTTTTAATCCTATTTCACTTGATTGTGTTTTTCCCTCGGGAAGGCACATTTTCATCAAATTTATTAATACAGTGGGTGCTAACCCCGTTGTGTAAGAATTTATTATAAAGAATAAGGGGTCGTCACTTAAAAGAAGTGTACATCTTCTTACAAATTGGCAGATAGAATCTTCAATTTTCCAGACCTCACCACCGGGGCCTCTTCCGTATGAGGGCGGGTCCATCAGAATTGCATCATATTTGTTTCCTCGTCTTATTTCACGCTCAACAAACTTCATACAATCGTCAACAAGATACCTTATAGGAGCATCCTGCAATCCGCTTAACTTCGCATTTTCTTTTGCCCACTGCACCATTCCCTTTGATGCATCTACATGAGTAACTGCGGCACCTGCCTTTGCGCAGGCAACGGTAGCACCGCCCGTATATGCAAAAAGATTAAGCACCTTTGCACCTTTACGGGTGGAGATTTTATCCATCATATAATCCCAATTTACTGCTTGCTCCGGAAAAAGTCCCGTGTGCTTAAAGCCCATAGGCTTTATATTAAAAGCTAAGTTTTTATAACGCACAACCCATTGCTCGGGAATCTGCTTTCTGTACTCCCACTTTCCTCCGCCGCTTGAAGAACGGTGATAATGCGCATCTGCCGTTTTCCACAATTCGGGAGATGCCTTTGTATCCCATATAACCTGTGGGTCAGGTCTGCAAAGGACAACATCTCCCCAACGCTCAAGCTTTTCTCCGTTGGCAGTATCTATACATTCATAATCTTTCCATTCATCTGCAACCCACATAATCAACCCTCGTAACTATCAAAATCAAACTTTTCGGAAAATACAAAACCTACAAGTCCCGGTCCTCCATGGCATCCTATTACTGCACCGAGACGAAGTTCAATAAATTTAACTCCGGGGAATGCCGAGTTAAGCTCTTCTTTCAGCTCATCGGCTTTATCGCTGCAGGCAGTATTTACAACATACACACTTCTGCCGGAAAGGTCATATCCGTCATCTTTTGCCTTTTCAACAAGCTTCTTCATAACACGCTTGCTTCCGCGAAGCTTACCGTCCTGAACAACCAATCCGTCTTTTATTGCCAATACAGGTTTTATATCCAGCATATTTGCAAGAACAAGGGTTGCTGTGTTGATTCTGCCGCCTTTTTTAAGATGAAGAAGGTCGTCAACAAGGAAGTATGCCTTCATACTGCTTGTAGCCTCAGTAATGTATGAAACAATTTCATCCTTG
>JAZRFC010000011.1:0-37752 GCA_045661145.1 Clostridia bacterium | reverse complement strand
TCATAAAAAACATTATTTTCTGAAATATTATTTTCTTATATACAAATAATAAATTCAGGATAATATTAATATTATCAAATAATGTAAAAAAACAAAAATAGGAGGAAAAATTTATGATGAATAGTGATTTTATGAAAGGAATTTTAACAGGTGCGGTTGCAGGTGCAATTATGGGAATGATTTTTGACCCTACAAGAAGTCAGCGTGATACAAATCAGTTAAAAAAGAAAGCTGGAAAAGTTGTAAAAACAGCCGGAAATATAATCGAAAGTCTTTCTGATTTCTAATAATTTATTATATTTTTGTGAAAAAAATTAATTTTTTCCACATTTTATTGCATTTTGTCTGTAATTATGTTATACTCAATGTATAACATAAAAAATTACAGAGGTGAATTATGAGAAACAGAGGTTTTGAGGTTGCAAAAGGATTTGAAAATGAGGCGATTCCCCTCCCCGTTCGTTCCACTAAAAATAGTGCAGGTTATGATTTTTTTGCAATCGAAGATATTGAAATTCCGTCTTATTACAGTCAGGTTATAGAAAAAATAACGAAAAATGAACCTGTAAAGCCAACTCTTATAAAAACCGGGATTAAATCTTATATGAACGAGGATGAAGTTCTATACATTTATAACCGTTCATCAAATCCTTTTAAAAAAGGCTTAATTCTTGCAAATTCTGTTGGAATTATTGATAGTGATTACTATAATAATCCAGACAATGATGGTCATATTATGTTTGCATTTTATAATTTTATGCCTTTTACCGTTAAAATATCAAAAGGTGATAAAATCGGTCAAGGAATTTTCGGAAAATTCTTAAAAGCAGATGATGATGTAAACACAAAAGAACGCACAGGCGGTTTTGGCAGCACAGGAAAATAATTAGAAAACAAGGAGCTTTAAAATATGAAAAAAGATATTATAACAATGAAAGAAGTAACTGTTGATTTAAAAGATGAAAAAAAACCAATCGTTACAATTACTATGCAGAATGACAAAGAAATTAAATGTGAACTTTATCCTGATATTGCTCCATTAACTGTTGAAAATTTTATAAGTCTTATAAATAAAGGTTTTTATAATGGTCTTATTTTCCACAGAAATATACCGGGATTTGTTATTCAAGGCGGTTGTCCTGAAGGAACCGGCATGGGTGGTCCGGGATATACAATTAAAGGTGAATTTGCTTCAAATGGTGTAAAAAATGATTTGAAACATATCAGAGGAGTTTTATCTATGGCAAGAGCTATGATGCCTGATTCAGCCGGAAGTCAATTCTTTATCATGCATGATGATGCACCACATCTTGATGGTGACTATGCAGCTTTTGGAAAAGTTATAAGCGGTATTGAAGTTGTTGACGAAATAGCATTATCATAAAATGAAAATTGTATTATCGCATTTAATAAAAGATGAAATAAAAAAGTATTTTGAAGAAAAAGGCATGGAATTAATTTACACTATGCCTTTTTTCGACTGTACTTCTTCCCTTCTCCATCCTGATATACAATGCTTTTATGACTCAGGAGTTTTTTATACTGCATCAAATTTACATAATCATTATAAAAAATTTTTTTCAAATATATCTGTATCAAAAAAAGAACTGAAAGGGATATATCCTGATGATGCACTTTTTAATTGTTTGAAAATAAAGAATAAAATTTTTTGTAATGAAAAATATCTTGATAAGTCTTTATTACGCGAATTGAGTAAAAAGTATGAAATAATTAATGTTAATCAGGGATATACAAATTGCAGTAGTCTTTATATCGGAAAAAATATTGTTATAACAAGCGATAATGGAATGAAAAATACATTTTTAAAAAATGGTTTAGCTGTGTTTTTTGTAGATAATACAAATATAAAACTTAAGGGTTTTAAAAACGGCTTTATAGGTGGCTGTGCTATAAATACAGGAGAAGAAATAGTTTTTTTTGGAAAGCTTGAAAATGAATTAAAAAAAGTAAAAAATCTTCTAGAAGAAAATCAAATAAAGTACAAAGAATTTGATTTCCCTCTCGAAGATTTCGGAAGTGCGATATTAATAAAATAAATTTAAATTAATTTTTATTTCCAAAGCTGTCTTGGATATTTTCCAAACTCAATCATGTCATTAATTGCGTTCATTACTGAAACTTTATCTTCTTTATATGTTACTCCATACCATTTTTCCATACATTTTAAAACATTTACATCAGCTTTCCCCTCTTTTATAAGATTATCAACAACTGATGGAAGAAAATATTCAGCTTTTAAAATGTTATCCTTACTTTCAACTAAAAATTTCGGAAACCCTGCTTTAAGCTCATCAAAAATCTTAGTTGTAAAGCCCCATGTATTCATAGAAACCGGGCTTCCTTCGGGGATTGTTATCCATTCACCATTATCATCTTCATATTTTGTTTCATTGCCGATTTTTTTAATTTTTGTTCTTTCATTGATAGTTTTTAAAAATCCATTTTCATCTACTTCGCAGATTCCTCTTGCAACAGTTCCGTTTTCTGTGAGTGTATTTTCTAAAATAAATCCCATCATGCAGAAATTATATTTTTCCGTGTTTTCATCAACAGTTGATAAAAAGTTATGTAATCCCGAGAAAGCTGTTTTTCCGTAGAAGTCATCAGAATTTATTACAGCAAAAGGTGTTTTTACAAATTTTTCTGCACACATTACTGCATGTCCTGTTCCCCATGGCTTTTCTCTGGAATATATGTTTCCGCCAGGAATATCATCAGTTGACTGAAAAGCATAATCAACATCAACAATTTTTTCTATTTTATTTCCTATTAATTCACGAAAAATACTTTCATTTTCTTTTTTAATAATAAATACAACCTTTGAAAAACCCGATTTTACAGCATCAAAAACTGAATAATCAATTATAATTTCTTTGTTTGGTCCCACAGGATCAATCTGCTTCAAACCGCCATATCTGCTCCCCATTCCTGCTGCCATTACAACTAAAGTAGTTTTATTCATTTTAAGCTCCTCCATAACATTTATTTTATGTTAAAATTATAATACTAAAAAGTTTTTTTGTATTTGTCAAAAAAGCCACAAAATTTATTATTGAATATAATAACATATTTTTTTATATGTGTCAAGTATTTAATAATTTATGAAAATAAAAACAAAAAACAGAAAAAATATTTTTTTATACTTGACATTCTTTCAAAAATGTGATATTATACATTTTGTTTCGGGATATGGCTCAGTTTGGTAGAGCGCTGCGTTCGGGACGCAGAGGTCGCAGGTTCAAATCCTGTTATCCCGACCATATCGAGTGTTCATAACGTATTTAAAGTTATGGACACTCAATTTCGTTATACAACAAGGAAGCGGAACCGAGATTTCTTTAGTTTTCTCGATTTCGCTTTTCTTTGTTTAAGGTATATCATTTTTTGGATTATATGAACAAAACTGAAATATCATTATATTTGTTTAACTATTTCAATAATCTGATTTATATTCTTCTTTCCAAAAGATACTTGCTCATCGTTAATAACCAAACAAGGAACACTCATTACATTATATTTTTTCTTTAAATTTTCAAAATGCTGAAGGTCATATACCTCTGCTTTAATATTTTGATTTTTTGTTGCTATACGCTGACAGGCAATTACCAAATCCGGACACATTGTACAAGACAAAGATACTAAAATCTTCATATCTGTTTGTTTTTTAATGTTCTCGATTTCGTTTAATGTATCTTCATCTATTGTCTGTCCGGGACCTGCTGCATTGTAAAGTCCAAGAACAAATGAGGTAAACTCATGTCCTCCGGGTACACCGTGAAATGCAATTCCCAAGTCAATTCCATCCTCTGAAAAGACTCGCACACATGGTGCAAAATTGGATTGGTCATTTTTATCAGCTACCATAACTGTAAGCTTGTCCGTAAGGTCTGCAAGCTTTGTTATAAAATCTTCTAATTCTAAAGACACAGGGCGATTATCAAGATACAGCTTCAAGACAAGGCTGTGCTCCATTTTTGAAAATACTCCCTCTAACTGTGCTTTCATTTCTGCAGTGAATATATCATCGGAATCATCAGATGCATCAGCGGTTTTTGTTGCCTTTGGATAGTCTGTCATTCTTGTAACAGGTGGTTTTGGATGAAGACCTGTTTTTCTCTGCATTTCGGCAACATATTTTTCAAGCTCAGTGGCAGCTAAAGCACCATCACCGGTGGCAGTAACCACCTGACGAAGAGGTTTGATACACACATCGCCTGCTGCATACAAACCATCAAAAGACGTTTTTTGACTAGAATCCGTTATGGCATATCCATGCTCATTTAATTCTGCAATGCCTTTAATAAGCTCCGTATCAGGAGAATATCCTGCAAATACAAACACCCCGAAGGTATCATCGTTTTCTGCATGATATTCAGTAGTCTCCCCTGTTTTGGTGTTTTTATATCTGATATAGTTAAGACCATTTTCACCGCTTACTTCTTCAACAACCGTGTTATAAATAACAGTTATTTTTTCATGTTTTTTTGCCGGTTCTGAAACAGCCATAGCACATGTGAAATCATCATCTCTAACAAGGATTGTTACATGACGGGCAAATTTGGTTAAGAATACACTTTCCTCTGCTGCAGCAAAACCTCCGCCGACCACATAAACATCTTTCCCTGTAAAAAACTCTCCGTCACATGTAGCACAATAAGCAACACCTCTGCCCTTGTGTTCTTCTTCTCCTTTAAAGCCGATACTTCTTGGATGTGCACCGGTAGCAAGCAGAACTCCTAAACATTGAAAATCCCCACGGCTTGTATGAATGATTTTAACAACATCGTTCATATCCAGACTTTCCGCTTCTGCCATTAAAAATTCTGCTCCAAAGCTTTCTGCCTGACGGCGCATAGTTTCGGTAAGCTCTTTTCCGCTTATTTTTCCCAAGCCCGGATAATTAACCACTTCATGCGTAATGGTAATCTGACCGCCAAACTGTTCCTTTTCAATTACCAGTACACGGTATCTTGCACGAGCCAGGTAAATGGCAGCGCTAAGTCCTGCCGGACCGCCGCCAATCACCACAACATCATATAAATTATCTATATTTTGTGTATTAATCATTATAACTGTCCTACGAGATCAAGACTCGGCTTTAATGTTTCAGCACCCGGCTTCCAGTTAGCAGGACATACCTGGTCACCGTGAGCATGAACGAACTGGCATGCCTGAACCTTACGGAACAGTTCTTCAGCGTTTCTTCCCACATTTCCTGCGGTTACCTCATAACCCACAATCTTTCCTTCGGGATTTATAATAAATGTGCCTCGTTCTGCTAAACCGTCTGCTTCAATTAAAACCCCAAAATCTCTTGAAATTTCGTGAGTAGGATCTGCAAGCATAGGATAGTTGATTTTTTTGATTCTTTCCGATGCATCATGCCATGCTTTATGAACAAAGTGTGTATCGGTAGATACAGAATATATCTCACAACCGACATTTTTAAAATCCTCATACTTATTTGCCAAATCTTCTAACTCTGTCGGACACACAAAAGTAAAATCGGCAGGATAGAAAAAGAATACACTCCATTTACCTAAAATCTCTTCTTTAGAAACCATCTTAAAATCGTTTCCATGAAATGCGTAAGCTTTAAAATCTGAAATTTCCTTGTTAATTAATGACATAATTTTCTTCTCCTTTACTTTTTAATTTTATGATTTCCAAAGGCTATGCTGATTACAAAAAGCATATCCTGCTTTTACGCTGTCTCCCTTGGATAATGAAAAATTTACCTTTGGAGGCATATTTGGTGTAAGTTTCTTGTACTGGAAACCGTCATTACTTTCAATACACACCCATTCGATATAATGTTCAGGTGTCATTGGATGTTCGACTGAACCGACTGAAACAGATACTGTATCATCTTCAGTTTTAAATACAGGAATATGTTTTTCTTCGGATGCTTCTGTAGTACCCGGAATTATTTCCTGCATATCTTCGTCACAGCATTGTATAGGAACACCGCTATTATTTATTATCGCAATAATATTTCCGCAATGCTTGCAAATAAAAAATAATTCTTTCAAAACTATTCCTCCTTTCTACATAAAAGTATAACCAAAAAATCTAAATAAATACACGAATAATGGTTATACTATGGTTAGCCGTTGGAGTATAAAACTCCATACGGTTTGAAAACAGAAATTTCCCTTAATATCGCAGAAATTCCTGCGAACATACGAAAGTATAATTCTTGAAATTTCTTTATCTTAATGAAAATTTCTTGTTTTGAAACTCTTCGACCTTAAACGCAGAAAAATTTTCAAGATTTTTGATGCGGAGGACGAAGGAATGCTGTGGCCTTTCGAGGACGACAAATTAAAAAGATTAAAATTCAACAAGTTTAAGGCGTATGGAGTTTGATACTCCAACGGCTAGATTGGAGTGATAATTATGGGAAACGGGTCCCCAAATCCTTATTTAAAAGGCTTTGTGCCATACGCACTTGCGGCATTTTTATTAGGAACTGTGGGCGGATTTACTGCCGTTCTTGGTCCTGCGTTTGTAAGCGACTTGAATTTGCCATACAATAATACAACTTGGACTGCTTTAGCGATGGCAGCCTCCACAGCAGCATTTGCCCCTATTCTTGGTAAATTGGGTGATGTAATAGGCAAGAGTGTAACTTTATTGATTGGTATAGCGATTTTTACTTTGGGTAATATACTTACGGCAATAGCACCATCGCTATTTTTTATGATTGTTGCCCGTTTTATTGTAGGAATAGGAAGTGCCGCTATTGCACCTGTGGTAATGTCATACATTGTTACAGAGTTTCCGCGTGAGAAAATTGCAAAAGGTTTTTCTTTATATATGCTAATTTCAAGCAGTGCAGTAATTTTCGGTCCCACACTTGGCGGATTGCTTATTAAGTTTTATGGTTGGCGAACAATGATGTGGGTATGCGTTGCAATTTCAATTATCATATTTTTACTTTGCCTTGTAACACAGAGAAAAGATGGTATACTCGTAAAACCGCTGACAGATTTTGACGGAATAGGTTCTGTGTGGGTCTTAATTTTCTTTACTCTTATGCTGTGCCTGCCGTCCTTTGGTCAGAATTTCGGTATCAGGTCAACATGGTTTATCATTATTTTAATTGCATCGGTAATTTCATTTATTTGTTTGTTTTACGCAGAAAAGAAAGCAACAAATCCAATTCTCAGTTGGAAATTCATGAAAAGAAAAAAGTTTTTTCTTTCCGTTCTTGCTCTGTTTTTAACTCAGGGACTTATGCAGGCAAATATGACAAATATAATTGTTTTTATAAACTATACTCAGCCTGATAATACTATTATATCCAGCTATGCAATTTCAATTATGTATATCGGAATGTCACTTGGGTCAGTTGTTTTAGGACCATTGGCAGACCGCACGGAGCCTAAAAAGGTTTTGGCTGCTTCTCTTTCTCTTACAGGGGTTGGATGTGCCATTATGCTTTTATTTACTGCTGAAACTTCCGTGATTATACTTGCCGCTTCTCTTGGCATCTTAGGCTTTGGGCTTGGCGGAAATGCTGCAATTTTTATGAAGGTTGTACTGTCAGGTGTGCCTAACGAAACTGCAGGAGCAGGAACCGGAACTTATGGCTTATTCCGTGACCTTGCAGCACCCTTTGGTGTAGCAATATTTGTTCCTCTTTTCACAAACAGAGTAACAAATATTATAAGTAGCGGTGCAAGTGAAATAACCGCCGCAGTAATATCCATAAAGTTTCTTGCTGCAGCGGAAATTATTTGTATTGTTGCAGGAATTGCGATAGTGTTGTTCCTGCCTAAAATTTATATCAAAAAAGGAGAACAATCATGAAATTAAAAGACAAAGTAGTTTTAATTACTGCCTCAACCCGAGGAATAGGTCTTGCCATTACCAAATCCCTTGCTAAAGAAGGTGCTATAGTTTATATGGCGGCAAGAAATTTAGAACTTGCAAAGCAGGAGGCTGACAAGCTAAATTCCGAGGGCTGTATAGTAAGATATGTTTATAACGATGCAAGTAAGCCTGAATCTTATATTTCTATGACTGATGAAGTAATAAAAGAAGCAGGGCGTATTGATGTTTTGATTAACAACTTCGGCACTTCAAATCCGGGAAAAGACCTTGACTTTTCAAATACCGATACAGATGTTTTCTTTGATATTGTAAATATCAATTTAAGAAGTGTATTTATGGCTAGCAAAGAAGCAGCTAAACACATGGCAAAAAACGGTGGCGGAAGTATTATAAACATATCCTCTGTAGGCGGACTTATTCCGGATATTTCACAAGTAGCATATGGGACAAGTAAGGCTGCTATTAATTATCTTACGAAGCTGATAGCCGTACACGAAGCAAAAAATAATATTCGCTGTAATGCAATCTTACCGGGGATGACTGCAACCGATGCAGTAGAGAAAAATCTTACGGAGGGATTCAGAGAACTATTTATGCGCCATATTCCCTTTAAAAGAATGGGTGCACCAGAAGAAATTGCCGCAGCAGCAGTTTACTTTGCATCAGATGATTCTGCTTATACCACAGGTCAAATACTAACCGTGTCCGGCGGTTTTGGTTTGGCAACACCTGTATATGGAGATTTGTCAGACAAATTAAATCGCAGATAGACAAAAAACACAGACGGAGCTTCAATATTTCTCCATCTGTGTTTTTTTGTTGATTTTTTCATACATACATGATATAATAAAGATAGAAAATGGAGGTATAATATTATGATGAACGAAAAAGTACATGAACTTTTAAATCAACAGATCAACAAAGAGTTCTATTCTGCGTATCTCTACCTTGATTTCTCGAATTATTTTGAAGATGTAGGTCTTGACGGATTTGCCAACTGGTATAAGATTCAGGCACAGGAAGAGCGTGACCATGCAATGCTTTTCTATCAGTATCTCCAAAACGAGAATCAAAAAGTAACTCTTGAGGCTATTGCAAAACCTGACAAGACATTTTCTAGCCATATGGATGTTTTAAAGGCAGGACTTGAACACGAAGAATATGTAACATCACTTATAAATGACATTTATGCAGCAGCATACAATGTTAAAGATTTTCGCACAATGCAGTTCCTTGATTGGTTTGTTAAGGAACAAGGTGAAGAGGAAACAAATGCAAATGATTTGATTACAAAGATGGAACTTTTTGGTTCGGATCCAAAAAGTCTTTATATGCTCAATCAGGAACTTGCGGCACGAGTTTATACAGCTCCGTCGTTAGTTTTATAATTTTTTATAAAAGCTTTATAAGAGCAAAATATTAAGATTAAAACCTTATGGAAAATTTTAATTAGTCTTATACGAAAGAGCTTTTTTGACCACATATTATCCCTATCAGAAAAAGACACAGATTTCGATTGAAATCTGTGTCTTTTCTTCAAAATTTGCCTAACTGCGAGCTCAATGTGCTGAAGCGCACTAAACTAATTTGTAGCTAAATTTTCCTTCGGTCAGACGCATTTCTTGATTTTACTTCTAACTTTACTGACTGCCATGCAGCTCACAATAGTGATAAGCATATCAGGCAGAGTGTTACCGATGACAATATCAACCTTCATCAATAACCTGTAAATAATAAATCCTGCAAGCCAAATAATCAGATTTTGAACATTGAACGCACTTGATTCCTTGTTTTGTTTCAGGATGAAAAAGTCAGCAATCTGAATTGCTATCATAGGTGCAAACACTGAACCTATGAAGTATAAAAAGTCTGTAATGTCTGTAAGCGGTAAGAATATCGCTCCAAATGTTCCGATAACAGTAACCGCAACAGCAACCCATTTAGCATTAACCTTTTTAGTAATAGATTCACTTGAAACTCCTGCAGAATACGCATCAAGAAATGTTGTTGTAACCGTTGAAAAGACAAGTATAACAAGTCCTGCTATTCCAAGTCCTGCCTTTACCATAATTTGTGCAATATCGGTTTCTGCTGTAAATATAGCTGCACCCATACCAATTACATACATCCAGCAACTAACGATGCCGTATGTAATTACACTGACAACGGTAGCCGTGACAGGTTTCTTTGCTTCTCTTGTGTAGTCACTAATGAGTGGCAACCAAGAAAGAGGCATTGCGACAGATAACTCTACGGCAGCACCGAAGGTCATACTTCCTCCGGTTATATTCTGCATTGTACCTTTTCCAAAGATAACGAAGCTAAGGATAATTGTCAGAATAAATAGTGCCGTCATTGCAACAGTGTTTACTTTACCAAGATTTTTGATTCCAATCATAATCCACAGTACAATTAATGCACCGATAACAATACACCAACTCCAATTAACAATATAAAAAATACCATTTACCGCAAGCGCTCCGTCATAAATCATAATTGCTGTCCAACCAATAAGTTGAATGATGTTCAGCACGGAGAAAAGCAGAGCACCTTTATTACCAAAGCTCATCTTAGCAGTTTCCATTGAGCTTTTGCGCACTTTACCACCAATAAGTCCGGCGAAGAAAAGCATTGCACAACCAATTATATGACCTATAATTATGGCAAGCAATCCCTTATTAAAACCGAGAGATGCAAAATAGGTTCCTGTCAGAATTTCTGCAATGGAAACTGCGGCTCCAAACCAAATAAGTCCGTTTTCAAATACCGATGTGCATTTTTCTTCCATTTCACTCAGCCTCCTTTGAATATTCGCCTTGCAAATTAAAATTATGTTGCATTGGACCTGAGCCTTTTCCTAAGTCAAGCATTGCTGAAAGAGCACCTGAAATATATTCCTTTGCTCTTTGTACGGATTCGGCAAGTGTAAAGCCTTTTGCAAGGTTTGATGCTATGGCACTTGATAATGTGCATCCTGTACCGTGAGTGTTGGGATTACCTATTCGTTTACCCTCAAACCAATGATATTCTCCGTTTGCATATAAAAGATCATTTGCATCATTGATGTTGTGCCCACCCTTTAGGAGAACTGCGCAGCCGTCTGCATCACCGATAGCTTTTGCTGCCTTCTGCATATCATCTTTATTTTCAATAGAAAGCCCCGATAAAACTTCCGCTTCGGGAATGTTCGGCGTAACGAGTGTTGCAATCGGAAGAAGCACATCTATCAATGTCTTAACTGCATCTGTTTTCATAAGTGATGAGCCGCTTGTTGCCACCATTACAGGATCTACAACAATATTTTTTGCCTTATGGTATTTTAGTCTGTCTGCTATTACACATATCAGTTCACTTGAAGATACCATGCCGATTTTGACGCTATCGGGGAAGATGTCCTCGAATACTGCATCAATTTGTTGTTCCAAAAATTCAGGGGTGGATTCCTGAATTGCTCTTACGCCGGTTGTGTTTTGTGCCGTCAGTGCCGTTATAACACTCATTGCATAAACACCATTCATCGTCATTGTTTTAATATCCGCTTGAATACCGGCGCCTCCACCGCAGTCACTTCCTGCAATGGTCAATGCTGTTTTCATTTTCATAGTTTTATTCTCCTTTCATTTTTCAGCATCGTTTTATATAGCGACATAAGGTGGTGCCCCCAATCTGCCGCTTGTTTTTATTTGTTTATATTGCTCCTTTAATCATTTCTTTTTCAATTCCTTTGCTAATTTAAGCAGAATTTCGGTTTCGCCTTTAGGATCATCTGCCTTCATAATTGCAGAAACCACGCAAAATCCTGCAATATCAATTCCTTCAAGAACCTGTACATTGTTTTTATTGAGTCCGCCGATGGCATTTACGGGGATTGCTACAGCTTTGCATATTGCATCAAGGGTTTCGGTTGATGTGAGAACGGTCTTTACTTTGGTAGTAGTCGGATAGATTGCCCCAACTCCAAGATAGTCTGCACCAAGCTCTGCGGCTTCAAGAGCCTGCGGAACGGTTTTTGTTGTTGCTCCTATAATAAAATCATCACCGAGGATTTTTCTTGCCGTAGAAATCGGCATATCGCTTTGTCCGAGATGAACACCTTCTGCACCCATAGCAAGAGCAACATCCACTCTGTCATCAATGATAAGCGGAACATTATATTTCTTTGTAAGTATATGTACCTTTTCGGCAAGTGAAATATATTCTCTTGTAGTCTTGTCCTTCTCACGAAGTTGCAGTAAGCTAGCCCCGCCTTTTAATGCTTCTTCGGTTCTTCTTAAAAATTCTTCCTCGCTAAATCCGGTGCTGTCTGTTATAAAATAAAGTGTTGTATCAAAATTCCTCATCTTAATTTTCTCCTATACATAAAGATAATCATTCAGAACAGGTTGCAGACCTTCATCAGCGATGTCCTTATACATCTTATCAAGACTGCGGTTATCGTCAATCTCAAACTGCTCATCGCCCTGAATTTCATCTGACTCTTTACCGTTATATTTACTTTCATGGTCTCCGATTCCGGTAGAGACCCCTGCAGAAACCTTTGTTGCAGCAATTTTTACAATACCGTTTCTAAATTCTGCACTCTCACGGGAGGATACTGTAATACCGACAAAAGGTAAGAAGATACGATATGCACAGATTATCTGACAAAGCTGTTTTTCATGTACATCCAAAGGATTGATTTTATCATTATTGATAATAGGTCTGAGTCTGGGACACGACAGCGACATTTCAGCATGGGGATATTTTCTTTGCAGGTAGTACACATGAAGCGCACTTGCTAAGGCATCCTTGCGAAAATCTGATAGTCCCAAAAGTGCTGAAAATGCTACACCTCTCATACCGCCCATAAGTGCTCGTTCCTGTGCATCAAAGCGATAAGGCCACACACGTTTGTGACCAAGCAAATGTAGCTGTTCGTACTTTTCTGTATCATAAGTTTCCTGAAATACGGTTACATAGTCAGCACCGCACTCGTGAAGATACTTGTATTCATCGGTGTTTACGGGATAGATTTCAAGACCTACCATACGGAAATACTTTCTTGCCAGCTTGCACGCTTCACCAATATAATTTATATCGCTTTGACTTCTGCTTTCGCCTGTAAGTATCAGAATTTCTTCCATACCACTGTCTGCAATAACCTTCATTTCTTTTTCAATCTGCTCCATAGAAAGTTTCATTCGGTTAATATGGTTATAGCAGTTAAATCCGCAATATACACAGTAATTCTCACAGTAATTGGCGATATATAAAGGTGTAAAAAGATATACTGTGTTTCCGAAGTGTTTACTTGTTTCAAGTCTTGCCCTCTGTGCCATCTGCTCTAAAAACGGCTCAGCAGCAGGAGAAAGCAGTGCCTTAAAATCTTCTATGGTAAAGGTTTCGTGCTCCAATGCCGCTTTTACATCTTTGGCGGTATATTTTGAGTAATCGAAAGAATTCATCTGTGCCATTACATTTTTGCAAACATCAGATTCTATTTTCTCCATACCCGGCAAATATTCCATGTGGTTTTTTCGTGAAGAAGGATCTGTTTCAAGCTGATGCTTCTTTTTAAGTGCTTTGGGTGACAAATATTTCGAATCTACAAAAAATTGATTTTCCATTTTTATCCCCCTTAATCACGCAAAAATCCGGTAAGCGGATCGGATGCGGATGCACCTCTTGTAAGAACTCTGCCAAGACCGGAAAGATATGCGCATCGACCGGCTTCGATTGCCTGACGGAAGGCTGATGCCATAAGAGGAAGATTACCTGCAGTTGCTAAGGCTGTGTTTGCCATTATTGCGGCGGCACCCATTTCCATAGCTTCGCAAGCCTGTGACGGCTTACCGATACCTGCATCAACAATTATCGGCAAATCAATTTCATCAATAAGAATCTGAATAAAGTCCTTTGTTGCAAGGCCTTTATTAGAGCCTATGGGAGATGCAAGAGGCATTATGGTGGCGGCTCCGGCATTAACTAAATCACGGGCAACATTTAAGTCAGGATACATATACGGCATAACAACAAATCCGTCATTTGCAAGAATTTCCGTTGCCTTAATTGTTTCAGTGTTATCAGGGAGAAGATATTTTGAATCACGCATAATTTCAATCTTTACAAAATTACCGCATCCAAGCTCACGGGCAAGTCTTGCAATTCGTACTGCTTCTTCCGCAGTTCTTGCTCCGCTTGTGTTTGGGAGAAGTGTTATACCTTTTGGAATAAAATCTAAAATGTTTTCTTGTTCCTTTGTGTTTGCACGGCGCAGGGCAAGGGTTATAATCTCCGCACCTGCATCCTTTACTGCAGCCTCAATCAGATTAAGAGAATATTTTCCCGAACCTAAAATAAAACGGGAATTAAATTCGTGACCACCGATAACAAGTTTATCACTATTCATCTGCATTTCCTTCTTTCTATACTTCAAATTCATTTGCTATAATTCTTAAAACTGTATGCGCCTGATGTGCAGCACAAAGCATAACTCTTGATGATACAAGACCGATTCCATCTTTTACATCGCTTACTTCATCGCCGCAAAGATAAAACCTATTTGAAACCTTTCGTGTATGTATTGCATTGCTACTTTCAAGTCCCGCCATTCCTGATGCTACAACAATATATTTCATTGGCATTTCCGATAAAACAAGATTTGTCAGCATCGCCTTACATTCTGCATTGTCAAATGCTTCGCAGATAATATCGGCATCTGAAAGCATATCCTTTGCATTGTTTTCATCAAGGCGAATTGTATGTATCTCAATTTCAAGATAGGGGTTTATTTCTTTTAGGTTGTTTTTCAAGGCTTCTGTCTTGCTCATTCCTATTTGATTAACCTTATACTGTTGACGGTGAAGATTGCTTATATCCACTTTGTCGAAATCTATCAATATGAGTTTTTCTATACCTGCACGGGCGAGTGCAATGGCTATGTTGGAGCCAAGACCACCGAGACCGCATACTGCAACCGTTGTGGATGATATTTTCTTCTGAAACTCAATTCCGTGTCTGTCATTTAATGCTTTTATCCATTCTTCTTTAGTTGGAATCATATCAGCCACCTCCTACAAAGCTTACAACCTCAATACTGTCGCCGTCCTTGAAAATCGTATCATCATACTGCGCTTTAGGAACAATATCACCGTTAAGTTCTACTGCAACACGCATTAAGTCGTAACCTGCAGAATTAAGATATTCTGCAACAGACTTACCGCCTACATCTAAATTTTCTCCGTTAATTCTTACCACTCAAATCACCTCCAAAACTCAAACAAAAAAGGAGCTACCGATTTGGTAACTCCTAAGATTACTTAGATATTCCTAAAACTCTCGTTCAGGCATCCCTACGTTGGCATTATCCAAATCAGGTTCTCGGTCGAAGGTTGTACCTTCCTCTCAGCCTGTACTACAAGCTCCCGTTTCTTATTCAATTTTCTATATTGTATCACATATCATGTACTTTTGCAATAGAAATTACAAATTTATGTTATACTGAAATAAAATTACGTGCGTCGATTTTTTGGCAGTTGGGCATCAATTTCGCAGAGATTTTCGGGTCGCTTCAATAAAGCATCAAAAGGCACGAAGTTCAAAAGGCCAAGTGCCACAAACGGCTCAACACTGCGGAATTTGTGAACGGTCTTTTAAAGTTCGGAGTGTCTCCAAAACCCCAGGGGCAGTAGGATTCGAAACACATAACGCAAAACAGAACATAAGTAAAAACTTATGTTCTGTTTTTTAATCCTTATACTCAATACTCTCCAAGGTTTGTTTAAAATTCGCACGGATAGCCTGCAGGTATTCCTGCCTGAGTTCTGCTTGTTCTTTTGTTTCCTCTTCGGTAAGTCCTTCTGTTTTCTTCTTATGTGCAAGTTCGTTAATTCTTTCAATTTTCTTTTTATCCATATCAATTCTCCCCTTTTCTTTTGCTATTATAATACATCTAACGCTTGATTTCAATACCAAATTACAATTTCAACAATAATTTGAGTTATGTGTTGAAAGTTTCAACAATATATAGTATAATATGCACATACTACATTATGGGTGGGATAACAATGTCACTTAAAATCATATGCGGCAGAAGTGGAAGCGGAAAAAGCACATACATTTTAAACGATATGCCTGAAGATGCTCCCGTAATTTATATTGTGCCTGAGCAGTTTTCTTTTACTGCAGAAAAAATGTTAATAAACAAATTCGGTATGGTAGGCTTGGGAATGCCCATTGTTTTAAGTTTTATGCGTCTTGCTGATACAGTTTTTTCAACCTATGGTTCTCCCCATTTTATTGCAGACAATGCCTCTTTTGAAATGCTTGTCAGCTACTGTGCAAATTCTGTAAAGCCCGAAAAATTCCGTTTGTTTGAGGGGCTTGTGCGAAAGAGCGAGCTTGCACAAACTGCATCAAATGTCATTACAACCTTTAAAAGATACCGTATAACTCCCGAAAAACTAACCTACGCGATAGAAAAAACCGAGGATGAACTTTTACGAAAAAAGCTTCAGGATTCTCTCGTAATATATGAGACATATGCTAATGAAATTGCTGAAGCAGGAATTTCGGACCAAAATGACAAATTAAGCGTGCTTGCAGACATCCTTTCCGATGATAATTGCGATTTTTTATCGGACAAGCATATATATATAGACCAATTTACGGATTTTGACCCGAGTGAATATGAATGTATAAAACAAATGATGAAAAAGGCAAAATCCGTTACAGTTGCGCTTTGTACTGACGGAGATTTATTATTTGAAACCGTTAACAGAACATATAGCCGTCTTTGTGGTATTGCAAAAGAATGTAACGTAAAACAGTTGCCTACGATAGAGATGTCCGATGCTATGCTGAATGCCTCCCCTATGCTTCGTCATTTGGAGAAATGCTATTATGAGGATAATACTCCTCAATTTGCAGGTGCAGACGGAACAATCAACATATTTTGCGGAAAAAACAGATTTTCAGAAATTCATAATACAGCACGGGAAATAGTACGTCTTGTAAGGGATTTTGGTATGCGATACAGAGATATTTCCATTGTTGCCCGTGATGCTGAATTATATAAAGGTATTATTGACCGTATCTTTCCTTTTTACGATATTCCCGTGTTTGCAGACAGAAAAACAGCTCTTTCAGGACACAGCATTGCAATGTATATAACATCAATTCTTGATATAGCACTCAGCGGTTTCAGTTACGAAAACATTTTTGCATATATTAAAAGTCCGTTTTCCCCGATATCTCAGGAAGAATCAGATGTTTTGGAAAATTACTGTCTTGCTACAGGAGTGAACTCCTACGCCTGGAGAAAGCCCTTTACATTTAAGAGCAAGGTTTACAGTGGAGAAGCGTCTTTCTCAAAAGACGAGTATTCTCCCGAGAAAATGGATTATATAAACGCTATCAGAGAGAATGTATATACTCCCCTTAGCGAACTTATAAAAAAATTAAAAACAAACTGCAAGGTTTCAGAAATGTGCGCATTTCTTTTCGACTTTCTTGATTCAACTGAACTCGAAAAGAAAGTACAAAACTATGCAAATATGCTTGAGGAAAATGGTGAAAATCTGCACGCACTCCAGACAATGCAGGTATATAATATTCTTGTGGAGATTTTTAATGATATATGTGCTGTTCTCGGTGAAAAAGTTCTTACTCTCCGTGAGCTTAGTACAGTTGTTCAGTCAGGTTTGCAGGCGGTGGAAATAGGAACTATCCCCTCATCATCTGATTGCGTAACCCTTGGAAGTATTGACAGAATCAAGGGTCACGGTGCGAAAGCCGTATTTATTGTAGGTGCTAACAGTGGTGTATTCCCTGCATATCCCACAGAAAACGGACTTTTTAGTGATAACGACAAGTTAATGCTCGAATCCTTTGGCATTGAGATGCCTCCCAATTTGCTTCAGAAGACACAGAGTGAACAGTTGTTGGTATACGATGCACTTACTTGCGCCGAAGAAAGGCTTTATATCAGCTATGCTACGGCAGACAGTGGCTCTCAGGCATTGCTTCCCTCTGAAATTATAGAAAGAATATCCTCCATTTTTCCTGATATAAATTACACAGAGGATATTACTGACACCGAAAGCAATGTTATTACTTCAAAAAAAGCAGTTTTTGATTTGCTCTGCTCCCACCTTCGTGAATATAATAACGAGGGAAAGCCTCTCTCTCCCCAAATGAATGCTGCGGCTTACTATTTCAGCAAGGATGAAGAGTATTCACACCTTTTGAAACAGGCAATCAATATGACAGAATATACAAATTCGTCAAACCGCATTTATTCGGGAATTCTTGAAAAGCTTATCGGCGATGATATGCACACAAGCATAACTAGGCTTGAGGCATATAATAAATGTCCGTTCTCGTACTTTGCAAAATATCTTCTTAAGCTTGAACCGAAAAAGACCTTTGAGATTAATGTATCGGACAGTGGCTCATTTTTACACGATTTCCTTGATAAATTTTCTCAGCTTATCTCAACTTCCGTGGACAGTAACGGAAATAAACTCAGTTGGAAAACGATTGACAACGACTTTATAAAACTTAACACTCCCGTTGTTTTAAAAGAAATCCTTACAGGTGTAAACACCTTTATGCTAGATATACCCAGAATAAATGCACTTTTCAAGAGGCTTTGCAGGACTGCAGAACAATCTGTTTATGCCGTAAGGCACCATATTGTCAAGAGTGACTTTATTCCTATGGGATATGAAATCAGCTTTGATGAAAATGGAAACTTCAAGCCAATAAAAATCAGTTTGTCTGACGGAAAGACGATAGTTCTTCGTGGAAGAATTGACAGAGCTGATGAATACAAGGTAACTCTTCCTGACGGTACAGAAGGACATTTTGTTCGTATTGTAGACTATAAAAGCACTGACAAGGCACTTTCCTTGTCAGATGTATATCATGGTGTTCAACTGCAATTATTTGTATATCTTTCAACCCTTTGCGACAACGGTTACTCACCTGCAGGGATTCTTTACTGTAACCTTTCAGACCCGATTGTAAGTGTTAATCCAGAGGATTCTGAAGATGTAATACAGAAAAAAAGGTTTGATATGCGCAGAATGGACGGAATTGTTCTTTCCGAGTACGATATGCTGGAGCACATGGGAGGAAAGGAAATATTGAAAACGGGCAAAACTGCCACAGCAAAAAATTTCAATTCAATGTTCAGACATATTAACCGCCTTATTAAAAAGACAGCACAAAACATATATGGCGGATACTTCCCGATTAAATGTACGGAGGATGCCTGCAAATGGTGTGAGTATGCGCAATTATGCCGTTTTGACGGGGCGTTTTCGGGTTGTACGGTAAATACAGTACCAAATCTGAAAAATGATGAGGTATGGGAGCTTCTGGAAAAGGAGGTTTTGGAAAATGAAATGGACTAAAGAGCAGGAAAATTCAATATTTGCAAAACCATCTGAAATTGTTGTAAGTGCCGCTGCAGGAAGCGGTAAAACTCAGGTGCTTACAACCCGAATTATTGAGCGTATAAAGGATACTGTTTCTCCCGTTTCCGTTGAAAAACTGCTGGTAGTTACGTTCACTAAAGCGGCAGCGGCAGAAATGAAAGAAAGAATTGGCAAAGCGCTCCGAAAAGAGGCACACGAATCAACAGACGCTACCGTACGAAAGTATATGAAAAATCAGCTTTCATTACTTGGAAGCGCACAAATATGCACAATAGATTCTTTTTGCTATGACGTGGTAAAGCAAAACTTTTTTAAAGCCAATCTCCCCTCTGACATTTCAATTGGTGAAACCGGAGAACTTTCTATGCTGAAGCTTTCAGCACTTGAGGAAACTGTAAATGCACTTTACTGTGCATTGGAGAAAAAGAAGGGAACAACTTTATCAGAAGAGAATGAGGAGCTTGCAAAAATTGTTAATCTGCATTTCCCCGATGAGAAAGAAAGAAACTTTATTTTAGACGGTTTTGAAGCTCTTACAAATGCTTGTTCATATGATAAGCGTGACTCGGAATTTTCCGAAAACATACTAGGGGCCGGCGACTATACAACAATGATTTCAAACCTTTACAGAAAGGCGCAGTCTGCGGCATACCCCGAAAAATGGCTTAAAGAAATTTCGGATATGTACGATAAGAATGTAATGCCTTATAAGGATACTTATTTGAGTACATATACGGTAAAAGCTTGCAGAGAAGCACTTGAAAGTGCATCTGAGTCAATCTCTCAACTTGCAGAAATTTCCGAGGCAAATCTTATCGGATTTGAAAACTTTTTACATGAAGAAAGTCAGCTTCTTCTTGAGTTTTCAAAATGCGAAACATATGATGCACTCTACGACTTTTACAAACGTTGTGAGCTTTTCCCCAGAATAACAGGTGGAAAAAGAAACTGTAATAAAGAAATCAAGTCACAGATAACAGATACCCGTACTAAAATCCGCAATTATATTCGGGATGACTTACTGTCTGCACTTCTGGAGTTTTCACCTGATGAGTGCGAGGATTTGAGGGCACAACTATATCCTCAAATAAAGGCGCTGACATCAGCGACAATACTTCTTGGAAGATTATATTATGAAAAAATGACCGAAAGGCGGATTATAGATTTTTCCACCTGTGAGCATATTGCACTTAATATAATCTCGGAAGACGGCGTTTCATTAACTGAAACAGGTATTGCACTAAAAAACAAATATGACGAAATTTATATAGACGAGTATCAGGATTCCAATGATTTACAGGATATGCTTTTTGGACTAATTTCAAAAGGCAGATGCTTTATGGTTGGCGATATAAAACAAAGCATATACGGTTTCAGAAACGCCGACCCTTCCATTTTTATGAAGAAATGTGAAAGTTCATTTTTTGATGAAGATTCTGCCAAGCGTAAAATTTTTCTATCCAAAAATTTTCGTAGCGGTATGTCTGTAATAAACAGTGTAAACAGTATTTTTGATATAATTATGACGGAATCGGCAGGCGGAATAGACTACTCAAAGGAACATCGTCTTGATTTTGGTGCAGATTTCATTCCTGAAAGCATCCCGAATGAAAAAAGCGAAATTATAATTGTAAAAGAAGATGGAAATGCTGAAAGCAAGCGTTATAACGAGGCGTATTGTATTGCCGAGGAGATTAAGAATATCATCTTATCCAAAAGGCTTGTGTGGGATAAGGAGAAAGGTATTCAACGGCCTGTAAGATACAGCGATATTGCCGTTTTGTCTAGGGCGACAAAACGAGCATCATCTTCCTACGAGGCGGCATTTCTTGCGCAAGGTGTCCCCTGCTACGTTGACGGAAGTGATGACTTATACGAAACAGTAGAGGTCGGTCAAATCCTTGAAATACTGAAGCTTATCGACAATGCACAAAGCGAAATTCCTCTTGCGTGTGCGCTCAGAAGCCCTATGTTTATGTTTGACGAAAACGAGCTTCTGATAATCAGAATGCAGAGTACGGTTAGTTTTTGCGATGCATTTTACGGTATATGCTCCTATAAGTACAAGGTTTCGCCTGAACTTGCCCAGAAATGCCGCAATTTTAACAATTTGCTTTCCAAATGGCGCAATTCATCGGGATTTTTAAGTGTGTGTGAGCTTATACAGAAAATATATACTGACACAAACATTTACAGCATTGTTCTATCGTTCCCTGACGGACAGTTAAGGCGTGCTAATCTTGACCTGCTTCTTGAAAAAGCTGAGGAATTTGAGAGGTCAACCTACAACGGACTGTTTAATTTTGTTAACTATGTACAGAAAATCAAAAAAGCATCCGACACAACAAGCGAGTCAAAAGCCATATCCGAAAAAATGGATGTCGTAAAGATTATGACAATTCATAAATCAAAGGGATTGGAATTTCCTATTGTATTTCTTGCAGGATGCGGAAACACATACCAGATACACAAGCCTGCAGCAGGCGGTTTAATCATGAACAGCCGAGGTGGAATCGGCATGGACATTATAAATCCCCTTTTAAGATGCAAATACCCGTCACCTATGCGCAGTGCTCTTCTTGATATTGAAAAGAAAGATAACGCACGCGAGGAAATGCGACTTCTATATGTTGCCCTTACCAGAGCGAGGGAAAAGCTCTATGCCGTAGGAACGCTTTCCGGAATAGAAAAATTTGAAGCGTATGGTATGGAATGTCTTTCAAAGCTTTCCACAAACGAAATTCTCCTGGCTAACAGCTATTTTTCGTTGATAGCTCTCTCCTATTCCCGAGGCGCATCAAAATATTGGAGTATAAAGGAAACGGAAGCAGTCCTAAATGAGGAACAAACCTCGCAAAACCTATATGAAGAAACGGAATTTGAGGAAAATCAGGAGATTTCCAGACTTCTTGATTATGAATATCCGTATAAAAACTCGGTTAATCTTCCCAACAAGGCATCCGTATCTTTGCTGAAATCAATGGATTTCAACCTTGCACCATCCCATGACGGAAATATTCCTATGCTTAACAAACCCTCCTGCAAAAAGACGGAACTCAAAAAGCCTGACCTTAAAAAAGATAAGCAAAGAGGAACATTTTTCGGAACAGCTCATCACAAATTACTTCAATACATCAATCATAATTGCATTTCTGTATGTGAGGAATGTGAAAGACTTCTTCACAAGGGTTTATTAACCGAAGAGGAATACAATGTAATTGATATAAAGAAGATTGAAGACTTTCTTTCAAGTCCGTTAGGAGGAAAACTGAAAAATGCAGATAAGATTTTCAGAGAGGAAGCCTTTGTAATAAGCATAAGCGCAAAAGAGGTTGACTCTTCCCTGCCTGAAGCGGAAACCCTTTGTGTGCAGGGTGTTATTGACTGCTATTTTGAATTTGACGGAGATATTATTCTTGTGGACTACAAAACGGATGTTTATGAAGAACCCTCGGAAATAGCACTAAAATACAGCAAGCAGCTCTATTATTATGAAAAAGCACTAAAAACCAAGTATAAAACAAAAAACGTGCAAAAATTCCTTTACTTAATGCATAAAAATGATATAATAGAGGTGTAATTTGAATTATTTATCACTTTGGAGGTAATATATATGACAGACAGAAGAGAAGAAACAAAGCAGATAAAAAGAGTTGTTGATGATGAAACCGTTGAACAGCTCGTTGAGGGCAGAACACCGAGAAGACCTTCAACATCAGGTGCTAAAAGAAGAAAAAAGAAAAAAAATCGTTTTGCACTCAAATCACTTATAACAATTTTGGCATTTGTTCTGGTATTTGTAATTTCATTCCTTATTTCTTATACATACTTTTCAGCACCGTCAACAACTCCTGAAAAGGATAATCTTCCGGTAGTCGGAACGCCTGTTAAGGATAATGACACCACAGATACCAAAGACCTGAATGAAGAGATTGAAGATGACTACTACGCAACTGATAATATGAAGCCTCAGTCAGCAGACGAAATTCCTGAGAAAGATGAAAAGGATGAAGAACCTGCTGACGAAAAGCCGGCTGTTACTCCACAAAAAAAGCCATCTTCTACACCGCAGCAAAAGCCGGCTAACAAGCCACAAAATTCTGAAGCTTCAAACAACACCTCTTCCGGGGTTGTGGACAACAAAGACAATTCTGAAGGACTTGATTTTGGTCTTTAGGCATAAGATAATCGAACCTCATATGGTTTGAAAACAGAAATTTTGCATAATACTGCAGAAAATTCTGCAAATATACGACAGTATTATTTTAGAGTTTTCTTTGTCTTATAACAAAATTTCTCGTCTTAAAACTCTTCGACCTTAAACGCAGGAAAATTTGTTATGATTTTTATGTGGAGGACGAAGATAGGCTGTCGCCTTTCGAGGACGACAAATAGAAAGAATACAAATTTAATAAGTTTAAGGCATATAAGGTTCGACTCTCTTATGCCTAGCCGAAAGTAAATAATCCTAACCCGCCTGAAACAGCGTTATTTCGGTATATTTCGGCTTGTCATCTTTGCAAGGCGTCAGCCTTGCTTCATCTTCCGCACCAAAATCTACACGAAATCCCATCGGTTTCAGGTCGCAGAATTTTAAAAGTGCAGAATTTTGGTTGCGCAAGGCAAAAACACAGGAAATACTTTGTGTATTTCCGAGTATTTTAACACAGCGAAAGCGAAAATCTGCCTTTTAAAATCGGAGTTCGGATTATTTACTTTCGGCTAAGGAGATAATATGAAAGACAGCGGATTTGATAAACTGCTTTCCCGAATGGTTGACCGCGAATATGCAGAAATGGCAGATTTGCCGGAAGATATGATATATGAAGAGGCTATATGCGACGAAGAGACTCTCGTTGACGAGGAAAAGGATGAATATTACTATTCAAACAGAATCGCCAAGGGATACGGATTAACAGACAATGCAATAAAATAATAAGTTTACCGTCTTTATGGCGGTAAACTTATTTAATGAATAAGGAGCAATTATGAGAAAGACTAAAATTATATGTACAGTAGGTCCTGCCTGCAACAATGAGGTAACTCTCACAAAAATGTGCGAAGCAGGTATGAATGTTGCGAGATTAAACTTCTCACACGGAACACACGAGCAACACAAGGCAATGATAGACCTTATAAAGCTCGTCCGTGAAAAGCTTAATATGCCGATTGCTATTATGCTTGACACAAAAGGACCCGAATACAGAATCAAAACCTTTAAAGACGGAAAAATTACTCTTTCTGACGGAGATGAATTTATATTCACCACAGAGGATGTTATAGGCGACGAAAGGAAAGTCAGCGTAAACTACAAAGGATTGATTAATGACCTTGAGATTGGTGATACAATTCTTGTAAATAACGGACTTGTAGTTTTCAAGGTTAAAGAGCTTAGTGAAAATGAGGCTTTATGTACAGTTATAAACGGTGGCGAGCTTTCAAACCAGAAGAGTATGAGCTTCCCCAACAAAGTATTGAAACAGACATTTTTAAGTGAGCAGGACAAGAAAGATATATTGTTTGGCATAGAAAATGATATTGACTATATTGCCGCATCGTTTGTATCCTGCGAGCAGGATATGATTGATATAAAAACCTTTCTTAATGAAAATGGTGGCGAAAATATCGGTATTGTGGCGAAAATCGAGAACAGATTTGGTGTTGACAATCTGTTTGATATTTGTAAGCATTGTGAGGGGGTAATGATTGCCCGCGGTGACCTGGGTGTAGAAATTCCATTCAAAGAGCTACCCGCAGTACAGAAACAAATTGTTACATCTTGCAGAATGCTTGGAAAACGTATTATAACAGCAACAGAAATGCTTGAATCTATGATTCACAACCCACGTCCCACCCGTGCGGAGATTTCCGATGTTGCGAATGCAGTTTACGACGGTACAAGTGCGGTAATGCTTTCAGGTGAAACTGCTGCAGGTAAATATCCCGTGCAAACCGTACAGATAATGAGCGACATCTGTGAAGAAACCGAAAATCATATTCATTATAATAAAAGATTCCATAATTCTGAGTTTGAAATCAAAAATAACATTGACGCCATTTCCCACTCAGCCTGCAGTATGGCAATTGGTGTTCAGGCAAAGGCAATTGCAGTTTGCTCAATATCCGGCAGGACTGCCCGTTTCGTGTCAAGATTCCGTCCCGTGGCAGATATTGTTGCCCTTACAACAAGCAAAAAGGTCTGGAGAAAGCTTTCTCTATCCTGGGGTGTAATTCCCGTACTGTGTGAGGAATATCCCTCTGCCGAGGTTATGTTCTATAATGCAAGCAGAAAAACTTCAAAGTTACTAAGACTTAAAGACGGAGATAACCTTATCATAGTTGGCGGTACTACAAGCGGTCGTTCAGGTGAAACAAATACAATAAGACTTGAAAAAACAGTAAAGACCAGGCAATAAAGCAAAAGTCGGTAGATTTGTTCTACCGGCTTTGTTATATTACAGTAAATTTATAACTATCTCAAATTTTTATGCATAAGATATATTTGGGAGTGTTATCATTGAAAAAATTTATTGCATATATTCTGATAATTACAGGGATACTTACAGTAGTATTCTTTTATGCCTTTACCATACATCTCAGGCCAAGGATTCTTTCAGTTTCTCAGCGTTTTGTGGAGAATGAAGTGTCAATGATAATTGACGAAGAAGTAAAAAACCTTATGCTCGAAGAATTTCTCAGCTATGACAAAATCACTCTTATAACACGTGACAGTGAAGGAAAGGTTACATCGGTAAGCATTAATTCCGTCCTGGTAAATAATTTTGCAAACGAGCTTGACATAAAAATTGGCGACAGAGTTGAAAGTGCAGAAACGATACGCAATGAAGTTTATCTGTCTGGGCTTATAGGTTCAGACTTTCTTTCCGGAATTGGTCCGAAAATACCTATAAGGTTTCAGCCGGTTTCCGTAACACATGCCGATATTTCTCACTCTTTTGAAGAAGCAGGCATCAACCAGACCATTCATACGATCAGGCTTTCTGTATCGGTAGATGTTGAGATTTTGCTTCCGCTTGCACACAGTACAATTACCGTGGTTTCGGAAATGCCGATAGCGCAGACTTTGATAATTGGAAATGTTCCGAAGACATATTTTAACAAAAAATAATTTTGCTAAAAATTAGTTGACTAATTATCAAAAAAGAGATATAATTATATATGAATTTTGGATAAGGAGTATTCATTTATGGTTTCAAAAGAGATTGTTGTGCAAAATCAGGTTGGATTGCACGCACGTCCTGCAACATTTTTCATACAGAAAGCTAACGAGTTCACCTCGTCTATATGGATTTCAAAAGATGAACGAAAGGTAAATGCTAAGAGCTTACTCGGTGTTTTGTCTCTTGGAATTACACGCGGCACATCAATCAGCGTAACAGCTGATGGTGCTGACGAAGAAGCAGCCGTTGATGCGTTAACAAGCCTGGTTGCATCTAACTTTGCGGAATAAACCATCAAGACCTGACATCAGTCAGGTCTTTTTTGACATTTAAAACAAAGAAAGAGATTTATTATGCATAAGAAACATATATCTTTAATACTTCTTATTGTAGCCCTTTTTCTCACCTCCTGCACTGCTGGTTTTCAAAATCATTCTTTGAAATTTGATGATGCAGAAAGCATTTCAGTAACAGCATCTGAGGAAACCGTACAGTTCCATTTTATTGATGTAGGTCAAGGTGACTGCATTTTTATTCAGAATGGAGATAAAACTATTCTCATTGATGCAGGTACTTACGAAAGCGGACACAAGATTTACAAATACCTTACTGACAGAGGTATAAAAAAGCTTGATTACTTTATAATCTCCCATGCACATGATGACCATGTTGGCGGTGCGGAAAATATAGCAAGAGGATTAAATATTGGCACATTATTCATCAGTTCTCACGATTCCAATTCTTATTCATTTGAGAAATTTGTTGATGTTCTGGTTGAAAAAAATATTGTTCCGGATTATCCCGATTTTGATGCTGTTTATCAAATTGGCGGAATAAAGCTTAAATTCATCTCCCCTAACAAAAACTTTGATGATGAGAATGAAAATTCCTTTGTGATTCTAATTGAATTTGGCGAGGTAAAGGCACTATTCACCGGGGATATTGAAAAAAGGGCTGAAACTGATATTCTTTCAAGAAATATCGACATAAGTGCCGACATACTTAAAGTTCCTCACCACGGAAGCCGCACTTCTTCAAGTCTTAATTTTCTTAATGCCGTTTACCCAAGTGTTGCCGTTATACAAAGCGAAAAGGACAACAAATACGGGCATCCGCATGATGAAACTCTTGAAAGGCTTGAACGGATTGAATGCAAGATTTTAAGAACGGATGAGGAAGGAACAATAGTTTTGACTACCGATGGAAAGACGATTCGTCGCTCCACGGGTGAAGAATATGAATTATCAGACGAAAAACAACCGTTTACTTTCACCTACATAGGTAATAAAAAATCAAAAGTATTTCATACTGATTTGTGTCCCAACCTACCGGGAGAGAGTAACAAAATCACATTCAGTTCAAAAGAAGAAGCTGAAAATTCAGGATATAAAAAATGTGGAAACTGTAATCCGTAATAATATATGGAAAGGATAGGTAAACAAAATGAAAGTAATACTTTTCAACGGAAGTCCCAAGAAAAACGGCTGTACATATACAGCTCTTGCAGAAGTAGCTAAGGAGCTTAACAATGCAGGAATTGAAACAGAAATTTTCCATGCAGGAACGGCTACAAAGGGTTGTCTTGGTTGTGGATATTGCAAGAAAAACGGCAAATGTATAACAGATGACTGCGTAAACGAGGCAGTAAAGCTTGTAAAGGAAGCCGACGGTTTTGTTTTCGGTTCTCCTGTACATTATGCCGCTGCATCAGGTATGATGACATCTTTCCTTGACAGACTCTTTATGACAGCAGCAAGCGATATGAAGCACAAGCCCACTGCTGTTACTGCAACATGCAGACGCGGTGGTTCTACTGCAACACTTGAACAGCTTATAAAATACCCCGAAATCAACCAGATGCCTATCGTAACTTCGCAGTATTGGAATATGGTACATGGAAATACCCCTGAAGAAGTTGTTCAGGATGAAGAAGGTATGCAGACTATGCGTATTATCGGAAAAAATATGTCGTGGCTCCTGAAATGTATTGAAGCAGGGAAAAATGTAGGAATAAACAAGCCTGAGCCTGAACCGAAGCTCAAAACAAGTTATATCAGATAAGAGGGATAACATTGAATAATTCAAAATTTGATGCTTTCAAAAAATATGTAAACGGAAAAGAAATCTCCGTTGTAGGTATAGGCATAAGCAACATACCGCTAATAAAGTTTCTTTGCGAAAACGGAGCAACTGTAACTGCCTGCGATAAAAAAACAGAAGATGAACTTGGAGAAACTGCATCCGAGCTTACTGCACTTGGGGTTAAACTTAATTGCGGTAACAATTATCTTGATAATTTAACAGGCGAAATTATATTCAAAACTCCGGGGATGCGTTTTGACCTGCCTCAGCTCGAAAATGCACGCAAAAACGGCAGCATTATCACCAGCGAGATGGAGGTTTTCTTTGAGGTCTGTCCTGCAAAAACTATTGCGGTAACGGGAAGCGACGGAAAGACAACAACAACAACTCTTATATATAAGATTTTGACTGCAAGCGGACATAAGTGTCACCTTGGCGGTAACATCGGCACTCCCCTGCTTTGCACAACTGACTGTATTGAGAAAGATGACATTGTCGTTGTTGAGCTTTCAAGTTTTCAGCTTCACACAATGAAAAAAAGTGCTGATGTATCTGTTGTTACAAACATTACCCCAAATCATCTTGATGTTCACAAGTCATACGAGGAATATATTGAAGCAAAACGAAACATATATATTCACGGTGATGAAAACAATGTTCTTGTAGTAAATAAAACAAATGATAAGTCATACGAATGTAAAGACAGTGCAAAGGGAAAAATAAGAGTATTCGGTCTGGATGACTCCTGTGATGTATACTGTGACGAAAAGTCTATTTATGCATTCGGTAAAAAGATTCTTGATAAAAAGGACATAAGAATTCCCGGTGAACACAATATTCAAAACTATATGACAGCCATTGCCGCAACATATCCTCTATATAAAGAAAATGCAGTAAGAGAGGTTGCACGCAGTTTCGGTGGTGTTGCCCATCGTATTGAATTTGTAAGAGAGCTTGACGGGGTTAGTTATTACAACAGTTCAATTGACTCAAGTCCCAACAGAACAATTAACACTCTGAAGGTGTTTGATAAGGTAATCCTCATTACCGGTGGTAAGGATAAGGGAATACCTTACGACGAGCTTGGAGAATCCCTTGCAACAAAAACAAAACATATTGTCCTTATAGGGAAAACAGGTCCGATTATTAAGGATGCACTTGACAAATATGTTGAAAAAACAGGCATCGGCAAGGATATTACAACGGATTTCTGCACAACATATGAAGAGGCTGTAAATTGTGCAAAAGCAGTTGCAAAGCCCGGTGATATAGTTCTTCTTTCTAACGCAAGCACAAGTTTCGATATGTTTAGAAACTTTGAAGAACGCGGAAATTTATTCAAACAAATAGTAAACGATTTAAAGGGTTGATTAAATGACAACTTCCGAATACCTTGAAATACTTGATAAAGAATACGGAGTCAGCGGCAATGAAAAGGATATACGCAATTTAGTAAAATCCCTTTTTGAAAAGTACTGTGACGAAGTATTCACGGACACGCTTGGAAATGTTACAGGCATAAAAAAAGGAACCGACTCCTCTCTCCCGTCTCTTATGATTGAAGCGCATATGGATGAACTTGGTCTGATGGTAAGCGATATTACAGCGGAAGGCAGTCTTAAGTTTGTTTCCGTAGGTGGATTTGACACGAAAGTTCTTCCCGGAACTGAGGTTACAATTCACGGAAAAGAAAAGCTTTTCGGTGTAATAGGTGCAATGCCTCCTCACCTTATTTCCGGCGAGAGAAAAGCACCAAAAGTTACGGATTTGTGCGTTGATACGGGACTTTCAAAAGAAGCTGTTTCGTCCATTGTGAGTGTAGGTGATATTATTACGTTCAACACCTGCTACACAAAGCTTGACGGCAGTATGGTTGCAGCCCGTTGCATTGATGACCGCGGAGGTCTTGCGGTTATACTAAAAGTACTTGAGATGCTTAATGCATTCACATTGAAGAATGATATAATTGCCGTTGCAACAGTTCAGGAAGAGGTTGGCCTCAGAGGTGCAAAAACAGCTGCCGCCCATATTCAGCCCGGCTGTGCCATTGCGATTGATGTATGTCACGGTACAAGTCCGGGAGTTTCTGAAGATGCGTTCCCCTGCGGCAAAGGTCCCGTTATTTCAATGGGTCCCAATCTTCATACAAAAATGACAAGGAAGCTTATTGAAATCGGAAACCGTGACAACATAGATACACAGCTTGAGGTTTGCAGCAGTGACACTGGAACTGATGCATGGGAAATTCAAGTTTCCGGAAAAGGTGTTCCCACTTCCCTTATTTCAATTCCTGTAAGATATATGCACGCAAATTACGAAATAGCTGACACGGATGATATGGAAAATGCCGCAAAGCTCATTGCCACATTTGCTGCTTCTTTGAAAGAAGGTGACTGTCTGTGCTGGTAAAGGAATTGGTTTCTCTTGGTGCCCCCTCAGGGTTTGAGGATGCGGTAAGAGAGTTTATACAGAAAAATGCCGCTGCAGACGAGATTTATACAGATTCAATCGGTAATCTTATATGCCATAAAAAAGGTAACGGCAAAAAAATTATGGTTTCTGCCCATATGGATGAAGTCGGGCTTATCATTACCGAAATTACCGACAGCGGATTTTTGAAATTTGCTACTCTCGGTGGTATTGAGACAGCCGTGCTTTGCAGTAAAAAAGTTTTAATTGGTGACAGCAAGATTCCCGGTATTATCTCAGCAAAGGCGATTCATCTTCAAAAAGGTGACGAGGTTACTTCACCTCTCAAAATCAAAGATTTGTGTATTGACATTGGTGCTAAAGACAAGGAATCTGCTAAAAAAATTGTAGGATTGGGTGATTACGCCGTTTTTGACGGTGAATATACAGAATTTGGAAATAATCTTGCAAAAAGCAAGGCTTTGGACGACAGAGTTGGTTGTGCGATACTTCTCGAGCTTATGAAAGAAGATTACGACAACGATATATATTTTGTTTTCAGCGTTCAGGAAGAAGTTGGGCTTCGCGGTGCAACAGTTGCGGCATATAATATAAAGCCTGACCTCGCACTTGTAATTGAAGGTACTACCTGCTCCGATGTCTACGGAAGTAAGCCTCACAATTATGTTACTGATCTCGGTGGTGGTGCTGTAATGACGGCAATGGACCGTGTGGCTATTTCTGACAAGGAATATTATGATTTTATAATGAAAACTGCTGAGGATAACAATATAAAGCTTCAGATTAAACGTACAGGTATGGGCGGTACAGATGCAGGGGCAATACAAAGAAGTTGTGCAGGTGTTAAAACAGCAGTACTTGCCGTTCCTTGCAGATATATTCATTCCCCCGTCAGCGTTATGAATCTGGATGATGTTGAAAGCGTGTACAAGCTTGCAACGTTTGTGCTCAAAAATATTGAAAGGAGTGGTCTTTGATGGAACTTCTTAAAGAACTTGTAATGGCAGTTTCTCCGTCAGGACGGGAAAACCATATACGGGAAATTATAAAAAATCAACTTACACCCTATTGTGATGAAGTCTACACAGATGCATTGGGTAATCTGATATGTCATAAAAAAGGTAATGGAAAAAAACTGATGCTTGCGGCACATATGGATGAAATCGGATTTATGGTCAATTATATTGACAATAACGGTTTTCTCCGTTTTTCCATAATCGGCGGTGTGCAAAAATACAATTCCGTAAATTCAACCGTTGAATTCACAAACGGAGTAAAAGGTAAAATTTCTTATGAGAACAAGGAAAACCCCTCAACTGTAAGCTTTGAAAAAATGTATATTGACATCGGTGCAGATAACCGCAAAATGGCGGAAAACTCTGTTCAGATTGGTGATATGGCATCATATTCCGCTAATTTTGAGATAATAGGCAAAAGAATAATGGGTAAAGCTCTTGATGACCGCGCAGGATGTTGGGCACTTATCCGTGCAATGCAGACTTCTCATGCGACGGAAAATGATGTATATGCAGTATTTACTGCACAGGAAGAAGTTGGTCTTCGCGGTGCAAAGACAGCTGCCTTCTCAGTAAATCCCGATATGGCAGTTGCAGTAGATGTTTCAAATGTAGGTGACACGCCTGAATCTCTGGAACTTAATCTCCGTCTTGGAAAAGGTCCTGCAGTTAAAATAAAGGATTCGTCATTTATCATTCACGAATCTGTAAAGAATCTCCTTATTGATTGTGCTAAAGAATCATCTGTTCCCTATCAGCTTGAGGCAGCAAGTTATGGTGGTACTGATGCAGGTGCAATTCATCTTACCGGCGGTGGAATTGCATCGGGAACAATTTCGATTCCCACAAGATATATTCACAGTGCAAATGAGATAATTGATAAATCAGACCTTGAAAATACGGCATTATTGCTACAAAAAATAATAACTACACCTATCAAAAAATACATTTAGACCAAATTCAAAACCAAATATTCTACAAAATATAGTAAATTTGCTATTTACTTTACAAATTTTGTGTGCTATAATACCATATGTAGTATTTAGCACACATTTTTTTAAACAATATATATTGTTTTTTGAATATCGATATAAACGGTCGAAAGAGGGATAAAAGGATGTATACGAACACAGAATATTGGTCAGATTTCAAAAAAGGAACATGGACAAAGGATGTAAATGTCAGAAGCTTCATCAAGCACAACTACACCCCGTATGAAGGGGATGAGTCCTTTCTTGAGGCTCCCACTCAGGATACACTCGATTTATGGGAACAGGTGCTTGAATTATCCAAAAAAGAACGTGAGGCAGGCGGTGTTCTTGATATGGATACCGAAGTTATTTCAACAATAACTTCCCATGCACCAGGCTATCTTGATAAGGAGAAAGAAACAATTGTAGGCTTTCAGACGGACAAGCCTTTTAAGCGTGCCCTTATGCCTTACGGTGGTATTCGTATGGCTGAAAAGGCGTGTGCCGATAACGGATATACTATTGACCCCGGAGTTAAGGAGTTTTTTACTACACACAGAAAGACACATAATGCAGGCGTATTTGATGTATATACCCCCGAAATGAGAGCTTGCCGTTCAAGTCATATTATAACAGGCCTTCCTGATGCTTACGGCAGAGGCAGAATTATCGGTGATTACCGCCGAATAGCACTTTACGGTGTTGACTATCTTATTGCCGACAAGGCTGAACAGAAAGAAACAACACGCAGTGCGATGTATTCACATGTTATCCGTGCAAGAGAAGAGCTTTCCGAGCAGTTAAGAGCTCTTGAGGATTTGAAAAAGATGGCTCTCAGCTACGGTTTTGATATTTCAAAACCCGCCCGTAATACAAAAGAAGCTATTCAGTGGCTTTATTTCGGTTATCTTGCAGCTGTTAAAGAGCAGAATGGTGCAGCTATGTCACTTGGCAGAACCTCTACTTTCCTCGATGTTTACGCTGAAAGAGACCTTCGCAACGGAACATTTTCCGAATCTGAAATTCAGGAAATGGTTGACCATTTCATAATGAAGCTCCGTCTTATTAAGTTTGCAAGAACTCCTGAGTACAATGCGCTCTTCTCCGGTGACCCTCAATGGGTAACGGAGTCCATTGCAGGTGTTGGTATAGACGGCAGACATATGGTAACAAAGATGAGCTACCGTTACCTTCACACTCTTATAAATCTCGGACCTGCTCCTGAGCCGAATCTTACAGTTCTTTGGTCCGTTAATCTCCCCGTTAACTTCAAACGTTACTGTGCAAAGCTTTCTATTGAAACATCTTCTATACAGTACGAAAACGATGACATAATGAGAATCACACATGGTGATGACTACGCTATTGCTTGTTGCGTGTCTTCTATGCGTCTCGGTAAGGAAATGCAGTTCTTTGGTGCAAGAGCTAATCTTGCAAAATGCTTACTTTATGCAATCAATGGTGGTATAGACGAAATTACAGGTCAACAAATAGCACCTAAATTCCGTCCCATCGAGTCTGAATATCTCGACTATGATGAGGTTATGGAAAAATACGATGAAATGATGAAATGGCTCGCAGGAGTATATGTAAATACGCTTAACATTATTCATTATATGCATGATAAATACTGTTACGAAAAGATACAGATGGCTCTTCACGATAAAAACGTTACCCGTTGGTTTGCAACAGGTATTGCAGGACTTTCTGTTGTTGCTGATTCCTTGTCTGCAATCAAATATGCCGAGGTTAAAACAATTCGTAATGAACAGGGTATCGTAGTAGATTATGAAGTTGAAGGAGACTTCCCCAAATACGGAAATGACGACGACCGTGTTGACCTACTTGCATACAATGTACTCCATAGATTTATGGAACACATCAGAAAGAATCATACATATCGCGAGAGTATTCCGACAACTTCTATTCTTACAATTACATCAAACGTAGTATACGGAAAGAATACCGGGGCTACTCCTGACGGCAGAAAGAAAGGCGAGCCATTTGCTCCCGGCGCTAATCCTATGCACGGCCGTGATACCCATGGTGCAATTGCTTCTCTTGCAACAGTAGCAAAATTTCCGTTCCTCGATGCTCAGGATGGTATTTCCAATACATTCTCTATCATTCCCGGTGCACTTGGTAAGGATGACAGAATTTTTGCAGGTGATATTGAAGTGGATTTGGACTGCTCAAATGGAGCTTGTTTCTCCCCCACTCTTTTTGAGGGATTAGACAATCAATGATAAAAATTAATTAGGAGGTTATTTTATGGCAGCAACTCAAAATCAAATTGATAATCTTGTTGCTCTCTTAGACGGTTATGTTGAAAAAGGTGGACACCACCTTAACGTAAATGTATTTACGAGAGAGACACTTCTCGATGCTCAGGCACATCCTGAAAAATATCCTCAGCTTACAGTACGAGTAAGCGGTTATGCAGTTAACTTTATCAAGCTGACAAAGGAACAGCAGGACGAAGTTATTGCAAGAACTTTCCATGACAAAATCTGATGAATACAGGATATATTCATTCCACTGAAAGCTTTGGTACGGTTGACGGGCCGGGAATCAGGTTTGTTATATTTATGCAAGGATGTCCTATGCGTTGTCAGTATTGCCACAATCCCGACACTTGGGAAATTGGTTTGGGTACTGAAATTACTGCTGATGAACTGATTACACAATACAAAAAGAACCGTTCTTTTTATAAATCAGGTGGTATTACTGTCACCGGCGGTGAACCGCTTTTACAAATTGATTTTATTACGGAACTTTTTATAAAAGCAAAGGCAGAAAACATTCATACCTGCATTGACACATCTGGAATTACATTTAACCAAAGTCAGGAGTACCTTGATAAGTTAGAATTGCTTTTAAAGTACACTGATTTGGTTATGCTTGATATAAAGCATATTGACAACGAAAAGCACAAAGAATTAACAGGCCACGGAAATGAAAATATTCTTCAATTTGCTCTATTTCTTGAAAAGCATAAGATTCCTGTGTGGATAAGACATATTGTTGTTGAGGGAATTACTGATAACCATTATGACTTGATTCGTTTGGGAGAATATATAGGAAAGCTTTCAAACCTTAAGGCACTTGATGTTCTTCCCTATCATACAATGGGAGTAAATAAGTACAAGGAGCTTGGAATTTCTTATCCCCTTGACGGAATTCCTCCCCTTTCTCTTCAGGATGCTGAAAAAGCAAAAAAACATATTTTACAAGGAATAAAAAACGTAAGATAAAGCGTACCTTATGAAGTGAACCCCAAAAGTTAGACACTTTTGGAGGTGCATATCATTATGGTGCGCTTTGCTAATATAAAAAAGCATCAATAGGATGCTTTTTAGTTGGCAAAGGAGAATGATTTAGATGCAACTGTGCCGAAGGCACACTCGCAAAAGGTTGGTAGTGAAATAAAGGCGTTATGAGCGCGTTTACAAGCGAATAGCCGACTTGAACGTGACCTTTTGCGAAAAAGGAGGAACAGTGAAGCAAGTGACTGATTTTTTGCAAAAAAAATCGGAACAAGCGTAACTTGTTCCGACGTGGTTGCGGGGATGGGATTTGAACCACACGACCTCCGGGTTATCACTAAAGTGCCGTTTGCGGTACACGACTTCTGTCTGCGGAGAATAAACCTCCTTGACATCTGTCGACCGCTACACAGCTCTACGCCTTCCCTTTATCCGCCACCGGCGGCGGTCAGGCTCGATTCCCAACGAGCCACGCTCGTCGGTCTCATACATTTTTCAAAAGAAAAGACAGTCGTAAACGACTGTCTTTTTGGTTGCGGGGATGGGATTTGAACCACACGACCTCCGGGTTATGAGCCCGACGAGCTACCAAACTGCTCTACCCCGCGATATTGAATTCGCTCTTTCGAACAAATATTATTATAGCAGATATTTACCTATTTGTAAAGACTTTTTTTGAAAATTTTATAAAGATATTTTCGACATAGTATATCATTTTCTTTATTTATAAATCACCTATTTTTTTTGTTTTCATATAATAAAATTGGAGGTGATAATATGTCTAAATTCAATTGCAGTTGCTCTTGTAGCCGTGGTTCACAATGTGCACTGTTATCTATCGGTGCAAGCGCAATTATCGGTATAGTAGCAACCTTATTGACGATTACAGCGACCATAACTGTTACTCCTGCATTCTTATGGGTACTGTTAGGAATAGCAGTAGTGTATCTTGGTGTTAATCTTATAGTAGCAGCAACATTCAGATGCAGAAACCACTGTCAATGTGCAAGCACACCACTCTCTCTGATTCTTGTTGGTATTTTAGGAACAATTTTATTATCAATTGTTCTCCTTGCCATTACTTTCGCTGCTACAAGCGTTATTGGTGCAATCTTAGTAGGTGTACTCCTGTTTTTCTTTTTCCTGTTTATAACCGCCACTGCGTGCCTTGTACGCTGCCTTTATGGTGCTCAGGAAGATGATTATGATGATATCTGTGCGTAAATAGATAGTAACACAAAAAAGCAAGTCATTTGACTTGCTTTTTGTTTTTGGTGACGACAGTCGCAGTCGTGAGTCGTTTTCATCGCAAACCATAGATTTGCTTGAAAACTCGCACTTTGTGCGACACCGCTTACGAAAACAATTCGCCGAATTGTTTTCGCTTCGCTAACATACGGGATCGAACCCATCGGCTTCGCCGAGTGTTTGATTTTGCGAAACAGGAGAGCAAAAACAAAAAAAGCAAGTCATTTGACTTGCTTTTTGTTTTTGGTGACGACAGTGGCAGTCGTGAGTCGTTTTCA
>JAZRFC010000010.1:0-21320 GCA_045661145.1 Clostridia bacterium | reverse complement strand
GAGGGCATACTGGAGCGTGTTACGTTGATTTTGGTCATTATTATAAACTTCTTTCGCAAACAGTTTTTTGTATCTTCGCCTCAATATTTCAAGTTATATAAGAAGATTTTTTCTTGCTTCAAATGGAGAAATTATCATATTGTTTCCTTCTGTGTCTGATATTTTTATTACTTTTTGGACCTTTTCAATTGTATCAACCAGCTCTTCCGTGGTATCACAAGAAACAATGAAACGAATCGCTACATTATCAGATGTTCCATAAGCTTTTATTGTATCACCAACTGAGTGGCACACATGATATCCCGTAACATTTGGAATTTTTGCAGCTTCTTCTATACCCTCGAAAGAACCTATTGTTCCTGTTCCAATATCAAAATAAAGTAGTGCTGACGGTTTTACTCCTATTGCCATATCAATTTTTTTGATAACTTCTTGATTGCCCATACTTCCTGTCATTGCAAAATCCGTAAGACAATCTGAAATATCAACTCCACTTGCCGCATTAGCTATACACCAATCCTGTGCTCCACCCATTCGCAAAGACGGGTCAAAAAATCTGAAAACGCCATTATCATAAAATCCTGTCAAGGATGTTGCGCCATTTTTTATACCTATGGATTTAAGCATATTCAAAACATTTTTATGAGTTGTTTCCAAATATTCGTCCATGTATTTAGATGGATATGTTTGTGTACCAAGATATACTTTTGTTCCATCCGGCTTGTAACATTTATAAACATCTGCCATAGTTGTTAAATAAAACTCTCCATCACACGCTACATATTTAACACATATTTCAGGACAATCGAGATATTTTTCTACTTTTATTTTTTTTCTTTTTGAATTGTCCATCGCATACTTTATCGCGTCAGCCATGTCTTCCTTGCTCTTACACAAAGAAATTCCCTTAGATGCACGTCCGTCTACCGGTTTTACAATTACCGGATATTCTATATTTTCCCATTCTGCATCATTATAATTTTCGTTGATTTCATATTCCGGAATAAATCCAACTCCAAATTCTTTACAGCATTGTGTAAACTTATCTTTATTTGTCATAATATCAAACTGTTCAAACCCGGCTACACACGGCAAACCTAACTTTTCACATATTTGCTGATAAGGTTTTTGCCCCGGATCTATACAGTAATTCATAACTCCGTCAACGCTACGTTCTTTTGCCTTTTTCACAATAGATTCAACATCATCAATACTGATAGTCCAACACTCATCTGCGTATTTTTTTGCAGGAGAATTTTCATAATAATCAGTTACTATAACATAGTAACCTTTTTCTCTGGCATTCTTTACTATATCATTCATTGCAGAAATGGCACCCAACACAAGTAAAACTTTTTTACCGTTAATCATATTTTTTCTCCTTAATCTGAAACCTTGATATAAAAGGTTTTATTATTTTCCATATATACAAAAATGCTTCGTTTTTCGTAACAGCCGAAAAAACAATGTATGTACTCATCCCAAAGACTATTTGTAATATTAAAAGGAAAAACACATTAATCTTTATTAATCCTATCATCAGAACAACACAAGACATAGCAATGATTGGAATAGCCGCTGCAAATAAGTCTTTCAATTGCTCAAAATAACTATAACCAATAAGTTCTTTATTTGGATATGAATTGATAACAGAAGACACAATTGCTGTAAATAAACCACTTATCGCAATCGCTAAGACTCCCAAACGAGCAACACAGACAAGTACAGTTATTCCCATGATTTTCTTTATAACTTCAAGTCTAAGAAAAATGTCACTTCTACCCAACGCTTTAATAGCCTGCAAATTGGCGGTTTGCATAGGTCTCAACGCATATGTCAAACACACAATTTTCACATAAGGCACACAAGGAAGCCACTTATCGGTAAGAAGGAACTTTATAAGAGGTTCTGCAACCAAGGCAAGACCAACCATGAGCGGCAACATTACATAACTGCTTACTCGTATTGAACGGCGTACCATTGCTTTTATACGTTCTTTCTTGTCCTGTGCATTTGACATAGCAGGGAAAAGTACACTTTGAATAGATGAATCAACATTTGTTATTATAAGATTGGGGAAACTTTTTCCTTTATTGTAATATGCCAAGTCCTTTGATGTGTAAACCTTTCCAATCACAAGACTGCGAAGCTCATTGTAACCCGTATCAAGAAGAGCCGAACAAAGAAGTTTCCATCCATAAGAAAAAAGCCGTCCAAGTCTTTTGAAAGAAAACAACATTTTTGGTCTCCATTCCACGGTAAACCACAGTACAACGGTATCTGTTACCGAGTTTGTCAAATACTGAGCAACAAGCGCCCATATTCCAAAACCCCTGTACGCCATCGCAATACCAACAACCGCAGATGCAAGCGTTCCGCCGAGTGTTGACCAAAAAAATCTGCGAAACAGCATCTTTCTTGAAACATATGCATGCTGTACACTGTTGACCCCTGCTACTATAAGTCTTAATCCCAATACTCTCAAAACAGGAGAAAGAATTGGCATCTGATAAAACGAGGAAATATATGGAGCTACCATAAACAACACCGCATACACAACTACTGATATTAATATGTTAAAATAGAAAACCGATGAAAAGTCAATATCGTCCGCATCTTTTTTTTGTATAAGCGAATTACCAAATCCGCTTACAACAAACACGTTTGCCAGAGCTATAAATATATTGACAATTGCTATTGCACCATAATGTTCAGGAGAAAGAAGCCTTGCAAGAATTATTGACACTACAAAAGTCACTAACTGGGCAAGTATTCTTTCCGCAAATTTCCATACAAGACTGGATAGTACATTTTTTTTTATGCTTGTATTTTCACTCATTACTACTTTCTCCTAATTTTTCTTGTGTCTACTAAGAACGGAGCATAGGCTCCTATATATATATATGCTTTTTCTTTTAAAGACATATGCTTAACTACATCTTTGTACTCTTTCAATATAAGGTTAAACTTTTTTTCAAGAATGTAGATCTCTACTTCCTTTTTTCTCACTACTTTTTCTATATGATTGGCATATTTTCCTTCCGTATATTCATCAAAAGTCTTATGAACCTCTATAGAATTTTTCAAATGCTTTATATATTTTTTTTCTCCCTTGTTTTGACCTACCCATGAATTTGGATTGTTAATCCTGTATGCTACATCGCAACAGTCTTCATAATGCACATAGCCTTTTGAGAACATATATAGGCTAATTGGTACATCTCCGACATTTGAAATTTTTCTATAAGGGGTTTCATATGCTGCAATTAAGTCTTCTGTTCTTGTTAAAATCGAGGCTGTAGGAATATTGGAATTTCTACTCAAATAATCAGGAATTCTATAATCTCCTGTTTTTAAAAAAGGGTGCAGTTCTCCAAGAGGAGAACTATCCATTCCAACTGTTTGAGTTGCTGTTATGCACATCGCACATTCAGGATTTTTTTCAATATAATCTATCTGTTTCTGAAGTTTATTTTCATTAATCCAAAAATCATCACCTTCACATATAGCTATGTATTTCCCTCTCACACGGGGTAACTGAATATCCGGGGTAATTTTTACATTCTTAGAGTACAGGTTTTCCTTTTGATATACGGGCTTTATAACATCTGGATATTCAGCCTCATATTGACGAATTATATCCGCAGTTTTATCTGTTGATGCGTCATCATGAATAAGTATCTCATACTTAAAGTTTGTTTTTTGATTAACAAACCCCTCTATTGCCTTTCTTATGTATTTTGAATGATTATATGTATTACATATGATGGATACTACTATTGAACTCGCTTCCATTGGCTTCATCTCCCAACCTGTATTTCCCATAAATATTCGGTGAAATAGTATACATAATTAAGAACCAGAACGGTATATCAGTCCAGAACTCTCCTGAATAGCAAAGTTTTGGTATTGTTATTGAAACTAAAAGTATCATCACTATTGCATACGCTTTTACTATATTACTCTTAAAAAGCACCGTAATGCCCGATTTAAGAAGGATCCACAATAACGGAATTGATACAACTATTCCCAAGTCATACCACATCTGTAAAAACAAATTATGCGGGTAAGGAATTGAATAAAAACTTCTGTAATAAATACTTGTAATTCCATTTCCTAAAAGATAATGCTCTTTTATACCGTTTATGGCAAAATCGAACACTGAATTTCTTCCGTTTGCAAGGTTACCTGCTTTTGTTAATCCAATGCTCTTTGAAAGGGAACTTATTTTTATTCCCTTAGAGTTAAGAAAGCCATTTAAGGCATAAAGGATCATCTCAAAATTGTTGATTGTATATATAATCAATATTCCTACAATTATAATAATAACCATTGTTCTTGTAGTACTTTTCTTTTTAATATCTTCCTGACTAAACTTATTAAGGAGCAAAAGAATGCCCAAGACTATAAAGGATACTAACGGTCCGCGATTTCCCAACATAACAATCATAACAGCATAATAAATATTCACAAGGTAGCATATCCACGTAAAAAATCCTGCATTTTTCCTGTAATACCAGAAATGAATAATTGTCGAGACAGCAAACGGTAATGCACTGTATGTCGTACCCATACTGATTGTATCGTTTGTTCTCACAGAAAAAAATTCTCCAGAAACAGGTAAAACAAGAATTGAAAAAAACATTATGTACTTCAAAAGCTTTTCTGCATCTACTTTATATAAAGAAAGATATATAGGTATTAAAATGTAAACAAAAAGTTCTTTCGTTTCCACGGTTGTATAACGGAAAGCATACATATACACAACAATTACACTCAAAATATAATAGACAAAAAGCATTGCTTTTTTGTTTAGATTCAAATCTCTCTTCTTGTTGGAAGTAAAAAAGTGAATCACCATTATTGCACATATCGGAATTAAGTTTATGAATGTTACCCCCGACGAACGGTTAAGCAAAATACCTACAATTTTATTCATTGCCCCGATAGAAATCAGGTATGCCTGTAAAAAAGTTACCGTATTATCTCTTTTTTCCATATTCAGTATAACCTCTCAATAAAATATACCCTGCTTCTAAGTTAAAAACGCTTTTTATATCTTATATGTCTTATATACTTGTTTTTCAGACAAACGCTTTTTAAAAAAGTAATCATGTTATTTTTCGACAACAGTGAATTATTAAAAAAGTTAAATTTTTCATAATCAATTGTTTCTCTTTTGCAATTCTTCTTTGGTTCTCTGATATATTCTACGTTTTCTTTTGGAAGCCCAAAAACGGTTAAATTGCTTTTTATCTCATCTATGATTTGTTTTCCCTTCTCATTATGCACAAGAACAAGAGAAATGCCTTCATCGGTGTCAACAATACCAGCCGTATTTGTAATCCCCCAAAAATCGCCCAATGTTATATCCGCAACGCTTTCTTCCGCCCTAGTGCATCCGTAACACGAATTTCTAAGTGTCAGTCTTCTTAAAAACAGTTTATAGAATGGATCCTCTATTGCGGTTTTAAAATATTTTTTCCCATTTTCAAAGGTTATGAACATACAATAAGCTTTCCAACCCAATTTTTTAGAACGGAAGCTTACTTCCTGAACTTTGCTTTTATACTTTTCTTCGAGTTCACTGATATACTTACGGTATGCCTTTTGCGATGGAACGCCATGGCATAAAAAATCAGCAACTATAAGTTTATCATCGTTGCTTGTGCAAACGCTTCTTACTCCCATTGCCTGACACGGGGTGCCGCAAAAGAAAACCCACCTTCCTTTTTCGAGTTCTTCTTTTATTCTCTTTATCGTAAAATTCATATCGCTTTCTATATATTTCGACTTTTTCAGTCTGTCAAGGTGAATTTCATCCGTACTTATATGTGAAAGTGATTTGTAATCATCTGAAAAAGCTGCTCCGAAAACAATACCGTCATTTTCCAAAACCCATTTTGCTATTTCTCCAAAAGCACCACCTGAAGAAGCTGCTATACGCTCTTTTTTATCGTTTGTCCACAATGCAAAAAAAGTACTCTGTTCAAATGTTGTACCGTTTTTTTTCAGCGCAGGGCATATTTTTTCACAAAGTCTGCAATTTGTACATTTTTCTGTCACTATGTGCGGATAGTAAAACCCCTCCATGTCAGGTTTCATAGAAATAGCATTGCAAGGACAAACACTCGCACATGCACCGCAACCTGTACAAATATTATTATCAGCAAGCATCATTTTTTATTTTCCTCTTTTTCTGTTTTGTTATTTTCTTAAATACTGTAAAAAGCTGAAGACATAACTAAGTCCGGTTTTAAACGGATTAGATGTTTGTCTTGTCCACCTGATACAACCTCTTATATCTTTTGCACGCAAATATTCTTTTCCTATTGCACAATAATGAATATCATAAATCTGTCTTTGTTCTTTCTTATCAAACTTCTCAATTATCGGTTTCATTTTTTCCAGATAATAAATACGGTTTTGCTCAAAAACCTTTGGATTCTTAGCATTATTTCTGAGAAGTACGCATTTGTTTACTCCTACATTATCGACTTTACCACACTTATATTTGCATAGAATCCTCGCCAAAAATTCCCAATCCTGATGTCTTCTGAAAGATTCATCAAATTCTTTTACATAATCCAGCACTTCTCGTTTTATCATTATAAGACTTGAACCTATGCGCATTTTACCGCAAAAGAAATCAAACAGTATATCGCCTTCATATTCCGGCATAATAATCTTGTCTTTTTTATTTTCAACAATTAGCCGCATTCCGCAATACGTTACACCGTAATCCCCGGGCAGATTTTCAAAAACATCTATGTGTCTTTGGAGGTTGTTTTCGTTAAAATAATCATCATCATCCAAAAAAGCTATGTAGTCACCGCTTGATGCTCTTATTCCCGTATTTCTGGCTGCAGAACCATTTATGTTTTTTTCGTGTACTAAATAGGTAACATTAGCAAGCGCGCTGTATTTTTTCATCTGTTGTTCGGTCTTTATCTGATTTTGAGAATCTTTTCCATTATCATCAACGACAAAAATTTCAACATTTTTGTAGCTTTGACTTAAAACGCTGTCAACAGCCCTTGTAATATTTTCAAACCCAGTATGCGTCGGTATAATTACAGAAATCTTATGTTGTTGCGACATTTGTATTTCCTCATTTCTTATTAATTGATTTTTCCAGAAAATCCTTAGATTTTTCTATTAGCACATTTAGCTTTGGATTTATTTTGGTATAATCAGTTATTTCAGCAATGCAGTTTTTTTCTTGTTCTTCTATCCCGACAGAAAAAAGCATGTCCGTTATCCTGTTATTACCTTTTTTGTTAGTTTTAAATACGCTTACCGGTTTATTGAATATAAGCGAAAATGCTAAACCGTGAAATGAATTTGTAATAACCATTTGTGCATTATCTATCAGTCCAATGAACTCTGTTATATTCGGACACCACAGTTGTCTTCCCGGCAATGACAGCCTGCTAAAAAAACATGTAGTTACGTAGTAGAGTTTCAGGTCATACTTTTTTGCATATTCTTCAGCATAATCATATACATCTTTTTGATTGTAAAATGCATATACCAGCACATATTTGTTCTTTTGCTTTTTTTGTGTGGAAATTTTTCTCCATTCCTCCTTGCTTAATAGATACACAGGATCGCATACCTGTTCGCAGGTTATGCCTTTGTCGGTAAGCATTTTTGCATTTGATCTTTCTCTTACCGACACAGCAGTATAATCTGAAGTAAGGCTCTTAAACCTGAGAAACTGCTCCGCGCTGATATAATCCATCGCTATACTCGCCGCATAGGATATTTTCAATCTGTCCTCGTCTACAAAGCTAAGGAAAAAAGCATCATCCTTGCCATTATTCATATTCATATTCCAGACCTGGTCGCTACCTACTATAAAAGCATCATAGTCAAATTCGGCTTTTTTTAAATTTTCAACACTTCTATATTTCCTTTTAGTAAGTTCTATATGATTTTTTAAAAACTTATGGAATACATACCTACATCTTATCATATCTATACATCTTATAATGTACGCACTCAATTTTCTGCGAAAATAAGACGGAATATAATCAATCAGTTCAGTATCATAACCACACTCTTTAAGGTATTTCTGAAGTGCGTAAGATTGAAGTGCTGCTCCGTAGTTATACGGTCTGTGCGTTGTCAACGTTGCTATTTTCATCTATCAATCTATCCCCTTGTCTCCAATAGTATTACATATATAGTCCTTCGTGGCATTCTGCGCAGGATGAATTACGCCGGGATTCCCTATGACTATACTGTGTGACGGCACATCAAAATTCACATAAGAGTTAGGTGCAACTAATACATCATCCCCAATTTTTATGTTTCCAACTACAACTGCCCCGCTGCCAATCCATACATTATTTCCTATTTGAGGAGCACCCTTTCTCTCGCCCCTGTTCTGTTGACCGATTACTACATTGGGAGATAGATTTACATTTTCTCCCAATACAGCTGCAGGATTCACTACAATTGTTCCAAAATGCCCTAAATAAAGACCCTTTCCAATTGTTGCAGATGTAGAAATTTGAAAACCATATTTCATCTGCAATTTATTCAACCGAAAACCGTATAACAGGTACAAAAGCTTATTCCTCTTTTGATAATAATTTGTATAACGTAATACCCTTGTATATTTGTAGCCAAAAAGTTGGCTTTTCTTTATAAGTCCAATCTTTTTATCACCATAATACCGGTACAAATCAGCGTCTGTAATAGATTTAATCTTATACATAATTACCACCTTTTTCATAGTAAAATGACATAACTTTTATCTTGTAATCAGTATATCACTTGAATTCATTAAAACCTCACGCTTTTGCTCTTTTGTCATTCCTCTGGTGCTGATTGCAAATTCTTTACTTTTATTTACAAAGGTCTCCACATCACATATTACTCTTGCTGGATTACCACCTATTACCTTTCCACACTCTGTTACGCTTCTTGTAACAACACTTCCTGCCCCAACAATAGTATTATCTGCCAAAGTACATCCGTAAAGAATTATAGATTTAGCCCCAATGAAGCAATTATTTCCTATTTTAATTCTTCCAAAAACATCTGTCACGCCATCAAGTGCCTTCGCTATACTTGCATCGTGAGTTATAAGCTGGACACCATTTGATATTGTAACATTATCACCTATTTCAACCAAATAAGCTTCTGGGGTGGAAATATCTGAAAATATGCGTGGGTTTTTTCCTATGACCATACCCTGCTTACGATAATAATGAATCAACGCATCATTCTTTAAAAGATATGTTTTCAATTTAGCTACAAGATGTGATAAAGACACAGCATTCTCTCCCTTCGATCAATTCCTATGCATTATTTTGCTATAAAAATCTGTCAACCATTTTGATGTTTCTTCAACATCATAGCCCGTTGCAATTATTTTAGCTTTATTTTCGGCACGCGTACCTGTTTTCTCATTATTCAATATTTTCTCGCACCATACCACGGGCGAATCTTCAATCGAAAGTCTTTCAACTGAATCGGTAATACAAACTTCGTCAGTAATTCTATCGGAAATAAAACATTGAAGACCTGCTGCCTGAGCTTCTATAACAGTTACGGGAAGACCTTCATATATTGATGGAAATACAAAGCAATCCATTGCCTGCATAAGCTTATTTACATCAGGGCGGATTCCCGTCATAACTACTCTATCTTCTATACCTAATTCTTTAATCTTTTCCTCAATTTGCGGTCTTAAAGCTCCATCACCTACAAGTAAAAGAACCGAATCCTCGCGTTTTAAAGATATTTTTTTTAAAATTTCAAGCAAATATATATGATTTTTAGGGATTCCAAAACTTCCAACATGTCCGACTACAAACTTTCCTGATATATTCAGTTCGTTACGAACTTCACTTCGTATCAGTTCATCAAACACGTATTTTTTCGCATCTATTGCATTTTTTAAAAGCACATAGTTTTTTCTTTTTTCACAGCCTTTTCCGTAAAGCCATTCACCTGCTGCGGATGAACAGGCAAAAAGATAATCCGAAATGTTTGTTATGTTCTTTTGAAAAGCTCTCTGCACTTTTCCCTTAAAACTTTTAGGAGTAGAGGTGCTGTGACTGTGTACAATGGTTATTAAACCATATTTTTTTGCTATTTTATGCTGAACAGAAGCAAGAGAATATGTATGAGAATGAATGATTTTATATTCTGGATGTTCCTTGAAAAAATTTTCCCACCAGGTTACATATGAAAAATGATTCAAACACTTATACTGCGGGGCATAGTAAATTTTTCCGCCCAATGCTCTTATTTCGTCATCGAAAGCAGCCTTCTGGCTCCTATGTACAACAAAATCAAACTGAATTTTTTCTCTGTCTATATTTCTATACAGATTCATCAGCATATTTTCTATGCCGCCTCTGTTCATTATAGTTACAACCTGCAAAACTCTTTTACATTCGCTCATACTTGTTCTCCTGTGCCAAGACAATTTAAATCCATTGTATCAATTATTACTCTGTTAACTACGCTTACATCAAATTTTTCACGTACTATACTTAGAGAGTTTTCTGCCATTTTTTCAACTTCATCCGGATGTTCAATCAAATGTATCATCGCATCTTTTAATGCCTGCACATCCTTTATAGGAACAAGAATTCCGTTTTTACCGTCAATCACAGTTTCCCGGCAACCGGGAGCGTACGTGGTAATAATTGCCCTTTTTGTTGCCATAGCTTCAAGAACGCATGTAGGTATCCCTTCGCTATAAGAGGGAAGCACAAAATACCTGCAGTTCTCAATAAATGGTCTTACATCACTCTGGAATCCTTCATATATTATACTGCCGTCATTTACATACTCGTTTAATTCTTCCTGGGTAATTGCAGAAAGACGATCGTCAATTGCACCCACTACATGAAATTCTGCATCCGGATACTCTTTTTTCACCAGCCGGGCTGCCTGCATATATTCCATAATACCCTTAAATTTCAACAGAGCACCAACAAACAAAAAATAATTTTTGGTGGGTATAGGCGCCTCAATAAACTTAGCGGTGTTTACACCGGTTCCTCCAATTTTTACGCATTGGCAAGCCTTTACAATTCTGTATTTTATAAAATAGTCAATATTATCATCATTTAAGAAAAATACTTTTTCGCAGCTTTTTATAGCTGTTCGGTATAAATTTGAAAGTACAACTCTTATGAATTTATTGAAAAGCCCTTCTCTTTTCTGGACTATTTTGCCTGCACCTGTAATAGCAACAAAAATGTGTTTTATTCCTGCTTTTTTAGCTGCCATCACTCCATATGTAGCAGGAGCTGCAGTAAACCCGTAATACGCATCGAACTGTTTTTCCTTAAAAAACTTTGTCAGTTTTGCTATAACCGAAAGCCCTTTAAAAGGGTTTATACTGCTTCTGCTAAATTCAATCCTGGTATAGCTTGCCCCTAATTTTTTCAAATCTTCTTCACATTCATTATCGGATGCAATGCATTCAACTGTATGTCCGTTCTTAACAATTTCTTCTATAAGTTCACTGTTAAAACGTAATAATGAGCTGGATCTTCCAGCAAAAAGCACCGTTTTCATACGCTTTTTTCCTCATCTTTCATAATTATATAGTTGCAATCGCTATCTTCGTTTTTCTTAACATTGCAAATAAAAGGGGTAACAACTGCATCCGAGTAATATGTAAAGCCAACTTTTTCACAGGTTTTTATGCTTGCAATGTTTTCCTTTTTTATGTATGCAAATGCATAATTATATGTACCTTTTCTGATTTTCAGAACTTCTTCAATCAATTTAGAAGCAATTGATTGTCCTCTGTATTCCTCAACCACAACATACGGTCCTATGATTATATCTTTTTCAGTACTGTAATCAAACCGTTTTGATTTTCCACTTTGCACAGTACAATATGCTACAGTTTCATCCTTATCTGTTAAATAGTAAATTTCGTAACCGCATTTTAAAGCCAATGCAAAACGAATTATTCTTCTTACAGTAATAGATTCCGGATATAATTTACCGAACATATGCATCAATGTAGGTTTATATTCAAACAGCTTGAATTCTCCAATGCGGTTTATCAGTTTTAATCTTTTTGTCATTTTAATATTTAGTTTTCAACAGAACGAGAGTCTATGAAAACAAATTTCCTTTCACAAAATTTCTTATCTCTCTCTTTTTTTCATTTCTTGCTTATATTTTAGTAAAGACTGAATAGAAAATGGAAAAAACGTCAAAGGGTCCGACCATGAAAAAATCTGGTCATGGGTATGACGGTTATTAAACCATGCGGGTGTTGTTTTAAACCTGTTTTTTGATTTTAAAAGCCAAAGTAGATCAGTATGGATGCACCGCATTCTCACATCACGATATTCAAACGGCCGTGCACTCAGCTCTTCTTCATACGCCAATTTAACCATAGACTCTGCAACATTCACACCATAAAGCTGGCATATCCGTATGCTTGCGGAAGCTCGTCCGTTAATCTCAATAATTTTTTCCGCACCCTCAGATACATCTTCAATCATTTCTATTTCACAATAGCCCTTCCAACCAATTTCTTTAAGAAGCTTTGTACATATTTCTACCAAATCTTTTCTGTCTACAACTCTGCAAAAGCAGCTTGATCCGCCATCTACGGGGAACCATCTGCACTTCTGTGTAGGAATCGCAAAGGCAAGGTTACTGTCATTGTCCATAAACAGATGAATATTATATTGCCTTCCGTGCTGTTCCACATACTCCTGTATAACATAGCCAGAAAGATTAAATCCATCTGTTTCCAGCAGGCTATCCAGTTCGCTTTCATTTTCCAGACACCTGAATCCTACCGAACCACAAGCACTTCTTGGTTTTACAACGATAGGATATCCGACTTTTGAAATAAATTCTTCAAGGCTTTCATCGTCCATCTTAGTTCTTGTACATGGTATATTATTTTTCTGACAAATTTCCATAGTCTGAAACTTATCATACGCTTTCATAAATGTGTCATAATCGTTGACAGGTGCCTTCACGTATTTTGAATACGTTTCTAAGTTTTCCGCAATAATCTGTGTTGATATATCAGACAAGGGAATCACTATATCGTATTTGCCGCTGCAAATTTCTGCATCAATTACTTTTTTCATCTCAACCTTATCATGAGAGTTTATTTTGTAAAGTAGTTTTTTCTGCGGATATCTGGAAGTGTACCCTATGTCCAGTTTTGAATAATTCAGGGTTGTTATATTACAACCAATATCATTAAGCCCTTTTAATGTGGGGAGAACCTGCCTGCTGGGTCCGTCTAGAACAAGAATTTTTACGTTTTGCATTACAATACCTCTGCTTCTTTGTTGATTGTTGCTACTTTATCTATCGCACTCTGTTCAACCTTCGTGTAACTAAACTTCTTTTTGCCGAAAACTATCTGTGCAATAACTAATATGGTACTGAAAATCAAGCCCCAATCTTTAAATATGTTCCACGTTTTAACATAAAGCAATTCCAGCTCAAGTCTTACGGGAAGTATTTCTTTTATGTACTTATCATTATCTGAAACAAATAATTCACCGTGTTTGTAATCAAACAGGCTTGCATAACTTGTGAGTCCTGGTTTGACATTCTGTATTTTTGCATATTCTCCTTCATAAAGCTCGTCGGAATTCGCTGTAGAAGCAGGTCGTGGACCTACAATAGACATATCCCCTACCAAAATATTTATAAGCTGCGGAATCTCGTCAATCTTACTTTTTCTTATAAAATTGCCGAAAGCAAATATTCTGTTTGCATCTGCAATAAAGCTCTTTTCTACTGCATTACTTTCAACATGCATAGACCTGAATTTATACATAATGAACTGTCTACCGTTAATTCCTACCCTGCTGGCTTTATAAAAAACAGGTCCCTTGCTGGATAGCTTTATAATGATTGCGGAAATTAAAAACACAGGCGACAAAACAATAAGCGCAAATACTGAGCACAAAACGTCCATCAACCTTTTCAGAAATTTATTCATTTGATCAGGCTCCTTTCCAACATAAAGGCTTCTGCTGCCTTAAAATTAGCCATAGCTCCTCTATGTTCTGCCAGTGCACGTATAGCTTGAAGAGAACGTGCTGCGGGGAACTCTCTAAGCTGCGTTTCATACATAGACAAAGCTTTTAGCTTCAATTCAATTTTTCCGGAAATTTCAACAAAAATATTAGGTGAAAATCCTGAGTTTACTTAAGGATAATTTCAAGCTGTTTCGAACAGGGTTTCATATACATATATATTATCGGGAGCAAAAGAATACTTTGGTCTGAGAGCTACCATTGCCGCTTCAGCCACAATCTCATGGTCAAAATTCTTATCCCCTGAATATGGAATATACACCTTATCGGGCTGAACCTCTTTTACTACGTCAAACTAATCTTCTTAAAACACATTCAAAAGCTTCTGCGTAATTACAACCAGCTTGTGCTCCCCTGTATAGTGCAAGACCCTTTATCGCTTCCTCACTCCTGGGGTGAGGGTACGGCCTCATGACCCCTCTATACATGGATAAAGATTTAATCTTCGCTTTTATGCCTTCTTCCCCAATTTCAATAAAGGTATTAGGCATAAAACGATTCATTGATGTGTTCACAGACCATTCAGTAGATGATAATACTTCCATATACCAAAATTCTTTAAGCGGCTTTACGTCTGTTCTTCTCTGGAACATTCTAATTGCAGCCTGGCATGCCAGTGAGGTATGTAAATGGTCATTATTTGTATCGGATGAGTGATGCGTTATAACAACTTCTGCATTCGATTCAATAATAGCTTTTTCTATAAACTGAACCAAAGAAAGGTGTGATTCCTTATTCATCTCAATATTCGGAAAAAAGCCCTCATATCGATTTCTAATCCCAAGAATTTCACTGCTTTTGTTTGCATCTTCACACAGCTCATTATCCTCAGGGCGAAAAGCACGAGCTTTTGCGTCGGAAGACATAATGCATACATCTACATTATTGCCATCTGCATTCAATTTGCAGATAGTCGCACCTGCCCCCAAGACCTCATCATCGGGATGTGCAACCACTATCAAATAATTCATTATTAACTTACCCCTCTCGAATGTTTGTACAAACTGCTCAAAATCCTACTAGTTTATTATATTGCATTCATGTAAATTAGTCAATATAAAAATTCTTAATAATACCTGCCTCTTTTAAAACTATTGCATTTAAAAAACTTTTTCTCTATATAGAAAAAGGACAGCCCTATAATTCATGCTGTCCTTCACATTATTTACCTATTAACTGCTCTATTGCATACTTTGCATATTCCGATACAAACTGCCCTCTCTTAGTGACAATGGCAGGTTGTCTTATATAGGGGATATTTTCTATTTTTAAGAGCTTTATCCCATCATAATCTCCCCGTGTCTCGGCAAACTGTTTTGGAATAATTGTTGCCGCCACTCCGCTTTTCACAACTTCCCATGCGGTAGCCACACCCGTAACGGTAGCATATATTTCCAACTCTACATTTGATGCTATGCAAAGCGCGTCAAAGAGCTTTCTCATTTCCTGCTCTTTACCCACAGTCACAAAGGGAAGCTCTTTTGCCGAAGACAAATCCTCTATAATCCCTTTATTGTCGGGTTTTACAAGATGTTTCATACTATTTGGAACAGCCAGAACAAGATTATCCTCGTCAAGCGGAATCGTCTCAAACTCCGGCTCATTGACCGGCAAATTCATAATTGCAAAATCATATTCTCCGCCAAGAAGCTCTTCCTTAAGTATGGCAAGTCCGTATTCACGAAGTTCTATCTGTAAATGCGGATATTTATCTTTCACTTTTTTTATTAATGCAGGCATCATATACGAGCTGCGGAAAGGAACTGTACCTATTATAAGCTTGCCTCTTTCCCCCGATTTGTACTTTTCCATAGTTTTTAAAAGAATATCTTCTTCAAATACCATTTTCTGTGCTTTTTCTATGAAAAACTCCCCTGCTGGAGTAAGAGACAGCGGATTTGTTCCTCTGTCAAAAAGTTTCAAGCCCAGTTCGTTTTCGAGACTTATTATATGCTTTGAAAAAGCAGGCTGAGACATATTAAGATTTTGTGCTGCCTGAGAAAAATTACGCGTCTTGGCAAGCATTATGGCATATTGCAGTTGTCGTGAATTCATATATTTCTCTCGTTTCTTTTTTTGTTAATTCTATTATACTCTCAAAATCTTTAATATTCAAGTTTTATTTTTTAGTTGACAAAAGGAATTCTTTGTGTTAGCCTATAATCAATCAAGAATTAAACCTATAACTTTTAAGGAATGATACGGGAGGGATTTTATGCCGTCAGCATTTATTTATCTGGGCATTTTATTGTTAACAGTTATCATCTGGTTCGCAATTTTTAAAAGGCCTGTTTATGAAGCAATTTTTCTCAGTTTTATTGTACTTCTTACGGTAAGCGGGACGTGGAAAAACATTGGCAGCTACATACATTCAGGACTTTCAACAAATCTTATTTATTCAATGACCGCATTTGTTGCAATGTCAATAATCCTTTCAAAAACAAAGATTATCGACAGTTGTGTCGCCATTATTCTCGCTATTCTCGGGAAAATCAGAGGCGGTGCAGGTTATGTATCTGTTCTCGCTTCTGCATTTATGGGGGCGCTTTCGGGTAGTGGTCCCGGAAACATAATGGCTACTGGGTCAATGACCGTTCCTGCTATGCTTAAGGCAGGCTTTCCTCGTGAGTTGGCAGCTAATATAGTAAGCAATGCAAGCTATATGGGTAATATGATTCCCCCATCCTCAAACATTGTTGCAGCAATGGGTGCTTTCGTGGCACTTTATCCTGAAAAGAACCTTTCTCAAGGGCAGTTCTGGATTGTCTTGTGGGGTATTTCGCTATGGTTTATTCTGCAGAGACTTCTTATGGTATGGAGCTTCTGTAAATATTACAAGGTTGAACCTTTGAAAAAGGAACAGCTCCCTAATCTTAAGGACGTACTTAAGGAAGGCTGGCATGGACTTCTGCTTCCTGTTATAATAATTGTTCCCTTTGTCCTTGACTATATGTTTAAAGACACATTCTTTACCGAAAGGCTCGGTAAAAGCGGTGCAAAGGCATTTTCAAGCTCACTTCTCCTCTTTATTGCAGGTATTGCAACTCTTTACACCTGCTTTATCGTAAAGGATAAAAAGGCTGTTACTCCTGCAAAAATTGCCGATATGTTTACAAAAGGAGTAAAATCCATTTCCCCGGCAATCGGCGTATGTATCCTCGGATATATGGTAGGTGCGCTCTTTAAGGATGTAGATGTAGCAACACAGATGGAGGGCTTTATCGTTTCGATGAATTTCAGTATGTTCGGTATGGTAATATTTATATGCATACTCACGTGCTTCCTCGGTATGGTAATCCCCGGCTCTTCCCTCGTTGTAATTTTTGGACCTACATTCATCTCAACTCTTGCATCAGTTGGTGTTGACCCGCTTCTTGCGGCTGCAATGCTTCCCTGCATCTGCGGTGTAATGTGCGGAATCACTCCCCCTCTCGGACTCGGACTATATGCCGGTATTACTCTTGCTGAATCTGACTTCAGCAAAACTTTCAAAAACAACCTTTGGTGGGTTGCGGGGCAGTTTGTAATGCAGGTTATTTGTCTTATGGGCTGGATTCCTGTTTTAGGACTTTAAGGAGGTATGCGATATGAAAAAAGCAATGAAAAAAATATCCAATATCCTTAAAACCATATTCGGTTACGGAATTATGATTACACTTTTTGCCGGTGGTTTTACATTTTTCGGTTATATTGCAGCTCTCATTTTGGGCGGTAGTTTAGCAACTGAAATATGTTCCTTTATATATGACAAGTTTATGCCCGTGGTAGTATATCTCACATCATTGGTAGTACTTCTCGGTCTTGTTGCAATGTATATGGGTGGCGAATTCGCCTTAACTGCAGAAAAGAAACAAAAGACAAAAAAACAACAATAATATACAAAAATGCGACTGTCACAGGCAGCCGCATTTTTTATTAATTTTCAAAAAAACCTTTACTAATATAATAAAATATGGTAGAATGTACGCAGAATTTTGTTTTTTTAATATTTTTCCAAATAAGGGAAAAATTAAGAGGTAGAAATATGATTAATGACAAGAAAGTTATCTTCTCGGGCATACAGCCCTCCAGCGATTCCGTGACTCTCGGAAACTACCTGGGTGCACTCAAGAATTGGGTTACACTTCAGGACGAATACAGCTGTATTTTCAGCGTTGTGGATATGCACGCAATCACAGTAAGGCAGGAGCCTGCACAGCTTAGAAAGAACACTCTTTCACTTCTTGCTCAGTACATTGCCTGCGGACTCGATGCTGAAAAAAATATTATGTTTATTCAGAGCCATGTTCCCCAGCACGCTGAACTCAGTTGGATTCTGAATTGCTTTACGCAGATGGGCGAGCTTAACAGAATGACACAGTTCAAGGACAAGAGCCAGAAGCACCCCGAAAACATCAATGCAGGACTTTACACATATCCCGTGCTGATGGCGGCTGATATTCTTCTTTATCAGACAGACCTTGTTCCCGTAGGTGCCGACCAGAAGCAGCATCTTGAACTTGCAAGGGATATTGCCCACCGTTTCAATACGCTTTACAGTGATACATTCGTTGTTCCTGATGCATATATTCCTGCAAAGAATGCAGGTGCAAAGATTATGAGTCTGCAGACTCCCACGGCAAAGATGTCAAAGAGTGACCCCAACCCCAACGGTTGTATTTTCCTCCTTGACAAGCCCGAGGATATTGTCCGCAAGGTTAAGAGAGCCGTTACCGACTCTGAGGCGGAGGTTTGTTACCGCGAGGGCAAGGACGGTGTTAATAATCTCCTTACAATCTATTCCACTGTTACGGGAAAGAGCGTAGACGAAGCTGCACACGAATTTGCCGGCAAGGGATATGGTGATTTCAAGTTGGCAGTTGGTGAGGCTGTGGCGGAACATCTCCGTCCCATTCAGGAGAGGTACGATGACCTTATGAAAAACAAGGATTATCTTGAGTCTGTATACAAAAAAGGTGCGGAATCGGCATTCTCCATTGCCCGCCGTACTGTTACAAAAGTTAAAAAGAAAGTCGGATTTATTATCTGAGAGGTAAATCATTATGAGAAATAACGGCGTTTTGTTTGCTTTCATAATAGCGTTTGTGGTAACCTTTGCAACAACACCTTTCGTTAAAAGACTTGCTTTTAAAATAGGTGCAGTAGACGTTCCGAAGGACAATCGCAGAATGCACAAAAAACCGACTGCTCGCCTGGGCGGATTGGCAATTTTCCTCGGGTTCATAGTGAGTGTCATTGCATATGCCACCTTGGACAGAGAGCTTGCAGGAATGCTCATCGGTTGCTGTATTATAGTTACATTGGGAATATTTGATGATATATATGCATTAAGTGCAAAGCTGAAGCTTATTGTACAAATAATTGCCGCACTCTTCCCCATTCTCGCAGGGGTACAGATTGACTTTATCCGTGTTCCGGGATTTATTTCCGAAACCGGTTACCTTGCCCTGGGTTGGATGGCAATTCCCGTTACCCTTATCTGGGTTATAGGAATAACAAACGCAACAAATCTCCTTGACGGACTTGACGGACTCGCCTGTGGCGTTTCCTCAATATCTGCATTGACGCTTCTGTGTATCGCGCTGATTGTAGGAGAGCCTGAAATTGCATTTGTTACAAGTGCCCTTGCAGGAGCTTGCTTCGGTTTTCTTCCGTACAATTTTAACCCTGCAAAGCTTTTTATGGGTGACACGGGAGCATTGTTCCTTGGGTTTGTACTTGCTGCCACATCGGTGCAGGGACTTTTTAAGGGCTATGCAGTAATAAGCGTTGCCGCACCCATTTTAATATTGGGGCTTCCGATTTTCGACACTGTTTCTGCAATACTCAGAAGAGTTAAGAATCATCAGCCCATTATGTCCCCCGACAGAGGACATCTTCATCACAGATTGATTGATGCAGGATTCTCCCAGAAGCGTGCTGTTGCAACAATTTACGGACTGTGTCTGATTTTGTGTGTGGTTGCAGTGGGTCTTATTGCAACGGGAGCTATATCATTATGGGCACTTGCAGTTGTGCTTGTGGGCTTCACCATATTTTGGTGGTTGACACCAAAAATTATCGAAGTCCTCACAGAAAACAAAGAAGAACACAAATAATCTCAGGAGGAACTTATGATTAAAGTATTTACAGTTTTCGGAACAAGACCGGAAGCCATTAAAATGGCTCCGTTAATCTACGAATTGCAGTCACGTCCTTCCATTGATTGCAAGGTATGTGTTACCGCACAGCACCGTGAAATGCTCGATATGGTGCTCAATCTTTTCAAGATAACACCTGATTTTGACCTTAATATTATGACAGAAAGACAGACTCTTGCCGGAATCACAACCAAAGCTCTTACAGGTCTTGAAGAGGTCTTCCGTCAGGAAAAGCCCGACCTTGTACTTGTGCATGGTGATACATCCACAACTTTTGCAGGAAGTCTTGCAGCTTATTATAATCAGGTAAAGGTTGGTCATGTTGAAGCAGGTCTTCGTACTTATGATAAGTATTTCCCATTCCCCGAGGAAATGAACCGCCGTCTTACGGGCGTTATTTCCGATTTGCATTTCTCTCCCACAAAAAACAACCGTGCTAACCTTATAAACGAAGGAATTAATCCTGATAGTATTTTCGTAACGGGAAATACTGTTATTGATGCATTTAAAACAACTATTAAAAAGGATTTCTCTTTTGCAGGTACACCCCTTGAGGGAATTGATATGGATAAGCGCATAATACTTATGACGGCACACAGAAGAGAAAACTTAGGCACTCCTCTTGAAAACATATGCAAGGCTGTTGCCCGTATCGTCAGGGATTTCCCCGATATTGAGGTTATTTATCCCGTTCATCTTAACCCTGCCGTAAGAGAAACTGCAAATGCAATCCTCGGCAATATTCCGAGAGTTCACCTTGTAGAGCCTCTTGACGTTGATGTGCTTCACAATGCGATGAATAAGGCACATCTTATCCTTACAGACTCGGGCGGACTTCAGGAAGAAGCTCCATCCCTCGGCAAGCCTGTTCTCGTTATGCGTCAGGAAACCGAACGCCCTGAGGCTATTGCCGCAGGCACAGCACGCCTTGTTGGCGTTGAAAAGGGAAATATCATCAAGGTGACAGAAATGCTGCTGAATGATGAAAACGAATATGCAAAAATGGCAAAAGCTGTAAATCCATACGGCGACGGCAATGCGTCAAAGCGCATTATCGAAGCCATTATCGCACGCTATGAAGAATAAAACCCGTTCATTGCTGTTTTTGCTGCTT
>JAZRFC010000009.1:0-11892 GCA_045661145.1 Clostridia bacterium | reverse complement strand
CGATGAAATTCTCAGCCACACTAAACACTTCCTTTCGTGCGTTTATATAGGTATTTTATCACCAAAGTGAAAAATAATCAAGATATTTTATCAGTTCATTTCCATTATCTTTATTTTTTCCTGTGCAATACCGCTTTGCTGAGTTACAATTTCCGAAATTTGTGCCGCGCCTGTACTGTCAAGCATATCTGTTTTTACAACCACATTTGCCATACCGTTGTTTATGTAACAAACGGCATCCTCAAAGCCTTTCGCACGGAGAAGATTTTCAATTGCCGTTTCTGTTTCCGTATTCTGTGCCAATTCCAGAACACCTTGCTGTGCACTTGCTTTTGCTTCGGTGTCTGCATTTTCATTCTGAAGAACGACATTAAAGGTTTCTATACTGCGGCTTCGCCCTGCCTCACGGTCTATTCTTGCCTGAGAAAAGAAATCACTTCCGTCAGCCTCCTTTGTTTCGGAGGAATTTACAAGCTGTGCCTCTCCCATATATTTTGTATCGGTGGGAGTATCTTCATTTTTCCCTGCATTAAGATACCCCGCTGTTCCTATTATTACAGCAAGTGCGGCAACTACAAGCTGTTTTTTCTTTACAACCATCATCATATTATTCCTTCCTTTCAAACACCTGGATTTTATGGGAATCAACACCCAGGGCGGCAGAAGCAGCCCTGATGATTTTTTCACGGATGCGCCCGTCTGCTCCGCCGTCGGCAACGATAAGAACAGAAGCCTTTGACCCTTTGCCGTCTGTTTCTTTATCCGAAAACAGAGAGTCCTCTGATTTTTGGTCTTCCGAAATCATAACCTTTACCTTGCCAACACCCTTGATTTCCGACAAAATAAGCTCAGCTTCCCTTGCACGGGACAACTCCGTTACCGATTCGACATTTTTCGGCACAGAATTTTTTCCCGCTGTGCCGAAAGTCATAAGCAGTATTCCCACGGCTACTAATATGTATATTATGCTACTTGTACTTTTATCCCTGAAAAGTTTGTCAATCTTTATCATATTTTATTTTTATCCTTTCTCTTTCTACACCAAGCTCCTCCACTACATACTGCATGGCTTTACTTTCGTCACCTTTTAAAACAAAGGTAACGCTTATAATCTGTCCGTCGGGGGAAACCTCTGCAAATGCCTTGGAGCCGTGCTTCATCTGTGCCTCAATTTTTTCACTCAGGTTTTTTCTGTGTTCTTTAATAACCTCTGCCTTATACCGAGCCTCTATTTTTGTTATTTCTTCATCATTAAAGCTGAACGAATCGTCCGAAAAAGATATATCCCCCAATTTCCCCGGCAAAATCGAAAGAGCTGTGCTGATAATCATAAATCCTGTTGCAAGAGAAACATATTTTTTAATACTCCCCTCGGGCACAAGCATTTTTGCAAATGCCGTGATTATAAGAACACTCCCAAGTGCAGTCATATATTCACGCATAAAGCTATACCCCGTTTCTATAGTATTGCGGCAATTCCTATAATCATAATTGTGCCCATCGATGCAATTGAAGAAAAAAGCATATCTATACAGTCCCCTAATTTTCTAAGGATTTCCGTCACCCTTTTTTCGCTGACAGGAGCAGTAAATGCCCCTGTTATGCGGAACGCAAGAGAGAGTGCCCATATTTTTAACAAGGGCAGCGAAAACATAGCAAAAAGCACAATCACACCCCCAAGCCCTACCGCATTTTTAAGGAGCATTGCACTTCCTGCCACAGAGCTCATAGCTTCTGCAAGAGAGCCTCCGACAACAGGTACGGAAGAACTGATTGCAAATTTTACACCCCGTGCCGCCAAAGAGTCAAAGCTTGCCGCTGCAAAGGAGCTTATCCCTAAAATTCCTGCAAAGATGGACATAGCAAAAGCAAGCACCGTCTTATGGAGCTTTGCAAAAAGCTCTGAAAACTCATTCAATGAATCATTTCCCGTAACGGCACACAAAAGTATACACACCCCCCTTAAAAGAACGAGAGGCGTAATAAAATTTCTTATCAGCGTACCCGCACAGCTGCATATAAAGAAGATAACGGGGTGTGCCATTGTTGCGGTGACATATTCTCCCCCTGACATACAGAGTGTTGCCGTGGCAGGAATAATGCTGTGAACGAAAAGAATAATGTCACTTAAGGTCTGAAGCACATATCCCGATGCAGAACTGAATGCCGCCGCTGTAATTGCTGATATGTAGATAAATATCGCCATACCCGTAGCTTCGCTGACCGTATTTTTGCTGAATGACTTGTTTATATTGCTGATAAACGCACTTGCAATTATGATTACCGCAATACTCCCGATAAGGGCAAATGCAGTTTTCAGTTCTCCCAAAAAAAGTGAAATAAGTCTTGTTATTATATTTTGCGAATCGGGAGAGAATTTTCCGCCTACAATATCGTCCACAATGCTGTTAAAACTAAAATCTCCCAACACCTTTTCAATATTCTGGGCAGAACTTTGAGAAATAATTGGGTTTATATTTTCTGCCGTCATAAAAGAATCTCCATAATTTTTGCAAAGGCATCCTTTGCAAGAGGAATCATAATAACTGTAATTCCAAGCTTTCCTGCCGTTTCTATTCTTGAAGCAAGTGCCCCTTCTCCCGAATCACGGCACAGGTCTGTCCCTATCTGACTTATGTAAGCAATCCCTGTAATTTTAAGTATCGGGACAATAAATTTTTCTCCTGCGCTACTAAGCCTTGCAAAATCCTTTACCGCAGAAACCACCTCTATTACATAGGGAATTACTGCCATCGACAAAAGAACCGTTGCCGCAACCGATACCGTAAGCCCTATGTCACTTCTTGTACTTTTAACGGTGAGTATCAGCACGCATATACATATTCCTGCCGCTGTTAATCCTGCTACGCTCATAATCCGAACACCGTCTTTACCGTGCTGAAAAGCTCTGCAATTTCCTTTACCACCATCATCAGCACAATTACAAGCCCTGCAATGGTAATCATAAGAGCCTGCTCATCCCGTCCGCTTCTTGATAGCAGTACATTCATAACAGAAACAATTATCCCTATTCCTGCAATCTGAAAAATCAAATCCACTTCCATATATCACACCTACACAAGCAAAAGCACTACTGCCGCCGCAGTAAGAATGCTTCCTTTTACATATAGCTTGCCCTTTGTGTCAAGCTCCCTTGAGGCATCCGACACAGCCTCTTTTATATCCTTTATGAAGATATCCAGATTAGAAAGCTGACCCTTGCAATCCTGGGCATTAAGTCCCTTTGCAAAACGCCCAATCATTCTCCTGTCCTCATTGGTAAGGAAATGAAAAATATCTGCCGTTTCATTTACGGCACATTCGGGCAATTTGCCGTTTTTAATTTTTTCTGAAGCAACAGAAAAAAACTCCCCTCCCCATAAGAAGCTTTCGTGCAAAGGCGAGCAGGTACACCGTATGGTTTCCCTGATTTTTTCGCTTCCGTCAAGTATATTTTCAAGCATTCTTTTCCTTTCGAAAAAGCCGTTATATCTTTTCATCCCGAATAACGTTGCACCCAATATAATAATAGCCGAACCTATAATCTTAATAATGGCGAATCACCTTCCCGTCCGTTATGATTTTTTCCACCGCCCCGACACCCTTTCTGTTGCTGAGGACAATAATTCTTTCAAAGACACCTTTTTCCACAAGGCTTCCCAGATACTTTCTGTTTAAAATATCCTTTTCACTGTATCCGTGTGCAGTAGTTATGATTTTTACCCCTGCATTTATAAGACGGCAGATTGCCTCTTCCTCCTCACGGCTTCCCGTTTCGTCAGTTGCGATAATCTGAGGGGACATACTCCGAAGAAGCATATTTATTCCCTTTGCCTTGGGTACTCCGTCCATAACAGAGGTGAATTTTCCCACATCAAGTGTAGGAATACCCCCTTTGCAGGCGGCAATTTCACTCCGTTCATCTGCCACACATACTTTGTAACGGTTTCCAAGCTGTCTTATTGCATCCCTCAAAACCGTGGTTTTTCCGCATCCCGGGGGAGATATGATAAGGGTATTGTAAAGCTTTCCGTGAAATTCAAGAAATTCCATAATACCGTCTGCCGCCCCGAAAACCTCTCTTGCCACACGGATACATACGGCAGAAATGTCCGTCATATGAGTAACTTCTCCGTTTTCCGTGACACATCTGCCGCAGACTCCGACTCTGTGTCCTCCGGGCAGGGAAATAAATCCCATGGAAAGGTTTTGTTGCATTGCATATAAAGACCCTCGGCACATAGAATTTACAATTTGTGTAAGCTCCTCCTTTTTTATGTATACGCCTGTATCCATAAGGATGCTGCCTTTTACCGTTGCGGCATTTTTTTCTGCGTTTATCCTGATTTCCTCCATATCTTTTGTTCCCATTATGAGCAAAGCTTCCGTAAGTCGTGGAGGAAAATGCTGTGTAAATCCATTTATATTCATTTTTCTCATCCCTTCTGTTTCAATATATGGGACTTGCATATAAAAAAGTACATCAAAAAATATTTATCCCTTGTATATTTAAGTTTCTTTTGATAAAATTAGAGTATATTTTTAAAAAGGAATGATTTTATGCCCGGCACAGGAACAATTGTAAATGCCGTCTTGGTAGCAGTCGGCTCTGTCATAGGCTTGCTGCTTAAAAAAGCTATCCCCGAAAGATTTAAGGAAAGTATGGTACAGGCACTTGCCCTTGCCACGATGACGATAGGAATTACGGGAATTATAAATTCCTCCTCCGCAGTAACCGAGGGCGGAAAGCTTTCGGGAAATTACATAATGCTGATGGTAATTTCCATGGCTGTGGGAACATTTTTAGGCGAGCTTATAAACATAGAAAAGAAGCTTAATAAAATGGGGGACTTTTTTGAAAATAAATTTTCCTCCCAAAAAACCGAATCCTCCTTTGCCCTCGGTTTTGTAACAGCATCCCTCGTTTTCTGTGTAGGCTCTATGACAATTCTGGGTGCTCTTAATGACGGGATTCTTCACGACCCTACAATTCTTATTACAAAAGGTATTCTGGATATGATTATGGCAATTGTTTTTGCCTCCACAATGGGAATCGGGGTATTGTTCTCCGTTTTAGCTATTATAGTTTATCAGGGACTGCTGACTCTGTGTGCAACAATTCTCTCACCCTATCTTACCGAAACAGTGATTTCACAGATGTCTTTTGTGGGAAGTATCCTCGTTATGGGAATCGGCTTTAATTTTATTTACAAGCCAAAGCTGAAGCTTGCCAATATGCTTCCGTCAATGTTTATTCCCCCGATATGGTATATAATACAAATTCTCATAGGAGGTCTCAGCTGATATGAAAAGGTCCGGCGGCGTGCTGATGCACATTTCATCACTGCCCGGAAAGTACGGAATAGGTACTCTGGGTGAAAACGCAAAAAAATTTATAGATTTTCTTTCGGAATGTAATTTCGGAGTGTGGCAGGTGCTTCCCTGCGGTCCTTGTGATGAGTATAATTCCCCCTATTCAGGAAAAAGTGCATTTGCAGGAAATATCTATTTTATAGACCCTGAAATTCTCCATAAAAAAAATCTTCTTACAAAAGAAGATTTAAAGGAATGTGAAAGTGAAGATATATATGTAACCGATTACGAATTTCTTTATAAAACACGTGAAGATGTTTTCAGAAAGGCTTTCGACAGATTTCAAAATAGGGAGAAAATTCTTGATTTTGTGAAAGAAAACCCGTGGGCAGAGGATTATGCACTTTTCTGTGCCATAAAAAAAGAAAATAATCTCCCCTGGTATGAGTGGGAGGACGGACTTAAAAACCGTGACAAAAATGCTCTCTCCAAAATTTCTAAAGAATTAAAAGAAGATATTCTTTTCTATGAATTTTTGCAATGGGAATTTTTCTCCCAATGGAAAGAGATGAAAAAATATGCCAATTCCAAAGGAATCCGTATTATAGGCGACATGCCTATCTACCTTTCGCACGACAGTGCAGATGTATGGGCAAATCCTCACCTTTTCTCCCTTAATAAAGATATGTATATTGAAAGATGTGCGGGTGTTCCTCCCGATTATTTCTGTCAGGACGGGCAAAAGTGGGGGAATCCTCTCTATAAATGGGAAAATCTTAAAAAGGAAAACTATTCTTTATGGATAAAACGCCTTGGCTGTTCCCTTGAGATGTACGATGCGGTGAGAATTGACCACTTCCGTGCATTTTCCGCATATTGGTCAATTCCTGCCGATGAAAAGGCAACAGAGGGCAGATGGGAAAAGGGACCCGGTATTGAATTTTTTGACACTCTTAAGGAAATTTATCCTGATGCAAATATTATTGCCGAGGATTTAGGGGACATTGACGACGATGTAAGAAAGCTTCTGAAAGAAACAGGCTTCCCCGGAATGGGCGTAATGCAGTTTGCATTCATAACAGATGATAATACCCCCCATCTACCCCATAATTACTCGGAAAAAACCGTGGGCTATACGGGGACACACGATAACAACACTCTTCTCGGCTGGCTATGGGAGTCGGGCGAGGACAATCGCAGATATGCTCTCCAATACTGCAATTTCCACGGTGATTGGGGGCAGGGCGGACCACACAGCGAATCAATACGCAGTGTAATCCGTACTCTGTGGAGCTCGGGGGCGCTGATTGCCATTGTTCCCATTCAGGATTTGTGTGGTTTCGGCGGCGATACCTGTATGAATCACCCCGGAGTTGCCGAGGGTAATTGGTGCTTCAGAATTACAGAGGATGCACTTTCTTCCATTGACAAGGAATTTTACAGAAATCTCAACGGTTTATATAAAAGAGGAAAAATGTAAAATTTCCTCTTGACTTTACCACGGTAAAGTGGTAATATATTAACACACTACACAAAAGGAGATTTTTATTATGAAAAAAATACTTGCACTTGTACTTACACTTATGCTTGCAGTAACAATGTTTGCTGCTTGCGGAGAAAAGGTTGAAAACGCAGGCGAAACTGCAGCAGATACTGTTGCAAAAGACGGCGTTATGGTTATCGGTTACACAATTTATGAGCCGATGAACTTCCTTGAAGGCGACAAGCTTACAGGCTTTGACACAGAATTTGCAGAAGCAGTTTGCGAAAAGCTCGGTTATAAGCCCGAATTTGTTGAAATCAATTGGGATACAAAGTTCGTTACTCTTGATTCCAAGAAGATTGACTGTATCTGGAACGGTATGACAATTTCTGACGAAGTTAAGAAGAACTGTGACGTTTCTGTTCCTTATGTAAAGAACGCTCAGGTTGTTGTTATGAAGAAGGATGTTATCGATTCTTACAAGGATGTTGAAAGCCTTAAGGACCTCAAGTTTGCCGCAGAAGCAGGCAGTGCAGGTGAGCAGGCTATTCAGGAAAACGGTCTTGACGGAAAGTATTCTCCCGTTGCAGCACAGACAGATGCAGTTCTTGCAGTAATGGGCGGTCAGGCAGACGCTTGTGTTATCGACATCACAATGGCAAAGGCTATGACTGCTGAAGGTACAGATTACGATTCTCTTACATACTCTCTTGAGCTTACAAGCGAAGAATACGGTATCGGCTTCAGAAAGGGTTCTGCTCTTACAGCTGATGTAAACAAGGCTATTGACGAGCTTGTTGCAGACGGTACTCTTCCTGCACTTGCTGAAAAGTATGCACTTAACCTTGCATTCTGATTTGATTTAACTTAACAAATCGAAAAAACGCGAGTACAACGCCTGAGGTTCCGAGGAATTTCAGGCGTTTGATACGGATTATTCTCTTTAGGATAGGATTATATTTATGTTTATTACAGTTACCCTTAGTCTGCTTCAAGGACTTTTAACCACATTCAAAATATTTGCTCTAACACTACTTCTGGCTCTTCCTCTTGGACTCATTATATCATTCGGTTCCATGAGCAAAATCAAGGTCATCAAGTGGCCCATAAAGATGCTTATATGGATTATCCGCGGTACACCGCTGATGCTTCAGCTTATAATTTTTGGTTTCGGCCCAGGTCTTTTAGGACTTTACGGAATGGACACCTTTGTAGCGGTAATGATTGCCTTTGTGCTTAACTATGCCTGCTATTTTTCCGAAATTTTCCGTGGAGGAATCGAAAGTATTCCCAAGGGACAGTATGAGGCAGGTCAGGTGCTCGGTCTTACAAAAACACAGGTTTTCTTTAAGATTGTTTTGCTTCAGGTTGTAAAGAGAATTGTTCCCCCGCTGAGCAATGAATTTCTTACTCTTGTAAAGGATACATCTCTTGCCAATTCCATTATGATATATGAAATCACCTGGAATGCAAAACGTTTTATGAACAGTGAGCATATCCTCTGGCCCTTGTTCTATTCCGGAGTTTTCTATCTTGCTTTCTGCGGAATACTGACCATTATTTTCGGTTATATAGAAAGAAAACTTGACTATTATAAAGGATGATTGGTATGAAGATTCTCGAAGTAAAGAATTTAGCGAAAAATTTCGGTAAAATACAAGTTCTCAAGGGAATAGATTTCTCAATGGAAAAGGGAGAGGTTGTCGCTATTATCGGTTCCTCGGGAAGTGGTAAGACAACGCTTCTTCGGTGTATAAATTTCCTTGAGGATGCAGACAAGGGACAGATTTTAGTCGAGGGCAATTGCATTTATGAGGGTGAAAACTCAAAAAAGCTCACTCCTCATGAAATCCGCAGAAATCAGCTTAATTTCGGTTTGGTTTTCCAATCCTTTAACCTGTTTCCCCAATACACGGCTTTCGAAAACGTCACTCTTGCTCCCAAGCTTCTTGCAAAGGAACGCCCCGATTACAAGCAGAATAAAAAACAGATTCTGGAAGAAATTGATTCCAATGCAAAGGCACTTTTGGAGCGTGTGGGACTTTCCGACAGAATGAATAACTACCCCTGCCAGCTTTCGGGCGGTCAGCAGCAGCGAGTGTCTATTGCCCGTGCATTGGCACTTAATCCCAAGGTACTGTTCTTTGATGAGCCTACAAGCGCCCTTGACCCCGAGCTTACGGGCGAAATCCTCCGTGTAATCCGTGATTTGGCAAAGAAGCAGACAACTATGGTTATTGTTACACACGAAATAGAGTTTGCACGCAATGTGGCAGACAGAATTATATTTATGGCAGACGGGGTTGTGCTTGAGGACGGAACCCCCGAAGAGGTGCTTGACAATCCGAAAAATGATAAAACGAAGCACTTCCTCAGTAAGCTCAGCGAAAATTAAAAGGGATTGATAAATATGACTAAATCCAATGATTTTAAAGAATTATATAACGCAATACTTTCTCTTGAAAACGATGAGGAGTGCAGACTGTTTTTTGAGGATATCTGCACAATGAAGGAGCTTGAAACAATGACACAACGCCTGCAGGTTGCAAAGATGCTTCTGGGCGGGAAAACATTTAATGAAATTGTTCAGGCAACAGGTGCTTCCACAACCACCATTTCAAGAGTTAACCGTTGTCTTAACTATGGTGACGGCGGTTATAAGAACATTATAAATAAATGCAAATAACAATAAACCCGATGTGATAAATTCACATCGGGTTTATTTATACGCTTCAATTGCAGAATACGTGCTCGCCTATTGTGCAGATGACTTCTCTTGTGCGAATCCACTGATTGGTGGCAGTCCTCGGATTATAGTAATAAATTGCCCCGCCCGTCGGGTCCCATCCGTTAAGTGCATCACGGGCGGCACGCCGGCTGCTTGCATACATAGCGGCATTTATCTGTCCGTCGTCAACGGCGGTAAATGCACCTTTCTGATATACTACGCCTGAAATACTGTTGGGAAAAGAGGGATGGTCAACACGGTTAAGAACAACAGCTCCTACCGCAACCTGTCCCTCATAAGGCTCGCCCCTTGCCTCGCCGTTAATTACTCTTGCAAGAAGCTCAATATTTGCCTCGTTGGGAGATGCAGTCTGTCCTGACGATGATGTTGAAGATGAAATCCCCATTGCGTTAAGGGTTTTTGTTCCGGCGATACCGTCAACAGTAAGTCCGTTCTTCTTCTGAAAACTGCGCACAGCACTTTCCGTCTGCCATCCGTAAACACCGTCTACACTTCCCGAATAGTATCCCCAATTTTTAAGTTTAGTCTGGATTTTCTTTACTTCTTCTCCTCTGGAGCCTGGCTTTGATACCGCAAAAGCATTTACACACACCACAAGCAGAAGAAACAATGTAGAAGCAACTGCCAAAACTCTTTTTTTAACCATATTCAGCCTCCTTATTCTATACGAGCCTGCTATAATTTTTTACCAAAAGGAAAATTTTATACATTTTATCCATTAAAATCAAAAAATGGTGGACATCCCTCTTGTTGTGTGATAAAATAACAGAATAATATACTGCTATAAGTGGGTGATTTTATGAGTATTAAGGGAATTGTGTTTTTAACATTTGCCATATTGGGTGCAATACTGAACTATGCGGCACGCCCCATTGGGGAAAAGTTTGATATTCCTGCACTCAGATTAAAGGTCATTGCACTTGTTATTGTTGTTATATCAATTTCACTTTTATTTATCTTTGGAAAATAATGAAAGGATGGATATATATTGAAGAACTTAGAAAAAACCTATAATCCGTCAGAAATCGAAGACAAGCTTTATAAAAAATGGATTGACGGCGGATATTTCCATGCTGAACCTGACAGCAAGAAGGAGCCTTACACAATCGTAATTCCTCCTCCCAATGTAACAGGTCAGCTCCATATGGGACATGCTCTTGACGAAACCTTGCAAGATGTTTTAATCCGTTACAAGAGAATGCAGGGCTACTCTGCTCTTTGGGTACCGGGAACAGACCACGCAGGTATCGCAACACAGATTAAGGTTGAGGAAAACCTTCGTGTAAACGAGGGACTTACCCGTTACGACCTTGGAAGAGAGAAATTCCTTGAAAGAGTATGGGATTGGAAAAACAAATTCGGTGACCGTATCATCAATCAGCTTAAAAAGCTCGGTTGCTCCTGCGATTGGGAGAGAGAGCGTTTCACAATGGATGAGGGTTGCTCCAAGGCAGTAAGAGAGGTTTTCGTAAACCTTTACGAAAAAGGACTTATCTACAAGGGTAACAAAATCATCAATTGGTGCCCCAGCTGTGCAACAGCACTTTCCGATGCGGAGGTTGAGTATACAGAACAGCCCGGTCATTTCTGGCACATCCGCTATAAGATGAGTGACTCCGACCGCTATATTGAAATTGCTACAACCCGTCCCGAAACGCTTCTTGGCGATACAGCCATTGCAGTTCATCCCGAGGATGAGAGATATACTGACCTTATCGGCAAGACCTGTATTCTTCCCCTTGTAGGCAGAGAAATCCCCATCGTTGCAGACGAATATGTTGAAAAGGATTTCGGAACAGGTGCCGTTAAGATTACACCTGCTCACGACCCCAACGACTTTGAGGTTGGTCTTCGCCACAATCTTCCCATCATCAACGTGATGAATGACGATGCTTCCATCAACGCTCAGGGCGGTAAATACGAAGGTATGGACCGTTACGAGGCAAGAAAAGAGATTGTTAAGGACCTTGAAGAGTGCGGTGCCCTTATAAAGATTGAGGATTACACTCACAATGTTGGTACTTGCTACCGTTGCAGCACTACTGTTGAGCCTCTCACAAGCGACCAGTGGTTTGTTAAGATGAAACCCCTTGCAGAAGAAGCTCTCCGCGTAGTTCGTGATGGTGAGGTTGAGTTTGTTCCCGAGCGTTTCACCAAGACATATACAAATTGGATGGAAAACGTACACGATTGGTGTATTTCCCGTCAGCTCTGGTGGGGACACAGAATCCCTGCATTCTACTGTGATGCTTGCGGTGAAATGGTTGTAAGCAAGACTGACCTTGATACCTGTCCCAAGTGCGGCAGTGCTATGCGTCAGGAAGAGGATGTGCTTGATACATGGTTC
>JAZRFC010000008.1:0-9502 GCA_045661145.1 Clostridia bacterium | reverse complement strand
CTGCTCTTTTTCTATAAATTTTAAGATTAGTTTCCGGCTTTGCCTTATTATACATCTCATTCATTTTATCTGTGAAATGCCTGATATCCATTTCGTGATAGGGTGAATATAAAGCCTTTATTTGGGCAACAGGTATATACTTAACAATATCTGCAAATGTAATTGACGTTTTCCACTGATAATATGCAAGTGCCCAACCAGTCCAGTATTCTTCACTTCGATTGGCCGTATAACGCGGCTTTATATTCCTTACATTTTCTCCCGTTTTCTCCATGACTTCATAGGCAAGCTCAACACCGGATTTTCCTGCAATAGTTTTTGAATCACCATTTTCAAAAGCATTTGCAACACCTGATATTATGAACCTATCAAAAAACTCTTTGATATCAAGTTTTAAATCATATACTGCAAAATCTAACATTCTGCCTAAGCTCAAGCGTGCTTTTTCAAGATAATTTTTATCGTAAGCGCCTGTCATCCGCTTTCATCTCCTCATCTATTATCTGAGTAATATAAATATCTCCTCGTTGCCGGTTATTTCGTTCAACATCAAAATATTCTCTTCTTGCTGCTTTATCACGAGCCTCTTTTTTTGTATACCAAACACTGTTCTCTGCAATTTCATATCTTATGAATTTAATCTCGTCAAATGCTTTTTTACTTTTGAGTACAAATTGTTGTCCCAAGTTTCCAAGATGCATTGCATTGGCAAGCTGTCTGAATGAAATGGTACCATTGATAAAATCCTGCGCAAAGGAGAAATAACTGTCATCAGCTCGATAGCCGATAATAATATCATAGTTTTTATAATCAACTTTAAAATTATTTAAAATATATTCCTTAGCTTCCTGTGCCAATGCAGACGGAATATCGAACTCACGATTTTCAAGTAATATAGAAAGCCAATGGAGAATAGAATATTTTTCATCATTCAAATCAAGTATAGATAGATTTTCCGTATTAATCTCATATTCATTTGCATACCCATCACGGGTTTTATCAACGCCCCATTCTTTTGCCATTTCTATAGTATCAGTACAATAGAACCCTAATCCATAATCATTATATGTTTTACCTTTTCCATATTCAGGGTTTTTAACAATATCTTTTGAACCATGATATATTTTCTGAGTCACAACTATCATCTCCATTCTTGTTTTTATTATACCCCTTTAGGTGTAGTTTGTCAAGTTTCAATTAAAATTTGCCCCAAAAAGATTCAAACTCTGTGTCTTAAGTTTTCTAACATTTTTCTAGCAAACACAGAACCAAAATCGTTAGAAACGGCAATACCAAAATTTGTGCGCTATAAAGGCTTTGAAGGATACAAGCCCCTCAAAGCCTTTATTTTACGCCATTTTTATCGCTTTCTAACTTCTCTTAACTTCCGCTTATTTGCTCTAACCTACAGGACTCGAAGCCGACTCAATACAACTCATCCTTTTAATTCAAATAATCCGTGTTTAACTTGTGTGCCTCGTCAGGTTTTTGCGGAGAAAGGGGAGAGAGTTTTCTCCCTCAAGAAGTTTAGATATATCAATCTGAAAAAAATTTGAAAGCTCCGCAAAAGTCTGCCTGTTTTTGATAAATCCATTTCTAATACGTTATAATCTTCTATAATAGCCATATGTATCTGTAACGGGGTCTTTGAATAATGGAATTTTCGGTGGAAAGAATGTTGTAACTCCGAAAATGAAGGCAACTGCTATCAATATCCAAATTGCGGTTTGGGGAGAGTTGCAATTTACCGTGTTATTGACAAACAGTCGGTTTTCAATATAATAGCTTATAAATGCGCATATAAAAAATATTGCAATATTTACCCAATCGGAAAGCTTGCCAAACATTCCGTTAAGAGTATAGTACAAAACGGGAATAAGTGCGGTTCCAACCGCAATTCCAATTAACTTAATACAGAAAAAATTCTGGTATTCGGTTATGTGACGGTTCTCCAACAACGCAAATGCAAACATCGGGAAAAACAACAGTTTCATATGCTCCCATATAGATTCATTTACCGCTGAAAATGGTGCAACAAGAATACTTCCTCCACTCCAATTAAAAAGAAAATGCAACAATACCCCTGTGATGCAGGTAAATATAAATCCCCCGATTTGCCAACGAAGTAAAAACATATCCATAAGACCACTCCTAAATATAAATTCTACTAATTATATTCAGCAGAATTTACGCATATGTTTTTTGCTGAAAAACTTGATTAAGCATACTTTTTGTGATAGAATTTTATGAAAGGATACTTACTCAAAAAGTTGTTTTCGGGGAGAAATATGTGCATAATAAAACATCTGAAACTGAAAAACTGTACAATCAAGTACGAATTGCAGTACAAAAAGGTTAAGAATATCAATCTCCGCATAAGTACTGACGGAAAAATATCAGTTTCTGCAGGAAGATGGGTTTCACAGAGGAAGATAGAAAGCTTTCTTATTTTTAAGGAAGATTTTATAATCCGTGCCTTGGATAAGTGCAAGGAGAAAGTTCCCACCCCTTTGAAACAGTATTTTACGGAAGAAGAAATTTGTGATGTCATACAAAGTATCTGTGACAGGGTTTATCCTTATTTCAAGGAAAAGGGGATAGAATACCCACAGATAAAATTCCGAAAGATGATTTCACAATGGGGAAACTGCAGAAAAGAAAAAGGTGTTTTAACCTTTAACAGGAACCTTATTTACGCACCCTATGAATGTATTGAATACGTGGTAATACATGAGTTTACTCACTTTTTGCAGCCCAATCATTCGAAGCTTTTCTATGATGAACTCGGTAAAGTTTGCCCTGATTGGAAAGACAGAAGAAAGATTTTAAAAACAAAACTATTAATTTAAGATAAAAACAACTCCTTGGTGCTAGCACCAAGGAGTTGTTTCTTATTTCATTGCTGTGCTGTTGTTTAAAAGTGCCGTGCTGTACAGGAAAAGCACATCACAGTTTTCAAAATCAACAAAGCTTCCTACAAAACTGCTCTGTATATAGCGTATATCAACCACTGTTATTTTTTTGTATCCCTCTGCCATAAGGGGTGCAAGACTGCTTCCGAATGAATCACGGAAAAGCACAAGCTCCTTATCGGTTGTCGCATTGGGGTTTTCAATGGTAATCAGCGGAGCAACACCTGAAAGGAACATTTCGTAAGGGTCCTTGCTGTACGCTTTTTCCATATTGTACATATCACCTTTTGCGGGCGTTCCCGTGTCGTAGTAGGTAACTGTACAATTTTGAGTAGTGTCGTTTGTAAGGTACTTGATTATGTCGGGCTTTACAGGGAGAGCATACTGCCCTGCATATACACCGTAGAATGGATTTTCAAGAGTGTTTACCTTGTAATCAGTCTTGACATTTGTTCCCATTTCTTTTGCAAGATATTCTGCAATATCTGTTATTTCCTCTTGCTTCCAATGGGTGTCTGTGGAATAATAGTCATTGAGAGAAAGCAGGGGAGTGATATCGATATATTTCATATAGTCGGTCTTTTCTTTCATTCGCTCGATAAATCCGTCATAATCAATAGACGGGTATCCGTTTTTCTCTGCAAGAAAAGCATTTTTGTCGGGGACTATTGAAAAGTAGATATTTGCGTTTTTTCCCGAAATATTGGAATCAATGATTTTCTTGAAAAGCTTTGCTGAATAGTCTGTCATATAATCATTTTCAGCGGCATCAATTTTAGAAATGTGACCGTCCCTGAAGAAAAGCCCATTGTTGTCGGCTTTGCCTAAAATTTTTGTGCTGAAAAATGCCTTTACACCGCGTAAATCGTCACGCATAGGGAATTGGTCAGCGGCATATGTTTCGAAACCTTTCATAAACTCGCCGCTTGATATGGTATCCTTACTAATCTCGGGCAATTGCTCAAGGTATCTGCGCTCGCTAAGGGAGTATTCTTCATCGGGAATAAAAATGCACGCTGCCGAAACAGTAAAAATAAAAATCACAAATATACAAGTAAGAACAATGTTTTTTATTCTTTTCACACAAATACCTCCCATCAGAATCTGAAGTATAAGAACGGGTTAAATGACCCGTCTGCAAGATAAGATGTCACTACAAAGAGAAGTGTCAGAAGAACGGGGATTTCAAGAATATCAATAACCGCTTTTGCTTTTTTGTTTGATGAAAGCTTTTCTGTTACTTTCACAAAAAGCGGGGTAGAGGCAAGAATTGAAATGACAAGAATAACCCCGTAGCTTCTGAGGTTGTACACAAAACTTCCTGAAATAAAGGGAATAGAGCCTGCTCCAAACATTCCGCCTACTGTGGAAAATGCTTCCCTAAGTCCGTTGGCACTGAATATGGCAAAGCTGATTGCAACGAGGAAAAGCACATAAATGTGACTCAGTACCTTTGTTTTTTCAATATATTTGGAAAGGAAGTATTTTTCCGCAAGAAGAAATATAGCAAAATAAATGCCCCATATAATGAAATTCCATTCTGCACCATGCCAGAAGCCCGTTAAAAACCATACTGTGAAAATGTTAACGAGAAGTCTAAGCCTTTTAACTCTGTTTCCACCCATTGGGATATATACATAATCACGGAACCAGCTTCCGAGAGAGATATGCCATCTTCTCCAGAATTCGCTGACACTTCTTGAAATAAAGGGATAGCGGAAGTTTTCGATAAAGTCAAAGCCCAGCATTTTGCCAAGACCTATTGCCATATCACTGTAGCCTGAAAAATCAAAATAAATCTGAAGCATATAGGAAGTTACAAACAGCCAATAAAACAGTATGGATTTGTCATTTGCACCGTGAAATGCTTCGCAAAGCTCACCTAAGGTGTTAGCTAAAATTATCTTTTTGGAAAGACCGAAAATAAATCTGCGAACACCTAACGAGAACTTATCAAAGGAATGTGTTCTTTCCTGAAGCTGTTTTTCAACATCCGAGTAGCGGACAATCGGTCCTGCAATAAGCTGAGGAAAGAGTGAAATATATGCACCAAGCGTTATGGGGTTTTTCTGTGCCTTGACATTTCCGCGATACACATCCACCGTATAGCTTAATATCTGGAATGTGTAGAAGCTTATACCAATGGGGAGTGCAATTCCCAGAAGCTTCACGGAAAGTCCCGTTACCGCATTAAAGTTTTCTATAAAAAAGTCGGCATATTTAAAATAGCCCAATACCGCAAGAGAAGAGGTAACTGACAATATTACAAAAAATTTGGAAAGTGACCTGCCCCTGAACTTTTCGATTAAAAGTCCTAAAAGGTAGTTTACAGCCACCGTTGCAAGCATAAGAAATACATACTTAGGCTCTCCCCAGGCATAGAACGCAAGACTGAAGAGCAAAAGTACCGTATTCTTTAATGCCTTGGGTACTGCAAAATAAAAAAGCAGTACTAATGGCAGAAAATAATATAAGAATGGGATGCTTGAAAATAACATTTTTTCACCACCACTAACTTTAGTCATTAAAAAAGCGGGAAGACTCCCGCTTTTTATATTTTGTTATTCCTGGTCGAAGCTCTTGGGACTCATTACAAAGAATACCTTGTTTCCGGAGCTTCCTGCAACCATTTCATCTGCAGTTGTGCAGATATTCCATCTGAGGTTCGCAGAAGATTTAAGGGTTGATATAAAGTCGGATGCATTTGTACCATCTTCAAGAACGAATACATAACCTACAAAGGGAATTGTTCCAATCATAGGAGCAAACATTGCACCTTCTTTAAAACCCTTGATTTCTGCGTTATCAAAGCCTGTAAGGAAACCGGGTTCAACAGCCATAGCACCACCGCTGAACTGTATAACGGGGTTTGCAAGAAGTGCTTCCGCAAGGGATACGGCACTTGAATGAGAGCCTGCTTTTGCTTTGAAATCGGAAAGAAGAGTGTTACCGACAGTTTTGGATGCTTCGGGTTTTTCTTCCGGTTTAGCTTCGGGCTTTTCCTCAGGCTTAACTTCCGGTTTAACCTCGGGCTTAGTTTCAGGTTTTTGTTCAGGCTTAACCTCGGGCTTAGCTTCAGGCTTTTCTTCGGGTTTTTCTGTTTCTTCTTCAGGAATTATTTCTTCCTGAACATCCTCTTCCGTATCAACGATTTGTTCGTTTTCGGGTTTTGTTTCGGGTTCTTCGTTCGCAGTTTCCTTTGTACAAGCTGCAAATGAAAGCATAGTAGCCAATACTAAAATAAGTGAAAGAATCTTTTTCATAGTTTTTCTCCTTTTCGTTAAATTATCAACGGATTCATTATATCGTATTATAAGCTTTGTGTCAATGTTTTATCTTTCCATTTGAGGGAGAGAATGCACCGCGCGAAGAAGCTCACTGAGTTTGTCTGTCCTGCGAACTGTTTTTAATATTTTTTCCTCTTTTGGAAAATTTTCCATCATATAAATCCATATTTCTTTCAGCTTGTGCATTGTAAAGTGGTCGGAAGATAAAATAGCATTGTAACGCTCAGAGAGAATATCCGTAAACTCAACCATTTCTTCTGTGGTGATTTTTTCCCCACCCTTGATTTCACGAAAAATTGCAGGGTTTGTTACAGCACCGCGACCAATCATAATACTGTTTACACAGGGGTATTTTAAAGAGATTCTTTTATAGTCGTCAACGGAAAAAACATTACCGTTATAACCTAGAGGGGCTTTTGAATTTTCATATGCCTTGTCAAAGGCTTCATAACAAGGCTCCCCCTTGTAAAAGTCCTGCCGAGAGCGAGGGTGTACAATAAGCTCTTTGACGGGATATTTGTTGTAAAGCTTTATCAAATCGTCAAATTCATCAGGGGAATCAAAGCCTATTCGTGTTTTAAGAGAAATTTCAATATCACATTCCTTAAAAATTTCATCTAAAAATTTTTCAAGAATCCACGGCTCTCTTAAAAGCCCGCTTCCACGATTTTTATTAACGACAGTGCCTGACGGACAACCGAGGTTTATATTTATCTCATTATAACCGTATTCCTTAAGCTTTTCGCAGAATTTCAAAAATGATACGGAATTGTTCGTAAGCGTTTGAACAACGGGTTTTACAACGCTATTGTTTTCGGGGAGCATATCCTTGAAACCTTTTCTCCCGATTTTACTGTTGTCGCTGGGAGAAATAAATGGCGTATAATATTCTTCGCAACCACCGAAATATTCTGCGTGTGTATTTCTGTATATATATGATGTAATACCCTCCATCGGGGCAAATGTGAGCTTCATAGAACACCTCATAGTAAATTGATTGGTACCACGGTTCATTATAGCATAGATTAAGTAAAAAACAATAAAAGAATTGAAAAATTTGTTAATTTATGGTAGACTAAATACAGTGGCTCTTGAAAGGAACTGATAAAATGAAAAAAATTCAAATTCCTGTCCTCGTGGCAATTGCCTGCATTATTATGGCAATTGTAGATGCTGTTATTCAGCCGGGGTACGTAGTTAAATCGTTAATAAAGATTATACTTTTTCTGTTAATTCCTGTAGTTTACGGACTTTTCAATAAGGAAATAAATATCAAAAAACTGATAATACCAAATAAGTCAGGTATTGTCACAGCAATTTCCTTGGGTGCAGCGGTTTATGTAACTATATTGGGAGCGTATTTCATTTTCAGGAATGTGTTCGATTTTTCAGCCCTTACAACAAGCCTCGGTGAAACAACAGGAGTAAATAAGTCAAATTTCATTTGGGTAGCTATTTACATATCCTTTATCAATTCACTTTTGGAAGAATTTTTCTTTCGCGGATTTTCGTTTATAGTACTAAAGAAATTTACAACGAGAAAATTTGCCTATATCTTCAGCAGTTTGTCATTTTCGTTATACCACATAGCAATGATGATTGGCTGGTTTGGTATTCCCGTTATTCTTATATCTCTTCTGGGACTTTTTGCAGGAGGATTCATTTTTAACAAATTTGATGAGAAAAACGAAAACATTTATCCGTCATGGCTGACACATATGTTTGCAAACTTTGCTACAAATACAATAGGATTTATATTATTTGCAGTGTAGGGGGTAAGTGATTATGAATTTTACTACATGGCTTGCAATAGCAGTTGCGATTATTGTACCGATAGCGATGTTATTTAATGATAGTGAATAAACATAAAAAAGAGGTTGTTTCGTAATCGAAACAACCTCTTTCAATACATAAAATCCGTTAAAATCGGGGGCGTGTACCTCGATTTTAAGCCCTTGCAAGGGCTGACTGTGTCAGCCGTATATTAATACATTCCGCCGCCCATTGCTGCTGCCTGAGCTGCTGCAGGGTCAGGACCTTCCTTGGGCTTGTCAGCAACGATAGATTCTGTTGTAAGCACCATGCTTGCAACGGAAGCAGCGTTCTGAAGTGCACTTCTTGTAACTTTGGCAGGGTCAACGATACCTGCTTTCATCATATCAACATATTCGTCTGTAAGAGCGTTGTAGCCGATACCATCCTTGGATGCCTTGATTTTTTCAACAACTACTGCACCCTCAACGCCTGCATTTGCACAAATCTGCTTAACGGGTTCTTCAATAGCACGAAGAACGATGGAAGCACCTGTCTTTTCATCACCGATAAGAGATTCTGTAAGTGCCTTAACACACTCTGTTGCTGCGATAAAACTTGTGCCACCGCCTGCTACGATACCCTCTTCAACAGCGGCTCTTGTAGCTGCAAGAGCATCCTCTATACGGAGCTTCATTTCTTTCATTTCAGTTTCGGTAGCTGCACCAACCTTGATTACTGCAACACCGCCGGAAAGTTTAGCAAGTCTTTCCTGAAGCTTTTCACGGTCAAATTCACTTGTTGTGGACTCAATCTCACTCTTAATCTGATTTACTCTGTCCTTAATCTGCTGGCTGTCACCAAGACCGTCAACAAGGATGGTAGCTTCCTTGAGAACCTTTGCCTGACGGCAACGTCCGAGCTGACTGAAATCAGCTTCCTTAAGGTCAAGACCAAGCTCTTCGCTTATTACTGTACCGCCTGTAAGGATAGCTATATCCTGAAGCATAGCCTTTCTTCTGTCACCGAAACCGGGAGCCTTAACAGCAACGCAAGTGAATGTACCGCGGAGCTTATTTACGATAAGAGTTGTGAGTGCTTCACCCTCGATATCCTCTGCGATGATGAGAAGCTTCTTACCCTGCTGAACAATCTGCTCGAGAATGGGAAGAATATCCTGAATGTTGGAAATCTTCTTATCTGTAATAAGAATGTAGGGGTCGTCAAGAACCGCTTCCATCTTTTCTGTATCTGTTACCATATAGGGAGAGAGGTAACCGCGGTCAAACTGCATACCTTCAACAACTTCGCTGTAGGTTTCTGCTGTTTTTCCCTCTTCAATGGTGATAACACCATCGCTGGAAACCTTTTCCATAGCATCGGCAATAAGTGCACCGATTTTTTCATCACCTGCAGAAATAGAAGCAACACGTGCAATATCTTCCTTGCCATTTACTTTCTTGGCACTCTTAACTATGCAGTCAACTGCAGCGTCAACAGCCTTTGCAATACCGCGTCTTAAAACCATGGGGTTTGCACCTGCGGCAACGT
>JAZRFC010000007.1:0-17580 GCA_045661145.1 Clostridia bacterium | reverse complement strand
TATGATTTTGAAGCGCACAAGAAATTGGTACCAATGCAACCCGGAGATGTTCCGATTACGTATGCGGATGTGACTGCATTAGAGCGTGACTTTGGCTTCAAGCCGTCTACGTCACTTCGCGAAGGGCTTCGGAAATTTGCGGAGTGGTATCACGAATTTTACCAGAAAAAATAATTTTTTGCATACAAAGTTGCCATGGAGAAACACTCGTAGGGACTGGGTGTGCATACTCAAAATACAAAATCAAAAAGGAGAGTTCATGCAATGAAAATAGCAGTCGCAGGAACAGGCTATGTCGGTTTATCCATGGCAATTCTGCTTGCGCAGAACAATGAAGTTACTGCAGTTGACATCATCCCCGAAAAGGTGGATATGATAAATAACGGTAAATCCCCCATAGTTGATAAGGAAATTGAAGAATACCTTAGTGAGAAAGAACTTAATCTTACGGCAACTATAAATAGCAACGAAGCTTATGAAGGTGCCGAATTTATAATAATTTCCACCCCTACAAATTATGACCCCAAGCTTAATTATTTTGACACATCAAGTGTAGAATGCGTAATTGAACAGGTTACTGAGATTAATCCTGATGCAATTATGGTTATTAAATCTACCGTGCCTGTAGGTTATACAGATTCAGTAAGAAAAAAGTATAACTGTGACAATATAATTTTTTCTCCCGAATTTTTGAGAGAGGGCAGGGCACTTTATGATAATCTTCATCCCTCCAGAATAATTGTGGGTGCTCCCATAAATGACGAGAGACTCTCCGAAAAAGCGAGGGTATTTGCTTCCCTTCTTGTAGAGGGGGCAATAAAAGAGGATATTCCTACACTGTTCATTAACCCTACAGAGGCAGAAGCAGTAAAGCTTTTTTCAAATACCTATCTTGCACTCCGCGTATCGTTCTTTAACGAACTTGATACCTATTGCGAGGTAAGAGGTCTTGATACAAAACAGATTATCGAGGGTGTAGGATTGGACCCCAGAATAGGAAACCATTACAACAACCCCTCGTTTGGTTATGGTGGATATTGCCTTCCCAAGGATACAAAACAGCTTTTAGCAAACTTTAATAATGTGCCTAACAATATTATCCGTGCCATTGTAGATGCAAATACAACCCGTAAAGACTTTATTGCAGATAGAATAATTGAAAAGAGTCCTAAAGTTGTGGGCATATACCGTCTTACAATGAAAGCCAATTCTGATAACTTCAGACAAAGCTCAATTCAGGGAGTTATGAAACGTATAAAAGCAAAAGGCATTGAAGTTGTTGTGTATGAACCCACCCTTAATGAGGAAAGCTTCTTTAATTCAAGGGTTATAAAAGAGCTGGAAGAATTCAAGAAGATTTCTGATGTTATTATCGCAAATCGCTACAATGAGGATATTGCAGACGTGATAGATAAGGTTTATACCCGTGACCTTTACTTCCGCGATTGACAGGCAAAAATCAGCAGAAAACTCCTCGATATTGTTCGGGGATAATGAATATTACGGAGAAAATTAATGAGTCTACTTACACTTAACAATGTCTCAAAAAGCTTTGGTGAACGGGTGCTTTTTGAGAATGTGTCGTTTAACATTGAAAATAATACAAAAATGGGGTTTATCGGAACGAACGGCGTGGGTAAAACCACGCTTTTCCGTACTATTTTGGAGGAAGAGGACTACACGGGAGATATAGTGAAATCCTCAGAGCTTAAAATAGGTGTAATGGAGCAAACCCCACCCTCATCGGAAAGCCTTACGGCGTATGATTATACGCTGGAGGTTTTTTCGCGTTTTTTTGAGATAGAAAAGGAAATGGAAATAATCCGTCTTGCACTTGAAAAAGGCGAGGGTGATACTACCAGACTTATAAACAGACAGGAAGCCTTGAACACGGAATATATCAGAAATGACGGACTCACATTCCGTAACCGTACCCGCAGTATGCTTATGGGACTTGGATTTCTGGAAAGCGAGCTTTATCTTCCGATGAATGCACTTTCAGGCGGACAGAAAACCCGTCTTTCCCTTGCAAGAACGCTCCTTTCAGAAGCAAATTTCCTGCTTCTTGACGAGCCTACAAATCACCTTGACATTGAATCTGTACGTTTTCTGGAGGATTTCCTCAGAAACTGCAATAAGGCATTTATTGTAATCAGCCATGACAGATATTTCCTCGATAAGGTTACAAATATGACTATGGAGCTTGAATCAAGAAAGGTTACTTGTTTTACAGGCTCTTATTCAACCTATCTTGAGAAAAAGGAGCAGGTAAGAAAAGCCGCAGAGAGGAAATACGAGAATACCATAGCTGAAATAAAACGTATTGAGGGTATAATTGAGCAGCAAAAACGCTGGAATCGTGAGCGAAATATCCGTACGGCGGAGCACAAGCAGAAAAGCATTGACAGACTTGAAGCAACTCTTGAAAAACCTGAAGAGGATACTTCCAAAATAAAGTTTCGGTTTGTTCCCGAAAGAAAAAGCGGAAATGATGTATTGAAGGTTACGGGGCTTAGTAAATCCTACGGAGAAAAGCACCTTTTCAGTGATGTGAATTTTGAAATAAAAAGAGGGGAGAGAGTTTTCCTTTTAGGCCCTAACGGATGCGGAAAATCAACCCTATATAAAATGATAAAGGGAACTGTTGAAGCTCCTGAGGACAGCGTGTTTTTCGGCACAAATGTTGATTGTGCCTACTACGACCAGGACCGAAGCGACATAAAAGGCGGCAAGGATGTGGAGAGTGAGCTTTGGGATGTGTATCCCAAAATGGACAGAACGCAAATCCGAAGTGCCCTCGCAGCATTTTTGTTCCGCGGTGAAGATGTCTTTAAAATGACAGACACCCTTTCAGGCGGGGAAAAGGCTCGTATTTCTCTGCTCGAAATAATGCTTACAGGAGCAAATTTCCTGCTTCTTGACGAGCCGACAAACCATCTTGACATACGCTCTAAAGAGGCACTTGAGGATGCAATTGCCAATTTTGAGGGTACGGTATTTATTATCAGTCACGACCGTTATCTTATAAATAAAATGGCGGATAAGATTCTTGCCTTTGAAAACGGTACTGTAAACTCTTACAATATGAATTATGATGATTATGTGAATAAAATTGTGGCAAACTCAGTTTCCGATGCACCCAAGGAAGAAAAAACCAAAAAAGAGCCTAACGATTACCAAAAACAAAAACAGCTTCAAAGCAATCGCAGAAAGCTTGAAGGCAGAATAAAACGTACTGAAGAAGCAATTGAACTTTGTGAATCGGAAATTGAAAAGCTTAATGAGGAAATAAACTCCGCAGGAAGCGACTACGAAAAAATAGCTGATTTGAGTGCACAGCTTTCTAAAAAAGAAGAGGAGCAAGATTTCCTAATGCAAGAATGGGAAGAACTTAGTATGGAGCTTGAGGAATTATGAGGATTTTTATAGATGCCGACGGCTGTCCCGTAGTAAACGAAACCGTTTCTTTGTGCCGTGAATATAAAAAAGAGTGCATAATAATATGCGACACATCCCATCAAATTGAAAAAGAGGGGGCACAGACAATCGTGGTGGAAAAGGGGAACGACAGTGCTGATTTTAGGCTTGTCAATCTTCTTTCCAAGGGCGATGTTGCCGTAACTCAGGACTATGCCCTTGCTGCAATGGGACTTTCGCGGGGCGCGAGAATCATAAATCAGAACGGACTTGAATATACAAATTCAAACATTGATTCCCTTTTAATGAGTAGATTTATTGCAAAAAAAGTGCGTAATGCAGGTGGCAGGCTGAAAGGCCCCTCAAAACGCACAAAAGAGCAGACGGACAGCTTTGTAAAAAAACTCAGAGAAATATTGGAGGAGACAGAATGAAAATCATAGCTGCAACAAAAAACAAAAATAAACTCCGTGAATTCGGAGAGATTTTAAAAGGCTTCGAGATTATAAGTCAGGAGGATGCAGGGGTAGATATTGATGTTGAAGAAACGGGTACTACCTTTGAGGAAAATTCCTATCTTAAAGCAAAGGCAATTTATGACATAACGGGAATAACCACCATTGCCGATGACAGCGGACTTTGTGTGGATGTGCTTGACGGTGAGCCGGGTGTGTACAGTGCTCGTTACGGCGGAGAGGGATACGATGACAAGGGCAGGGTACAGCTTCTCCTTAAAAATATGAAGGATGTCCCCGATGAAAAGCGCACTGCCCGTTTTGTATGCGTTATAACCCTTGTTGGTAACGAGGGCACAATAACGGCAAGAGGTGAATGTGAGGGCAGAATAGATTATGATCCAAAGGGTGAAAACGGCTTTGGTTATGATCCTGTTTTCTATGTAGACAGATTTGAAAAGACATTGGCAGAGGTTACTCCCGAGGAGAAGAACTCAATCAGTCACAGAGGAAAAGCACTTAAAATTTTTGCAGAAAAGCTTAATAAAAAGGAATATAATTAAAACAAGGTGTCACCTGAAAGTGACACCCTGCTGTTATAAAATTATCCTCGACAAAGTGTTAGCAACCGCAGCCGCAGCCGTCATTACCATTGTTGTTGCCGCAGATGCAGTTAAGGATAACTACGATAACGATTATCCAGAGAATCCATTCGCAACCGCAACCATTGTTGTTATTTCCAAAGCACATAAAAGTAGCTCCTTTCAATTTTGAAAAATAATCTATATTAAGTAGGTCGCCCTACAATAACAGATTATGTCGCACGTCAAGAATTTGTTTATTAAATTTGTGTTTATTTCTAAAAAAATGAGAAATAATAGGCATATACTTGAAAAAGAAAGGATTTTTAAAATGAACAAACTTATTTGCTTAATGGTAGCGGCTCTTATGGTTGTTTTCACAGCCTGCACAAACAACAACGCGGATGACAACAAAGGCGACACACCAAACGGTATGGTGCAGGATGGTGACGGTGTCATTGATGAAAACGGTGACGATAACATCGTTGATGATGCCGCAGACGGTGCCAACGATATCGTAGACGGAGCAACAGATGTTGTTGACGATGCCGCAAACGGCGTACAGAATGCAGTTGACGATATGACCGACGGCAACAAGAATAATAATAAAAAGTAAGAAACGCAGGGAATCTCCCTGCATTACATAGATGGGAAAGGAAATGAAAAAATGAATAAAACCGAGATAAAAAGGGGAATAAACCTTTATACTGTAAAAGATGAAAAATTCAAGGCTTTCAGGGCTTGCGTACTTATCCATCGGCCTCTTTCAAGGGAAGAGTCAACATATAATACCTTAACCGCGGCAGTAATGAGAATGCAGAGCAAGAATTTTCCCGATGCACAGAGAATTTCGGAAGAACTTGAAAATCTCTACGGCGGAGGTCTTATTGCCCGTGCATCCAAATACGGGGAACGTCAGGTAATAAAGATAGGTATACAGACAGTCAGCGATGCTTCTCTGGGAGTAAAAGGTAATTTTGACCGTGCAATGAATCTTCTTCACGACATTGTTTTTAATGCAGGAACAGGAAACGGTTTTAATGAAGATGTGGTTTCCATTGAAAAAAAGAATATAAAGGATGCAATTTTGTCACAGAAGAACGACAAACGGTCATACAGCGTACAAAGATTGCAGGAGGAAATGTGCAAAAATGAGCCGTACGGCGTAAATCCTATGGGTTATGTTGAAGACCTTGAAAAACTTGATGCGGAAAAGCTGTATGCTCACTACAAGAAAGTTCTTGATGAAAGTCTGATTGATATTATTTTCAGCGGTAATTTTGATGAGGAAGCGGCGGTAAAAACAGCAGAAAATTTTGCATCAAACCTTTCTGAAAGAAAGGGTGCTCCCTGCAGAGAAGTGGTAGTTACTGAGGTTTCGGAAATCAAAACCGTAACTGACAGGCTTGATGTTACACAGGGTAAGCTTTGCATTGGCTTCAGAAACACAGACGGGTTAATCAACCAAAACTACCCTGCCGCAATCGTATACAACTCTATTTTCGGCGGAAGTGCCGTAAGCAAGCTTTTCAACAATGTCCGTGAAAAGCTTAGTCTTTGCTATTATGTAGGAAGCTCGCTTGACCGTTTAAAGGAAATTATGATAGTCAGAAGCGGTGTAGAGTTTGAAAACTTTAAAACTGCCTATGACGAAATTATGTATCAGCAGAGCCTTATGGAAAAGGGCGATTTTTCTGATGAAGAAATAGAATTTGCGAAGAAGCATCTTATCACGGCATACGAATCAAACCTTGACAGCGTTGCCGCAATGGAGGAATACTACACAATGCAGATTCTTCTTGGAACCAATGTTTCAATAGAGGAAATGACCGCGAAAATTTCTTCTGTTTCCCGTGAAGAAATTATAACGGCGGCAAAAAGTATGAAAATAGATACAGTTTATTATATGGATAAGGAGGCAGAATAATGGAATTTACAAAAACTTATTATGAAACACTGAAAGAAACCGTTTATTCTGCCACACATAAAAGTGGACTTCAGGTTATTCTTATTAAGAAACCGGGCTTTAAAAAGAGTTATGCAACATTCAGTACCAAATACGGCTCTGTAAATACGGAATTTGTAGTGCCGGGAGAAAGCGAAACAACAAAGGTTATTCCCGGAATTGCACATTTCCTTGAGCATAAGGTTTTTGAACAGCCTGACGGAAGCAATGCTTTCAACGACTTTTCAAAATACGGAGCAAATGCCAATGCATTTACGAGCTTCGGTGTGACAAATTACCTTTTCAGCTGTACCGACTATTTCTACGAGAATCTCGAAATACTTCTTGATTTTGTGCAGACACCCTACTTTACAGAGGAAAATGTTGAAAAGGAAAAAGGCATTATAGCACAGGAAATCAGAATGTATGAAGATGATGCCGAACAGACCTGTATGTATAACTGTCTTGAGGCAATGTACGAAAACCACCCCGTCAGAATCAATATTGCAGGCGGAGTAGAGGACATTATGAAAACTACTCCCGAGCTTTTGTATAAGTGCTATAATACATTCTATCACCCGTCAAATATGGCTCTTATTTGCGTAGGTGATGTGGATGAGAACAAAATATGGAAATGTGTTGAAAAATGCATCAGGCAGGATTCTCCACACGGAGAAATCACGCAGGTTTTCCCAAAAGAGGATAAAAAGGTTTACAAAAGACGTATAGAGGCGAAGTTTGATATTCCTATGCCCATGTTTATGATAGGCTTCAAGGACCCTGAAACGGGCGGAAGCAGTGAAGAAATCTTAAAAAGAGAAATCCTCACAAGCTGTGTTTTAAGAACCCATTTCGGAAGAAGCAGTGATTTTTTCAAAAAGCTTTATGACGAGGGTACAATCAACAAAAGCTTCTCTCCCTTTTACGAGTATGAACAAAGCTGTGGTTATGCGGCGTTCTTCGGCGAAGCAGAAAATGTTGATAAAATAGAAGACGAAATCTTTAAAACAGTAGCTAAAGCGAAGAAACAGGGCATAGATAAGGATGCCTTTGAAAGAGCAAAGAGAGTTCTTGCAGGCAACTTTATGGAAATTTTAGACAGTGTAGAAGACTTCGGCAACGAATATATGATGGCATACCACAAGGGTGCAAATCTTTTTGACTATGCAAAATTGTGTGAAACCGTTTCAGTTAAAGAAGCTGAGGAAAGACTTGATGTGCTGTTTAACGAATCACAATGCTCAACCTCAATAGTTTTCCCGAAAGAAAGGAATGAAAAAAATGAATAATATTTCATTTCCTAAGCTTGGAATTGACCTTGAAATAAACCCTGTTGCGTTTAATCTCCCCATTTTTGGGGAGGTACGCTGGTACGGAATAATTATAGGACTCGGGATAATACTTGCATTCATTTATTGCTCCCATATAGCAAAAAAAGAGGGCATATCTTCCGATACGATTGCTGACCTTCTTATATATGCCCTTCCCGTATCGGTTATTTGCGCCCGTACATATTATGTTGTTTTTTCATGGGACCAATACAGGGACAACCTTGCGGATGTGTTTAAAATCTGGGAGGGCGGAATAGCTATTTACGGGGCAATTATAGGTGCAATAATTACGGGAATAGTATTCTGCAGAGTGAAAAAATTGGAAACTCTCAAAATTTTTGACATCTGCTGTCTGGGACTGATGATAGGTCAGCTTGTAGGCAGATGGGGGAATTTCGTTAATGCGGAGGCATTCGGAGGTTATTGTAAATACTTCTGGGGAATGTGCATTGACGGGGGAAGACCTGTTCATCCTACTTTCCTTTACGAATCCTTGTGGAATCTTGGAGGACTTGTTATTTTGTCCCTGCTTCACAAGAGGAAACCATTCAACGGATATACTTTCTATTGCTACCTGATGTGGTACGGTCTGGGAAGATTTTTCATAGAGGGAATGAGGGCTGACAGCCTTTACATTGGTGGTTACAGAATATCCCAGATTGTAGCGGTTTCATGTATCCTTGTGGGAATAGGAGCGCTCAGTGTTCTTACAGAAAAGAAAAATGCGAAATAATGGCATATCTGTAACAATTTATAAATAATAACCTATTGACTTATTTGGGTTTTCAATGTAGAATAAAGTTGTGTATTGTACAACTTTTTTATGCAAAGGAGAGAAAATTATGAAAAGTTTAAAAAGAATTATCACTATGATTCTTGCTGTCGCTGTAATGCTTTCAAGCATGGGCATTGTTGCTTTGGCAGAGACATCATTTAGTGATATTGAGGATGAAAATGTTGCATCTGCTGTAAATAAGCTTGTTGGATACAACGTTATTACAGGTTATGAAGATGGCACTTTCAAGCCACAGAATGAGATTACAAGAGCAGAGTTTGCCGCTATTGTAACTCGTATGAAGGGTGTTGCTGACAGCGTTCCTGCGGGAGTTAAGACAGGTTTTTCCGACCTTGACAATGATGAATCCCGCGCATGGGCACGTCCTTATGTAAAGGCAGCAGTTGACCTTGGTGTTGTAAACGGTTTTGAAGACGGCACTTTCAGAGCAGGAGAGCCTGTAACCTATGAACAGGCTGTAAAGATGCTTGTATGTGCTATCGGTTATGAAATCGTTGCACAGAGTGAAATGAATAAGATAAAGCTTACAAATCCTGATGCAACATGGTCAGCAGGTTATATTGCAGCAGCTCAGAAACACGGAATTACAAAGGGTGCCGTTACAGCTGAAATAACAAAGCCTGCTCTTCGCGGCGTTGTAGCAGTTCTTACAAGTAACTCCTATGATGTTCCCAAGCTTGAATCTTCAGAAAACGGCAACGGTGATATCATTTACGAACAGGGTGGTGCCACTGTTGGTCAGGACCAGTATAATACTCAGGAGGAAATAAAGGGTATTGTATCAGGAACATGTTATACTACCCTTTCTGGAGAAACTGCTAACATAGAGCTTAATCAGATTGAGCTTACTGTTGGAACAGAGAAGAAGATTTATGATTTGACAAGAGAACTCAGAGATTCAATGAATCCGGAGGACTTAATCGGTAAAAGAGTTTCTGCATATTTTTCAAAGGATGAATATGCTATTGTAAAAATTGATGTAAAAAATAATGAAATAATTACCGTTAATGAACAGAATGTGGTTAGACCTCTTTCCGGTTCCAATGTTAAGTATTACGACGAAAACGGAAGAACAAAGACTGCTAATGTTTCAGGATATACATTTATCTACAACGGAAAAGCAGGGGTAATTTCCGACCTTGATACATTGAATTCTTCTTTTGACAACGGTACTATTGAAATTAACAATACAACAAAAACAATAAAAGTTTCCTCATATGAGGTTGGTGTTGTGCACAGTTACACAGCCGCTTCCGGCACATCCCCTGCAAAAATCAGATTTAAGTACGGAAAAGCTGACTATCCTGTTCCCAACGATGCTGTAGTATATGTTGACGGAAGAAAAGTTGATTCAGACAGTATGACACTTGCTCAGTATAATGTTGTAAATATTCTGGAAAGCGCCCCCAATACTCCCGGAAGAGCTCTCAAGAAAATATTTGTTACAAAAAAATCAGCAACCGGTGAAATAACACAGCAAAACGGTATTGACAGAGAGGTTATATTTACTGAGGGTTCTAATGAAAAAACCTATTGTCTGACCAATCAGTATGATAACTTCCAGGGCGATGCCAACGATGATAAGGCTCTGTTTGACAAGGGTGAGAGGTTTACTTACTATTTTGACTATATAGGTCAGATTGCAGCAGTTAAGCAGTCCGAAAGCCAATATAACTATGGATATATTTCTTCCGTGGTTGAGAATTCTTCTGACGCTTGGGTTGTTACCATAGTTTCAGCAAGCACAGGTACAGCTATTCCTTATACCGTTACAAAAAATGTTAAAATTGACGGAGAAACAGTAAACAGCACAAGAATAGAAAGTGTTCTTAAGGCTTCAAAAACTGCAATCAGCAATTCCTACTCAAATACTTCCGATGTAGCACAGCCTGTAAGATATTCAGTAGACGGTTCTAAGCTTAAGACCATTGATACTTTAACTACTGTTTCTACAGGTTCAAGCGATAGCTTCTCCAGAATGATAAACGGCGGAGCAGATTCTACTGTTTCTAAGAGCAATATTAAGCAGAACGGAACAAATTGCTCTATGCTCAGTACTCAGACTAAGGCTCTTTATGTTCCTGATGATGTAACAGATACCTATTCTTATTCTTCTCTTGCACTTTCTACCGCATTGGCTGAAACAAAGACAAGAAGAGTAGAAGCTTTTGACGTTGGTTCAGACAACATTGCTAAGTTTGTTATTGTCTATGGTGCTGTAGACCCGTCACATATGTTTACCGTTAAGTCAACCTATATGATTGTCAGCGGAAAGAGCTTCGTGGGCGATTCTCTGGAACTCAGAGGATATGCTGATGCCTCTACAACAGAAACAAAGGTAGAAGTGCATCCCGATTACTATAAGGGAGCATATGTAACAGGAGCAATAACTGATTACAGCAGCGTTGACAAGGGTGACCTTATAAGATATATAACACGTAAAGTTACCGAAAACGGACAAACAAAAACGTATGTTGTAGCTATTGAAAAATGGTTTGATGCAAGCAATCCTGCACAAAATGCTGATTATGTTGATTCTGATACTCCCTTACGTTCTGAAAATAAATGGACTTCTGCTGACAGCGGTTCAAGATATTTCAGCTATGGTCTTGTATGCAGAGTAAGTGCTGATACAAAACTGTTGAACCTTTCCAAGTATATACCGACAGACAGCGTAAGTGCAGATGAAAAGGATAGCACAGGAAACGGCAAGTACTTTAAGTGCGGTTCTTCAAAAATCTATGTGCTTGATTCAGACGGCAATGTAACAACAGGTGCTGCACTTGATAATATCAATGCATATAATAAGAATGACAATACAGGTGATTTAGCTATTATTGTTTCGTCTGCATATGCAGACGAAACAGCGGCAACAATTGTATATGTAATTAAATAATCAATTATGTTGCTTTTGAAAACGACGGTCAAAACCGTCGTTTTCTTTTTTTGCAAATTTACTATTTACCGCCTTTGATTTTTATGTTAAAATAAGGCTGAACATTAAATTTCAAGGTGATTTATATGGAAAGACGCAACTCAAGAAAAATAAATGTAGGCGGTGTGCTTATAGGCGGTAATGCACCGATAAGCGTACAGTCTATGTGCAATACGGACACCCGTGACATAACCGCTACCGTTAATCAGATTAACGGGCTTAAAGAAGCAGGCTGTGATATTGTACGTCTTGCTGTCTTGGATATGGATGCGGCAATGGCGGTTGCAGAAATAAAGAAACAGGTGGAAATCCCCCTTGTAGCTGATATTCATTTTGATTATCGTCTTGCAATGGAATGTGCAAAGGGCGGAGTTGATAAAATCCGTATAAATCCAGGAAACATCGGCTCTCCTGACCGCGTAAAGGCAGTTGCAGACGAATGCGGAAGCCGTAATATCCCCATCAGAATCGGTGTTAACGGCGGCTCCTTGGAAAAAGAACTTCTTGAAAAATACGGAGCACCTACCCCCGATGCACTCTGCGAAAGTGCACTTGGTCATATCAGGCTTTTGGAGGATTGCAAATTTTACGATATTGCCCTTTCCATAAAGTCCAGCAATGTATCCTCCACCGTACAGGCATACAGAAAAATTGCAAAAATGATAGATTATCCCCTGCACATAGGCGTAACTGAGGCAGGTACGGAATATGGCGGTGTTATAAAAAACAGTATAGGAATAGGAAGCCTGCTTCTTGACGGAATAGGAGACACCCTCCGCGTGTCATTGACAGCACCTCCTGTGAAAGAGGTTACTGCAGGTATAGAAATCCTTAAATCGCTTGGACTCCGTGACGGAGCGCATCTTGTAAGTTGTCCTACCTGCGGCCGTTGTCAGGTGAATATGATTCCCGTTGCTGAAGAAGTAAACAGAAGAATTGCAACCGTAAAGAAAAACATTACCGTTGCGGTTATGGGCTGTGCAGTTAACGGCCCGGGAGAAGCAAGGGAAGCGGACATCGGCATAGCTTGCGGAAAAGGCGAAGCGCTGATGTTTAAACACGGAGAAATTTTAAGAAAAGTACCCATTGAAAATGCGGCAGATGAGCTGATGAAGGAAATAGAGGAATTGTAATGGAAAATTATACACTCAAAACGGCATTCCCCAATGCATCTTGTCCCGATGTTCTGGCAAATGCAGAGGTTTTGAATATTAAAGCAGATATAAATAAACGCAGTATATCGGCAGATGTTGTGTGTAACGATATTGCAGATTACCGTGATGTAGAAAAATTTACAGAAGAAGTAAAAAAGAGCTATGACCTTAGGGAATTTGATTTGAATATCAGATTTCGTGCGGATTCATCACGTGAGGTAGAGTGCGTCAATTACTGTGTGGATGTGCTGAGTGAAAAGAATCCTCTCTGGAGAGTTGTCCTTGACAGTTGTATTGTTGAAGCGGATGATGAAACTGTGAAAATCAGCCTGAGGCACGGGAACCGAAGCCTTATGGAAAATGAGGCAGTAGACCGTGAAATAGCATTGCTCCTGGAAAATAATTTCGGGTTAAAAAGAAAAATTGTTTTTGACACGGACGAAATGACAGTTGAAATTACTCTTGAGCCTATTGTAGCTCCCAAAGTGGATTCGGGGCCGAAGAGGATTGTGTCGTTTGCCACGGAGGGTGCTCTTATAGGTAAGCCATTTACTCCAAATGACTTTACCCAGATAAAGGAAATTGATAACTACACGGGACAATGTATGATATACGGGGATATTTTCGGTATTGATTGTAAGGAAATACCCAAAATCAAAAAAACTATTGTTTCCTTTTACATAACAGACTACACAGGTTCTCTTACCTGTAAGTGCTTTGTGCCTATTTCCGCAACTGATGAGGTAAAAGCCGTGCTTAAAAAAACAGGTACAGTGGCAGTCCGCGGAAAAGCGGAGATGGATAGCTTTTCCCACGAGCTTACGGTTATGGCAAGGGATATTATCCCTTATTCTATGCCGAAAGAATCAGACAATGCTGAGGAAAAGAGAGTTGAGCTTCACGCTCATACAAAATCCTCCGCAATGGATGCGGTTGTAAGTGCAAAGGATTTAGTTAAACAGGCGATGAGATACGGCCACAAAGCAATTGCCATAACCGACCACGGCTGTGTACAGGCATTCCCCGAGGCGTTCCATACTGCAGATGAAACCATAAAAATTCTCTATGGATGCGAGGGATACCTTATTGAAGCGGGTGCCCCCCTTGTAAGAGAAACCAAGAGATACCATATCATAATTTTCGCACAGAATCTTGTAGGACTTAAAAATCTCTATAAGCTCATAAGTGCTTCCAATCTGGAATATTTCCACAGAAGACCTCTTATCCCAAGGGATGTGCTTGACAGCCACCGTGAAGGTCTTATTTTAGGCTCCGCTTGCGAAGCGGGTGAGCTTTTCCGTGCAATTCTTTCGGGAGAAAATGAGGAAACGGTTGAAAAAATTGCTTCCTATTATGACTACCTCGAAGTTCAGCCCATAGGAAACAATGACTATCTTGTCCGTAACGGCACAGTGGCAGACAGAGAGGGACTTTGTGAGCTTAACAGAAAGATAATTGCCCTCGGTGAAAAAATGGAAAAGCCCGTTGTGGCAACGGGTGACGTGCATTTCCTCCGTAAGCGTGACGAGGTTTTCAGAAGAATTCTGCAGGCAGGTCAGGGCTATGACGATGCCGATATGCAGGCACCTCTTTACTTCAGGACAACACAGGAAATGCTGGATGAATTCAGCTATCTCCCCCCCGAAAAAGCCTATGAAATCGTTGTTGCCAACACCAATAAAATTGCCGATATGATAGAAAATATCCGTCCCGTACCCAAGGGTAACTTCCCCCCGAAAATTGACGGAAGTGCCGAGGATATTGAACGGATTGCCCGTGAAACGGCAGAAAGTCTTTACGGAAATCCCCTGCCGAAAGAGGTAGAGGACAGACTCCAGCGAGAACTGAAAAGTGTTATCGGTAACGGCTATGCTGACCTTTACAATATTGCAAGACTTCTTGTAAAACACTCCCGTGAAGAGGGGTATGTGGTTGGCTCCCGTGGTAGTGTTGGTTCATCATTCCTGGCGTATTGTGCCCAGATTACGGAGGTTAACAGCCTTCAACCTCATTACAGATGCCCCAACTGTAAAAAGTCGGAATTTGTATATGACGAACAATACGACTCAGGCCACGATATGCCTGACAAAACCTGTCCCGTGTGTGGCACGGAATATGTAAAAGACGGTCATAACATTCCGTTTGAAACCTTCCTTGGCTTCAAGGGTGACAAACAGCCCGATATTGACCTTAACTTCTCCGGTGAAAATCAGGCTAGTGCCCATAAATATACGGAAGAAATCTTTGGCGAGGGATATGTTTTCCGTGCAGGAACGGTTAGTACCGTTGCCGAAAAAACGGCATACGGCTATGTCCGTAAATATTTTGAGTCCAAAGGAATCAATGTTCACAATGCCGAGGTTGAACGCTTGAAACAGGGCGTAATGAACGTTAAAACCACTACGGGACAGCACCCCGGCGGGGTTATTGTTCTTCCCAAGGGGCACGATATACACGAATTTACACCCATTCAGCACCCTGCCGAGAAAGCAGAAAGCGGAATTATAACCACCCACTTCGACTATCACAGTATTGATGAAAACCTGCTGAAGCTTGATATTCTCGGTCACGACGACCCCACTATGATAAGAATGCTTCAGGACCTTACGGGAATAGACCCCACCGAGATTCCTCTTGACGATAAAAAGGTAATGAGCCTATTCCTTAACACAGAGGCACTCGGTGTTACCCCTGAGGATATAGGTAGTGAAACAGGCACCTTTGCCGTTCCCGAGTTTGGAACAAAATTTGTTCGCCAGATGCTTGTGGACACAAAACCTACCTCTATGGGTGAACTTATCCGTATTTCGGGACTTTCCCACGGTACGGATGTGTGGACGAACAACGCACAGCTTCTTGTTCAGAATGGTACTTGTACACTGCGTAATGCAATCTGCTGCCGTGACGATATTATGATTTATCTCATAAACAGAGAACTTCCTCCCGAGAGAGCTTTCAAGATAATGGAGCAGGTGCGTAAGGGTAAAAAGCTGAAACCTGAGGACGAAGCGGAAATGCGTGAACACAATGTTCCCGAGTGGTACATAGAATCCTGTAACAAGATTCAGTATATGTTCCCCCGTGCCCACGCGGCGGCGTATGTTACCATGTCACTCCGTGTTGCATACTTCAAGGTGCATTATCCTATTGCATTCTATCAGTCCTACTACACCGTGCGTGCAGATACATTTGACTATGAAACAATGGCTACGGGCAGGGAAAACCTTCTCACCAAAATGCGTGACCTCAGCCAGATAGAAAGTCCCTCTGCCCGTGATAAGGCAACACTTACCATTATGGAAGTCGTAAATGAAATGTACGCCCGCGGAATAGAATTTATGCCCATTGATATTTATTTGTCCCACCCGACAAAGTACCTTAATATTAACGGTAAAATTCTTCCTGCACTAAACAGCGTGGCAGGACTTGGCGACCGTGCGGCACAGTCAATAGCCGATGCCCGTGAAAACGGTAAATTCTCATCTATTGACGATTTCAAACAGCGTACAAGCGTCAGTGAAACCCATATAGAACTTCTAAAGAGTTTCGGTTGCTTTAAGGGAATGCACCAAAGTGCACAGGTAGATATGTTTGAAATGCTGAATAATATGTAAGTAACAAAACTCTTCCTCTTTTCGTACTATGGTAATGAAAGGGGGAGGAGTTTTTTGAAAAAGAAGACTTGTCGCCCGTGCGGCCTTTTTACCCTTGCGTACATAGCAGGCATTTTTACTGCGTTGGTATTACCAATATGGCTTATCGCAGTTTTAGAAGGTACGCTTATTATAATTTTAGGCTGCACATTGATTCGGATGTAGAAAAGGGGAGGTAATACAGTGAAAGTTGTAGTAATGAAACTTCCGAAATTTCTTGCAGGAATTACAAAAAAGATATTCAGAATCAAATAGGCGAAGCTTCCCAAATCCATAAGATTTGGGAAGCTTTACTTTTACGGAAAATTTTTAATCAAAATCACTTAAAACAGTTGAAAAAAACTTAAAATACTGTATAATAGAATTAGGGAAGATTATAACGAGAGGATGAGAGAAAATGAGAAAAAAACTGATTTCATTAGCACTCCTTGTTGCTATGACTGTTGTGCTTTGTTCCTGCGCGAAAGAGAATTCTCTTTCAGTTGAAGAGGATATTATCCGTGTTAAAATAGATGAAAGCCGTACCATAAAGGTAACACAAACAGTTGAAGAACAGCTTTCCTGGTCAACGGGGGACTCTTCGATTGTAACAGTTTCTCCCGAGGGAACAGTTACCGGTATCGGTGCAGGAATAACCACCGTTACCGCCCGTACGGAGGATAAGTATGTACATATCGGTGTGATAGTGGAGGGTGACGAGGGTTACTTTACAAACTCCGGTGAATTTATTCCCGTGTTTGACGGAACCTCCAATATTACAGAGATTGTTGTAGGTGTAAAAGGCGGAAATAAAGACCACGTTACGGTGAGGGTGGGCGACAGCCACCAGCTGAAAGCGTATACAACTCCCTCCGATTCAACTGACCTCATTGTCTGGCAGAGTGCGGACAGCTCCATTGCCCGTGTGGATGCAGAGGGTAAGGTGCAGATTATTCAGAAAGGCGTTACAACAGTTACCGCATATGCACCCAACGGTGTCAGCGGAAAGATTATTTTACGCTGTAAATAAGGGAAACTACATATAGTATGCGCCTTGAAGCCAAGGCACAAGTTTAATAAATAAAAGAGATATGTATACAAATTATACAAAACACAATGATATAATTTGTAGGAAATTCAGCGATAAAAAACGAAAAAAACACTTGAAATTTTATCCTGAATAGAGTATACTTTTATTGTGTAAATACTATGGTTGGAGTTTCTCCATCCGCGGTACATAATTTTGTGATTTAATTTAATTTAATTTAATATTTAAAAGGAGGAAAAAGACAATGAAAAAATTCATGAAGGCTATTGCTTTCGTAACAGTTATG
>JAZRFC010000006.1:0-4568 GCA_045661145.1 Clostridia bacterium | reverse complement strand
TTCTTTTTTGTCATAAATAATTCCACCGTTTTTACCCTGAGTTATAACAACAACTTCGGGAGAATACATTTCAAAAAGTTTTTTTGCGGCATCTTCCACATTGTCACACTTTGTGTGACCTAATGCAAATTCCTCCGACGGGATCAGAATATCCGTAAGTTTCAAAAGTTCCTCTATTCCCTCATAGAGTCCACCTGCATCATAGAGTACCTTTGTACCATTTTCCCTTGCTACCTTTGCTCCTTCAATTGCCGCAGAAAGATCATTACCGTCTACCATAAGGATTTCTGCATCAGCAATAGCTTTTTTCTGAGAAGCCGAAAGAACGGTAGGAGGAATATTTCCTCTGTCAAAAATACAAGTTCTCGAAGCCGTTTCCTCCGAAAGAAGAATAGTTGAGGCAAAGGAAACATATCCCTTTTTGAGTTCAGTAAGCTTAGTAGAAACACCGTACTTTTCAAAATCTCCTTTAAGGAAAACTCCTGCACCGTCGTCGGTAAGATTACCTATGTAACTGCACTTTGCACCCAGCTTTGCTGCTGCAACAAGCCCTGTAGCACAAGGACCCCCGCCACTTTGTACTGTGGCGGAGGCTTTCATTTTAGTATCTTCTTTCGGGAAATTCGGAACAGTTAAAAGTGTATCACAGACATTTGCACCAATTCCTACAATATTCATCATAAATCATGCCTTTCCGTCTGCTTCCAAAAGCTTAATTTTGTCAATAGCAAGCTTCTTAACAGTTTCAATCGGATGCTTCATAAATACATCTATACCAAGGCTTCTATTCGGGTCGTCAAGAATTTCTTTTGTACCCTCGGCAAAAGCACAGCATACATCTGTACCGATATTCATCTTACGGACACCTGCTTTAACAGCGGCTTTAACTTCTTCGTCAGGGATACCGCTACCACCGTGAAGAACAAGCGGAATACCGCCGGTTGCTTCTCTTATAGCTTTAACTCTTTCAATGTCAAGCTTCGGGGGTTTCTTGTAGTGACCGTGTGCATTACCGATAAGGACTGCAAGGCAGGTTACACCTGTGTTCTTAACAAATTCTGCAGCTTCAGCGGGGTCTGTGAAGTCATCCATAGCGTCATCATTAACGCTACCTACGTGACCGAGTTCACCCTCTACGGTAACGTCTATTGAATCGCAGATTTCTACAATATGTTTTGTATTTGCAACATTTTCGTCAAATGAATGAACACTGCCGTCATACATTATGCCTGTTGCACCCCAACGAAGTGCCTTTTGAACTTCCTGTTCGGTAGCACCGTGGTCAAGATGGAAACATACGGGAACAGTTGCTTTTCTTGCTGCTGCAACAATTGCGGGGCAAAGATAGTAACCAACTTCTTCGTTAAGAAGTCTGGGATAAACCTGCATAATTATAGGAGCTCTGAGTTCCTCTGCAGCCTTTACAACACCCATTACTGTTTCTGTATTGTATACATTAAATGCGGGAATGGCAAAATTGCCTTTTTCAGCAATATCAATGATTTCTTTTAAACTTACAAGCATTTAAGTACAGCCTCCTCAATTGTAATAAGCTCAATATCTTCGGGCTTTGTGCTGTTGAGCATCATATACTCTGCAGGAGAAGATGTAACAAGAATTTCTGCATTTGCATTTTTTGCATTTATCCATCTGTTTTCTGCAACCATTTTTATAACATTGGGCATATACTCATTCATAATGAGATGACCTGCAAGCATTGTGTACTCACGGTTAAGAAGCATTTCATTAACTTCGCCGCAAGCAGAAAGAATTTCACGGATGGGCTCTGTTTCCTCAAGGTCTCTTGCGAGAAGAGGACTATCCTGAGGAGTGAATTTAAGATTCTGCTTCTTGAGGTTAAGTTTACCGTCTTTGATAAGACCTGCAACAAAGGATGTGAATGTAACAACCTCTGCCTTAATCTCTATTCCCCATTCCTTGTATTCACGCTTCATAACCTTTGCATCGGCAGGATCGTAGCAGATAACTGTCTTATAGTTGTTAAGAACCTTTGCACAGTTTTCCATAACTGCCTTTGTTTCTGCTGCTGCACCGATTAGGAAGTCCATTGAATAACCGCTGTTGGGTTCGTCCTGAAGAATTGTGAATTCAACGTTGGCTTTCTTAAGAAGTTCTGCAGCATTCTTTGCACAACCTTTTGCACGGGTATCTTCACCGATAAAGAAAAGTGTATCTGTTATAGGGAATTCGGGGATTTTGTTTTCGTTTTCAACACCGTAGATATTACCTTTCTCCATAAGGTTATTTATCATTGACATTACATATTCGGGAAGCTTACCGTCAAGAGCTGCACCGAGGCGTGCTTCTCTTGTAAACATTACGGGGTCCCAGCCTGTAACACAGTCTGTCATACATCCACCACAAAGCGAACATTCATAAACATTGTTAATGATGTCTTCTGAATACTCGATTGCATCACGCATTACGAGAGAAAGTCCGAAAGCTCTTGCTCTTGCTGTATTTCTTTCCTGACCTGTTGCATTACCGATGGGGCACACATGGTGACACATCCAGCAGAAACGACAGTTATCTATATGTTCTTTTGATTTCTGTGTAAATTGCATATCTCTTACCTCCCATTACAGACCGAGCTTGAACGGATTCATAATACCGTTGGGGTCAAGCTGTTTCTTTATACCTTCAAACACCTGCATTGCGGGACCATACTGCTCTTTCATAAGTCTTCCGAGCTTGATACCTACGCCGTGATGGTCATTTACAACACCACCGTTAGCGAGGGCTGTTCTTACACCGCAGTTCCAGATTTCCTGATGAAGTCTGAATGCTTCGTGCGGGTCCTGAGGAACATATTCACCGTCTACGATAAATCTGTCGTAAATCATACAACCCCATTCATACCAATGAGAGAAGTGTGCAATGAATTTTGCAAAGGGGAAGTTTGTTTCGATAGCTTCCTTCATAGCCCAATAGATTTTATCAATTTTGCCGTAAGGAGCAATTGTATCCATAGTACCGAAGCACTGAGGAATATCCATCATGTGACCGGGATAGAAGAATGTAATCTTTTCCTTCCACCACTTTTCACCATACTCAGAGCCTAAGTCTTCTGCACCATACTTATTAAATGTATCAAGAAGAATCTTCATCTCGAGGTCTGCTATTTCTTTAACACCCTCAACGGCAACATTCATAAATGCACCTTTCTTCTCTACACCAACAATCTTCTTGATAAGAGAAGCCGTTTCAGCTTCATCATAAAGGCGCATTACAGAAGGCTTGAATTTCTGGAGAAGTTCTTTACCTGCCTTGAATGCATCATCCATATTGTGGAAGAGGAATCCTCGGAACTGACGGGATTCGGGCTGGTCGTAAATTCTCATCTGTGCCTTTGTCATAACGCCGAGAGTACCTTCGGAACCGATGAAAATCTGGTTAAGGTCGGGACCTGCAGCGTGCTTGGGAGCAGGAGAAGTTTCAATGATATCACCGTTAGGAAGAACTACTTCCATCTGAAGTACCATATCGTCAATCTTACCGTATTTTGTAGAACATACACCAATACCGCGATGTGCAAGGAATCCCCCCACTGTTGAGCAGGTAAGTGATGAGGGATAATGCATTGTAGCATAACCTTTTTCGTTTGCTGCCCATTCAACATGCTTATAGATAGAACCTGTTCCACACTCTATGTACATAGCCTGCTCATTGATTTCGTGAATCTTATTCATTCTCTTTGTATCAAGAACAATACCGCCGCATACAGGGAGAGCTCCACCCTGGCTACCGCCACCTGCCCCCCATGTTGTAACAGGAATTTTATAGTAGTTTGCAATTTTAAGCACAGCTGAAACTTCCTTCGCATCCTTGGGTGCAACTATGAATTCACCTTCAGGCATACGAAGTCCACGGTCAGCCCACATTCTGGAAAGCCAGAAAAAGTCTACACTATGTGTGAGCTTGTCAATTGTTTTTGTGGAACAGTTTTCTTTGCCGACTGCATCCTCAAGTTCAGTTGCAATCACGTCAAACAAAAAGTCATTCATTTTTACTTCTCCTTTTTTTCTTATTATTACCAAATCAAAATTAAGATTCGGATAATTTATTCACAACTCATTTATTTCATTATAACTTACTGATAATACGACTCATTCGTCTGCCAACTATCAGGTTGGAAATGTTCTTTTAAATGAAAAGATTTTTCATTTATTTTGTATTAACTCCTATACACAATAACATATTATGAAAATATTTTCAATACCTTTTTGAAATTATTTTCAGAGAATTGACAAATTTGAGCTTTTATTTTATAAATATAGAAAAGAATTTCCACTCAGAGGGATATTTATGGATAAAACAATGCTTAATATTAAATTATTATACAAAGAGATGGGGAAAGCCGAAAAAAAAATAGCCGACTGGTTGTTTGATAACCCTAAAGAGATTCTGCCTCTTTCAATTGTAGATTTAGCAGATAGGTGTGGTTGTAGCGAAGCAACCATTGTCCGCTTCGCAAAACGACTGGGATTCAGTGGTTATCAAGAACTTAAAATTTCTCTCGCTCAGGAAACAAATTCCACATCTGTTAG
>JAZRFC010000005.1:0-3894 GCA_045661145.1 Clostridia bacterium | reverse complement strand
TATTTTGCTACAGCCCCTTTTACCTTATAGGAAATTGCTTTCCTATAAGGTAAAAAATATTTGATTCTATGCCGTGCGAGAATTTCCTCGCTATGCTCGGAAAACGCACATGGCACAACAAAGTGATTATCTCCGCACCTGCATTGCGGAGATAATCACTTTGTTCTGTAAAAAAACCACGAAATTTTGTTTTTTTTCTTGTATCGTGTATTTTTTTGTGGTATACTACATAATAGGAAAAAGTTAAATGGAGGGATACATATGGAACTCAATAATTATAGGAGCGTTACACCTCTTAAGAAAAAGAAAAGAAAAGTTACTGCTTCTGCGGCACTGGTGCTTTGCCTTATAAGTCTTCTTATAGGTGTTTTGTGCGGAAAAGCATCTGTAAAGGGTCCATCAGAAAAGCAGATTGCCCAGAAAATAGAACAGGTAGAGAAAGACTATGCTGATAATGTTCAGAAGCTGAAAGAAACTTACGAAGAGGAAATTAACAATCTCAATAAGAAACTTGCTGAAGCAAATCAGGCAGTACAAGAAGCCGTGCAGCCTGCCGAGCCTGAACCGTCAGCACAGGAGGGTGATGTCCCGGCACAGCAGGATGACACAGTTCCCTCGCAGGAGAAAAAGGCTTCTAATGGTATAGGTCGTACATTACTTATAATTATACTTGTCGGTATCATTGGAGTATGTATATTCTTGGCTGTAAGAATATTCTTCAGAAGAAATGACGACGAATATGATGACGATTACGATGATGAAGATTATGACGATGAGTACGATGACGAATATGACGACGAAGACTATGAAGATGATGAAGACGACGAGTATGACGATGATGAATACGAGGACGACGAAGAGTAAATAAAACAAGCGGTGGTAATTTCGCCACCGCTTTTAATTTTACAAAAGTCTTTTTAAAAGTCCCTCGCACCCCATATTGACATCTTTCCAGGTTTGCTCAAAATCACCAGTGTACCAAGGGTCTGCCACGTCCCGCGGGGTAGGAGTATAGTCCATAAGGAGAGAAACCTTTCCATCAGGGTCATTTCCCACAAATCTTGCCATATTGCGAAGATTATACCTGTCCATAGCAACTATAAGGTCATAATAACCGTAATCATCGGCAGTCATTTGTCTGGATGTTTTTCCGCTACAATCCAAACCTTTTTCCCGAAGCTTTCTACTTGCAGGGGGATAGACAGGGTTTCCAAGCTCCTCGGTGCTTGTTGCAGCAGATGCAATTTCGAACATATCCGAAATACCTTTCTTTTTAACCATATCTTTCATAACAAATTCTGCCATTGGGCTTCTGCATATATTGCCGTGGCATACAAAAAGTATTTTTATCATTTTAATCACCAATTTAACTATATTACATTTCTGTTAATAAATCAATACTTATATTTACAAAATACCCCCCCGTGTTATAATAAAATCAGAGGTGATAAATATGAAAAAACTATTGGCATCAATCATAACAGCTGTTTTATGCGTAACATCATTTTGCTTCCCTGCGTCTGCAGAGTGGCAAAAAATTAAGGTTAAAATTGCACCTTTTAAAACTGAAATCGATTATATGAGTGTGGATAACCGCTACGTGGAATATCCACTTATCACATACAAGGATATTACATATTTCCCGATGACATTTGACCTTTGCGGAAGACTGGGACTTATGTCATCTTATACGGATGAGGACGGCCTTTATATTACCCGTACAACTTCTTCTTTTGATGTAAATGAAAATTATTTCGGAGGCTCGGCAAAAAACTCATACAATACTCTTTACAATGCGCAGATTCCGACATATCCAGTATACCTTAACGGTATTTATATCGATAACAAGAAAGAGCAGTATCCGCTTATAAATTTCCGCGGAATAACGTATTTCCCAATGACGTGGCGCTTTGCCTACGAAGAGCTTTCCTTTGATATAGAATGGTCGGAAAAAGACTATTCCTTTAAACTTTATCACAACGGTAACAGCGCATCAGGAATATATCCTGTATCTTCTGACGGTAATAAAGTACACTTGAGTAAATACGTTTCTGTATATGATGAATCAGTGAATGAAAACGGTGATATTACCAATACACTTTCTCACACTTATAATGAAAACTACATTTTCGATACAGAGTTTGAGATTATAACACGTCTGGAAGATACAACCGAAAACAACGACGATATGTACAGCAACAATTATGGTAAAGTTACGTCTTCTTTGCTGGAAACAAGTCTAAAAAATGGCGGAGTGTATGCAGGGAATAAATTACTTATACAATTTGATTCCGATAAAGATGTAACGGATGCATACGCACTTGAGTATGAATTGGATGGCAGTTCAGTAATTGATTTGACAATATTCATTGGAAATGCTCCTGCACCTTACACAGAACGGGAAACGATTCTTCTTTCGAAAAACGGAAACACCGTAAAAGAGCTTCAGTGGGATAAGGGAGATATGTTTTCAGCTATTTACAAAGCGGAAAACGGAAACTATTATATATGCTCCATCGGTCACAGTATGGGCTCTTCAAGATATGTGAATCAGTATTCCGACGTGTATCTCTACACCCCCGAAACTGAAACCCTTGCAAGTATGGTTGAAAAATATTCCGATAAGGTGAACAGCATAAAAGCAATCGGAATGACTGAAGGAAAGCTCTATGTTCAGGCAATGTGGTATTCAAACAAAAAGGACGAGTATGTTTTCTCACCTGTATTCAGCGCAATAAACAGCGGATATTACGAGATTGACCTTGAAACGGGGAATATGACAAAGCTTTATCCCTATATTCTGGGAGAAACTTTTGTCGCACCCAACGGAACTCTTTACTGCATAGGAACGTATTCAAGAGTACAGAGGATTATAAACCTCAACACAGGAAAAATTATTCCCGTTCAATAATACTTTGAAATAAAAACGGATGTAGTGTATAGTAATTGTAGAAATGAAAGTATGCGGAGTTGCTTAATATATGTTTTTCATAATGGGAATTTACAACAAAAGTAAAGAAATAGCCTATAACGGAGGTATGGAAATTTGTCCTGATTGCGGAAGGTATTGCAGTTATAATATTTGTGTGGAATTTATGTGCCTCAGCCTCTTTTTTATTCCCGTACTGAGGTGGGGGAAGAGGTATTACGCAAAATCCTCCTGTTGCGGTAAAATCCACGAGCTTACAAAGGAACAGGGTAAACAAGCCGAAAAAGGCGAAAAGATAACAATAACAAAAGAGCTTTGAGGAAACTCAAAGCTCTTTTGTTATGTATTCCCCGGGAAGCTCGCTTAATTTAGCACTTCCTCCCGAAATATCTGCGACGGCTTTCAAAAATGCATTTTCTTCCTCGGGCTTGACTCCTACTGTCATACATACATCATTCTCAAAGGCACAGTCTTTAAGAATATATCCCTCGGTATTGATTGTGTACTCAAGCTTTCCGTAGGTGGAGTAGTCACACCGTATAAGGTAAAGCTTGCAGAAGATTTTTTCTATTCTTTTGGCCTCATCAATACCAAGCTTCGCACTTTTTCCGTAAGCTCTGACAAGTCCGCCTGCACCTAACAGAATGCCACCAAAATAACGGGTAACAACCACGCATATATCGGTCAGCCCTTCTTTTTTTATAACTTCAAGCACGGGGACACCTGCCGTTCCTGCAGGCTCTCCGTCGTCACTGTAGCGCATAATGTTGTCTTCTCTTAAAACGTAGGCGTAAACATTGTGCGTTGCCTGACGGTGCATAGCGCGGATTTCATTTATAAAATCAATTGCCTCATCCTGATTTTTGACGGGACGGCAATAGCCTATAAAACGGCTTTTCCGTTCAATCATTTCTGCTTCCGCATCATTTAAAACTGTTTTATAATCTTCCATCTGCCGTCACCAC
>JAZRFC010000004.1:0-3432 GCA_045661145.1 Clostridia bacterium | reverse complement strand
CCTACAGGTTGTAACAATCAGCCCCAGAGAATTCTTGTTCTTAATACCGATGAGTCAATTGAAAAATTGAAAAATTGCACAAGATGTCATTTTGATGCACCTACTGCAATGCTTATCTGCTACAACAAAGACGAGTGCTGGACAAGAAAATACGACGGGGAGCAAAGCGGTATGGTGGATGCAAGCATTGTGACCACACATATGATGCTTGCCGCTGAAAATGAAGGTGTGGGAAGCACCTGGGTAATGCATTTCAATCCTTTTAAAATGAGAGAAATGTTTAATATCCCTGAAAACATTGTACCCGTGGCACTTCTGGTTATGGGCTACCCTGCACCCGACTGTGAGCCTCACGAATTTCACAGTAAGTTCAGACCGATAGAAGAAACAATAATATATGATACTTTTTGATTTTAAAAAACCTCTCAGCGAAAACGCTGAGAGGTTTTTTCATCAGTCTTCTACGATGTCAACGATAACTTTCTTACCGTCTCTGCCGGATGCAGCACGCATAACAGTTCTGATTGCTTTTGCAATTCTTCCCTGTCTGCCGATTACTTTACCCATATCAGAGGGGTTTACTCTGAGCTCAAGAAGCACAGAATCCTCACGGTCAGTAAGAGTTATATTAACTTCATCGGGATACTGAACAAGGGGTTTTACGATAGCTTCAAGAAGTTCTTTCATTGTATTACTCCTATTAGTCGATGATACCGTTCTTCTTAAGAAGGCTCTTTACAGTATCTGTGGGCTGAGCACCGTTAGCAATCCACTGCTTAACCTTGTCACCGTCAACTGTGAATACGGAAGGCTCTGTAAGAGGATTGTAAGTACCTACTTCCTCAATGAATCTGCCGTCACGGGGATAACGAGAATCTGCAACTACTACACGGTAGTAAGGAGCCTTCTTCGCACCCATTCTTCTAAGTCTGATTTTTACTGCCATTTCTTTCACCTCATAAAAAATATTATAATAAAATTAAATTAAAATCTTAATTAAAAAGGAAACCTCATTCTCTTCATCTTCTTGGGGTCGGAGAACATTTTCATCATTTTCTGCATTTCCGCAAACTGTTTCAAGAACAAGTTTACATCCTGCACACCCAATCCGCAACCTGCCGCAATTCTTTTTCTGCGGCTGCCGTTTATGATTTCGGGATTTTCCCTTTCATAATTGGTCATTGAGCAGATGATTGCTTCCGTTCTTGTAAACTGCTTGTCATCAAGCTTTACACCCTTAAGCTTTGCACCCATACCGGGAATCATTTTGAGAATGCTTTCAAGGGAGCCCATATTCTTCATCTGACGGAGCTGTTCAAGGTAGTCATTAAGGTCAAACTTCTGCTCGCGAAGTTTTTTCTCAAGCTCCATTGCCTTTTTCTCGTCAAAAGCCTCCTGTGCCTTGTCAATAAGGGAAAGCATATCACCCATACCGAGGATTCTTGATGCCATGCGGTCGGGATAGAAAGGCTCAAGATCGGTGAGCTTTTCACCCATACCGACAAACTTGATATTCTTACCCGTTGTTGCACGGACACTGAGTGCCGCGCCGCCACGGGTGTCACCGTCAAGCTTGGTAAGAATTATGCCGTCAATTCCAAGCTGCTCGTCGAAGCTTGCGGCAACATTTACCGCATCCTGACCTGTCATGGAATCGACTACAAGCAGAATTTCTGTGGGATGAATACCAGACTTGATGTTTTTAAGTTCATCCATCAAAGCTTCATCCACGTGGAGTCTACCTGCTGTATCTATAATAACGGTGTCAAAACGGGATGTATCACAGTTTTTCACCGCATCAAGAGCTATTTTAACGGGGTTCTTTGTTTCAAAGTCTGCGTAAACCTCAAGTCCCATCTGCTGGCCTACAACCTGTAGCTGTTTTATAGCCGCAGGACGCTGAACATCACAACCTGCAAGCATTGGGCGTTTACCCTGCTTTTTAAGCACACCGCCAAGCTTTGCCGCAGTAGTGGTTTTACCTGCACCCTGAAGACCTACAAGCATATAAACCGTAGGTGCTTTGGGACTTACCGCAAGCTTCGCCTGAGCACCGCCCATAAGCCATGTAAGCTCGTCACGAACTATCTTTATTATCTGCTGCCCGGGAGTTAAGCTTTCAAGCACTTCACTCCCCGTTGCTTTTTCAAAAACACGCTTCTCAAACTCTTTAACAACTTTATATCCAACATCGGCCTCAAGCAATGCAAAACGCACTTCTCTCATGGCGTTTTTTACATCCTTTTCGGTTACGACACCCTGACCTTTAAGTTTTTTAAAGGTTTCCTGAAGCTTTTCACCTAAAGATTCAAATGCCATTACTCTGCTCCGTTTCCGATAGTTTCTACCTTATTATATATCATTTCGGCAAGGGTGTTTATATCCTTGCTGTTGGAAAGCCTTTTATTTGTTTTCTTAAGTTCATTTGCAAGGAAGCCTATTTCGTTAATCTGACGGAATACATCCAAAAGATGAAGCTTCGACTCCATTTCGTCGATTATTGCCTCGCCCCTTTTAATGAAGTCCCTGACGCCCTGACGGGAAATATCCATAAGCTCGGAAATCTCGCCCAGAGAATAGTCGCTGTCGTAATAGTACTCCATAGCTTCTGCTTGCTTTTCGGTAAGAAGTCCTTTGTAAATATCAAGTAGTTCCGTATAAACAAGATTTTTTTCCATAAAACTTCTCCCCTTTTCATTATTTTTATCCCGTTGTAAAGCCGTTTCACTTTACAACTTCTACAGTATACACGTTTTTTATTCTAAAGTCAATAGATTTTACGTAATTTTTTCTTAAAATTTCTGTAAAAAACACTTGCATTTGCTAATTCTTTGTGGTATCATAATATGGCACAAAAATACGCACACTGCCTGAGTGGCGCCATGTGCTTTCCTATATAATAAGGAGAGTTGGCGTACATATTGACGGTGGTGGAGGTGCTGCCGCATCGCTTGTGACATGGGCGCGGTGGTAAAAAACTAAATAAATGGAGGTGTTTTACATGTCAGTTATTGCTATGAAGCAGCTTTTGGAGGCAGGTGTTCACTTCGGTCATCAGACAAGAAGATGGAACCCCAAAATGGCGGAGTATATCTTTACAGAACGTAACGGTATCTACATCATTGACCTGCAGAAAACAGTTAAGAAGATTGAGGAAGCTTACGATTTCATCCGCTCAGTTGCAGCAGACGGCGGCGAAATCCTCTTTGTTGGTACAAAGAAGCAGGCTCAGGAAACAATCAAGGAAGAAGCTATCCGTGTAGGTATGCACTACGTTGATGCAAGATGGCTTGGCGGTATGCTTACAAACTTCAAGACAATCAAGAAGAGAATCGAAAGACTCTCTCAGCTTCACAAGATGGAAGAAGACGGCACATTCGACCTTCTCCCCAAGAAAGAAGTTATCGGTCTTAAGGGCGAAATGGAAAAGCT
>JAZRFC010000003.1:0-9666 GCA_045661145.1 Clostridia bacterium | reverse complement strand
CCAACTGTCTGGATGTTCTTACACATATTTACGCAACGACGGCAAAGAATACACTTATTGTTATCTCTTACAATAGAGGGAGAAAGTGCATCTATGTCGTATTCGTTTCTTACACCCTCATAATGAATATCTGTTACACCGAGTTCGTCTGCAAGTGTCTGAAGCTCGCAGTTACGGTTTCTTTCGCAGGTAAGACACTTTCTGTCGTGGTTAGAAAGGATAAGCTCCAATACAACCTTACGGGCGTTTCTTACTGCGGGAGTATTTGTATAAACTTCAAGGCCTTCAGCTACGGGATATACGCAAGCTGCCTGAAGTGCTCTACCACCTTTAATTTCAACAAGACACATTCTGCAGGAACCTGTCTGGCTTACATCCTTAAGGTAGCAAAGTGTGGGAATATCAATACCGGCCATGCGAGCAGCTTCGAGTACTGTTGTGCCGGCAGGAACAGATACGTCCTGACCGTTTATTTTTAAATTAACCATTTCCATTTCTCTGCACCCCTTTCTTACTTCTTAATGATAGCATTGAACTTACATGTTTCCACACAAGCACCGCACTTAATACACTTATCTGTATCAATTGTAAAGGGACTCTTGATTTCGCCTGTGATAGCTCCAACGGGACACTTTCTTGCACAAGCGGAGCAACCCTTACACTTTTCGGGAACTATATAGTAGTTTGTGAGAGCCTTACATACGCCTGCAGGACACTTCTTGTCTACAACGTGTGCAACATACTCATCACGGAAATATCTGAGAGTTGAAAGTACAGGGTTGGGAGCTGTCTGACCGAGACCACAAAGAGAAGCACTCTTGATGCTGTGGCAAAGAAGCTCAAGACGGTCGAGGTCTTCGAGAGTACCGTTACCCTTTGTAATCTTTTCAAGGATTTCGAGAAGTCTCTTTGTACCGATACGGCAGGGAGTACACTTACCGCAGGATTCATCAACTGTGAATTCAAGGAAGAATTTTGCAATATCAACCATACAGTTGTCTTCGTCCATTACGATAAGACCGCCACTGCCCATCATTGAACCGATTGAAATAAGTGAATCGTAGTCGATAGGAGTATCGATAAGAGATGCGGGGATACATCCGCCGGAAGGGCCGCCTGTCTGTGCAGCCTTAAATGCTTTACCATTGGGAACACCGCCGCCGATTTCTTCAACGATTTCGCGGAGTGTTGTACCCATAGGAATTTCAACAAGACCGGTGTTGTTAATCTTACCGCCGAGTGCAAATACCTTAGTACCCTTACTCTTTTCTGTACCAATTGTATTGAACCATTCTGCACCATTGTTAATGATAACGGGGATGTTGGCGTAGGTTTCTACGTTGTTAAGGATAGTGGGCTTACCCCAAAGACCCTTAACTGCAGGGAACGGAGGACGGGGACGAGGCTCACCTCTGTGACCTTCGATAGAGGTCATAAGAGCTGTTTCCTCACCGCATACGAATGCACCGGCACCAAGACGGAGACCGATATCGAAGCTGAAGTCACTACCGAAAATGTTTTCACCGAGGAGACCATATTCCTTAGCCTGGTCAATAGCAATCTGAAGACGCTGTACAGCGATGGGATACTCTGCACGGATGTAGATATAACCCTGGTTAGCACCGATTGCATAACCTGCGATTGCCATAGCTTCAAGTACGCTGTGGGGGTCACCCTCAAGAATACTTCTGTCCATGAACGCACCGGGGTCACCTTCGTCGGCGTTACAGCAAACATACTTCTGCTCATTTACGCTCTTGGAAGCGAAGTCCCACTTAAGACCTGTGGGGAAACCGCCGCCGCCACGGCCACGAAGACCGGAGTCCTTGATTACCTGAATAACATCCTGAGGTGTCATTTCTGTAAGTACTGTTGCAAGTGCCTTATAACCGTCAAATGCGATATATTCTTCAACGTTTTCGGGGTTAATAACACCACAATTACGAAGAGCAATACGCATCTGCTTCTTATAGAAATCAACCTCGTTAAGAGATTTGATTGTATCTTCATTCTCGTTGATGGTTTCATCGTATACAAGTCTTTTTACGATTCTACCTTTAAGAAGATGCTCTGTTACGATTTCCTGGACATCTTCTGTCTGAACTCTGCTGTAGAATGCACCCTCGGGGTATACAACTACAACAGGACCGAGTGCACAAAGACCGAAGCAGCCTGTCTTTACAACCTTAACTTCGTTTTCAAGGCCTGCTGCCTTGAGCTGTGCTTCAAACTCGTCAAGAAGTTTAGCACCACCTGAAGAGGTACATCCTGTACCACCGCAGATGAGCACGTGTGATCTGTACAAACTCATCTTAAATCCTCTCCCCTCTTACTTCTGTGCACCGACTGTATATTCGATAACGGGAGCACCGTTTACGATATGATCAGATACAATCTTTGCAACTTTTTCAGCTGTCATCTTAACGTAAGTTACTTTTTCTTTACCAGGAACATAAACCTCAACGATGGGCTCAAGAGCACACATACCGATGCAGCCTGTCTGCTCAATAACAACATTGCTGAGATTACGCTTACTTGCTTCTTCAAGGAAAGCTGTCATAACGGGACGGGCACCTGCTGCAATACCGCATGTTGCCATACCTACAACAACTCTAACACCATCTTCTCTTTCCTTTCTGAGATTTACATTATCAAGAACCTTTTTCTTAATAGCTTCAAGTTCTGCTATGCTTTTCATATTATTTCGCACCTCCATAAATTTCGGTTAAACCTTCATTAATATACTCGCCAATCCACGATGCAACACTAATTTCGCTGAAGCTTACCTCATCGCCCAGGATTTTCCTCAGTTCACGGGTATCAAGCTGAAACTGTTCCTTTTCATAGGAATGGGTATAAACAAAATCAATTGAGGGATTCATACTGATAAGCGATACCATAACCGCCGAAATATCTCCCAATGGCTGACGGTCAATGTGGCTATAAGAGAAATCCGCACGGATAACCGTACCGACTTCTACCTGACTTTCAAGCTTTATATCTCCGCCTGCCTGCTGTGCCAATGATTTTAAAAGAGAGATCCCAAGCCCTACCTTACGTGTAGTACGGGTTGTTACAAAGGGGTCAGTAACTCTTTTCACCATTTCCTCATCCATTCCACATCCGTTATCCTTTACCGTAAAGGCAAATACATCGGTGGAAGGAGCTTCCTCAATTATAACTTCAATCAAGCTTGCATTTGCACGGATTGAATTTTGAACAATGTCAAGAATATTTAAACTGATTTCCTGCATCAGCCCTGATATTTTGCAAGGATGCCCGGAACATCGTCTGCTGTGATACGGCCGTAAACATCCTCGTTAATTGTAAATACGGGAGCAAGACCGCAGGCACCGATACAACGTGTAGCCTCAAGAGAGAACTTACCGTCTGACGTACATCCGTCAACATCGATTCCCAAAAGTTCCTTGAACTTTTCCAGAATGTCACCGCTTCCCTTAACGTAACAAGCGGTACCAAGGCAAACACCAATCTTGTACTCACCCTTGGGATTGAGGGAGAACTGTGTGTAGAAAGTTACAACACCGTAAACTTCAGCAAGAGGAACGCTGAGACCGTCAGCGATCATTATCTGAACCTCAATGGGAAGGTAACCGTAGATTTCCTGCGCCTTATGGAGAACAGGGATAAGTGCGCCGTCTTGATCTTTGTACTGTGCGATAACGCTCATAAGCTCTGTTTCCTGCTCTGCTGTTCCCTTGAAGGGAATAACTGCTTCTTTTGCCATGACTTTACCTCCTAAAGTTAATAAAAAATAAATTATATTCAGCTCATATATCGATATTGCATTATCGATTACAATACCATTCAGTTAATTATATCAAAATAAAAGCGTTTTGTCTATAACAAAACGCAAAAAATCAACTTTTATTTCAAAATTTTAATTATTTCGACAGATGATATTTCTTCCAATTCCAAAAAGTTTACTTTTTCTGAAATATCTGTAAGTATATGGGCATCACTGTCGGATATATATTTATATTCCCCGTTCTTTTCATAATCCGCTGCGTGACGTGACAGTTCAAGTGTTGAAAATTCAAGATAATCGGGAACACAGCCAAGGGTTGCGACAATACCGTTCTTCTCACGGTCAATGTGCGCGGCTATGCACACGCCGTCAAGACTTTCCACCTTCGCTTTAATTTCTTCAATGGGTAAATCTGTTGCATTTATAAGGAGAATGTCTATCTCTCCTATTTTCTCGTCAACTTCATTCATTATCCATTGTTCACCGAAAATATCAGGACGGTTTTTAATCGGCGGAAGATGAGATTCCAGAAATTCTCCCATTTTTTCTGCTGACTCAATCGTTGGGAAAAGGCACAGAAGATGTATATTCTCCGCACTTTCTGCCTCTATTCCCGGAACTACACATATGCCATATTCCTCAGCCGCCTTTGTAACTGCGCGTATATTCCGTGCCGTATTATGGTCAGCAACGGCAATGGCATTAAGTCCGTTTATGTAACTCATTCCTGCAATGCTGTGGGGAGTCATATCCATATCCGCACAAGGAGAAAGGCAGGAATGAATATGGAAATCATAATAGCATTTCATAGGCATTCTTTTATTTCACAAGCAAGCTGAAAAGCACTTTTCTCTGTGGTGTATGTAGGAATCCCCTCAGACTCGGCACGCTTTTGTGCCTGAGGGTCAAGCTGCATATTTTCAGCAATTATAACCATAGCACTATCTGTGAGTGATGCTACCGCAGGAACGTTAATATTCCCCTGAATGGTTATCCACACATCACCGCTTTGAGCTTTACTCATAACAAGACTGAGGAGGTCGCCGATATAACAGCCCGTAACCTCTCTGTCTGTGTTTTCATCATCGCAAACTGCTGTAAGATTAAGCCTTTCGGCAATATCTTTTACTGTCATCATCTGCACCTCACTCGTCAATCATCCTGCTGAGTTCTGTTATTTCCTTTGCAAGCATTTCAATTTTTTCCCTGAGACGGAATATACAGTCTTTTTCCTGAGCTTTTCCGCGGACAATATCCTCTGCAAATTCACGGCAATTCGGACTGCCGCAGCTACCGCAATCAAGCTGAGGAAGACGGCTGTAAATCTCTTCCATAAGCTGCATTTTACGCATAGCCTCGTTTATATCGGGGTCAAGGGGTGAATATGGCTCATAATCAACTTTTCTATCCCAGAAAAGGCTTATTCCCTCGTAATCAACGGGCTTGCCCTCAAGATTTTCGGAAAGATTGCGGATTCTTGAATTTGCCACAAATTCATTCTCCACATTAAGAGGACCACCCGTACAACCGCTGTTACAAGCCAGAGCTTCAATAAATTCAATATTATTGAGTTTATCGTCTTCAAGTTCCTCAAGCATTTTTATTACATTATGTATTCCGTCTACTGCTATGTAATTACTGATACCCAAAGCTTCGGTTTCTCCTCCGCTTCTCGCCCATCTTACTCCGTCCTTTCCTGCAACGGAAAGCCTTTCCACCTCTTTAACACTCTGAAGAGCATGAGCAAGGCGCATATACACATCCTTAACGGCTAGTACTCCGTTGACCGAAGATTTTTCAAGGGCAAGAGGCTGTTTTACAGCCGTTACCTTTGCAGGGCAGGGCGATATGAAGAATATACCTATTTCACTGTCTGAAAGCCCTGTTTTTTCCGTTGCTTCTTTCCTTGCCATCTGTGCGGCAACCTCCATAGGTGAAGTAAGGGGAATAATATTTTCCGAAAGGGCAGGAAAACGCACTGCAATAAGCCGTACAACGGCAGGACAAGCGGAAGAAATAATAGGTCCATCGTGTTTTTTAGAAGCAAGAATTTCCTTGGTTTTTGCGGTAATTACCTCGGCACCGCGGGCAACCTCAAACACGTCGTCAAAGCCGATGTGCTTAAGCCCCGTCAGTATTACATCTATATTTACAGCTTTGGAAAACTGTCCGCAAAATGCAGGTGCAACAAGTGCTATATTATGCTTATAAGATTCCAATGCGTCAAAGCCGTCACTTAAAACCTTTTTTGCACGATAGGGACATCTTCTTACACATTCACCGCAGTCAATACACTTTTCGCCAATTATTTTTGCTTTTCCGTTCTGGACACGGATTGCCTGTGTAGGACAGTAACGCATACAGGTAGTACAGCCTTTGCAAAAATCTGTTTCAAGCCTTACACTATGGTACAATAATTCTTTTTTATCTGCCACTTATTTGCACCCCTTTTCTGGAACAAATTACTTATTCACAAGCACCGTCATATCAACAACCGTGCCTACTCCTATCTCTGTTGTTATTTTCATATCATCGGTATAACGCTTCATATTCGGAAGTCCCATTCCTGCACCGAATCCGAGTTCTCTGACTTTATCGTCGGCAGTTGAATAGCCCTCCTGCATAGCTTTATCAATATCCTTTATACCGGGGCCTTTGTCTGTATGAATCATACGAATCTTTTCAGGTGTTATTTCAACATCAATATATCCGCCTTCGGCGTGTATTACCATATTGATTTCACATTCATACATCGCTACGGCAACACGCCTTATTACATCAGGAGCAAAGCCAAGCTGTTTTAAAACCTTTTTAACGGCACCGCTTGCCTCACCTGCTACCGTAAAATCGTCAGGGTCAACATTGTAGTGAAGTTTTACCGTGTTTTCTGCCATAATCAGTCCACCCTCTCTTCATCCGGGATAAGTCCTGCCATATAAAGTTTTCCGCAGGAAGGATAAAGAGTGAAATCTGTGGACATAAGTACCATACCGTACTCTTGTGCAAGCTCTACAATGTCGTTTGTGGGTTCCTTTCCCCGCACGAAAACGATTGCTTTTATGTCAAGCATTTCAGCGGTTCTAACCACCTGACCGTTTACAAGCCCCGTAAGAAGAAGAGAATGGTCCTTAACGAAGGCAAGCACGTCACTCATGAGGTCACTTCCGAAAGCAGACTTTACCTCACGGTCAAGAAACTCTTCGCCCGTTACAACTTTTGCATTTAATATTTCTTTTACTTCAGAAAGTTTCATTGTAATTCCTCCACATTATATCTCTTGTTATTTAACCAGATCGGTATTAGCTTCATAAGGAATATCCAATACGAAATTACCAAATTCTACGCCTGTTTCTCCGTTAACCAGAATCTGTACGCTTTCCACGTTATTAAGCTTACAAAGGGAGTTTACAATGGCATACAGAGAGAGCATTGTAGCTGTCGAGCCTGAGCTTGATTTTGACTTAAACTCACTTGAAAAGTTCACATAGCAAACACCATCTTTTGTTTCGATATTTAAAAGCTTTGTTCCGTCAGCTACGGCAGGAGAGAGCTTTCCGCTTTCTGGTCCTTTTATAAGCTCGCTGACAATCGCTTTTTCAAGAGAAAGTGCCTGCTGTGAATCAATTGTTCTGTATTCAAGAACAAGCTTTTCGCCGTCTTTGTCAGGGAAATATATCTCCAACGCTGTCTTATCTTCTGTGTTAAGAGCCATATCATTCATACCGAGAACACCCCATTCTTCTCCCGTGCTTTCTTTAACGATAGGCTTACCCTCAACCTGAATAACAACGCCCTTTATTCCGTCAATATTACATAGTGTATTGACAAACGCAAATATAAGCAAAAGCTGGTCTGCACCCTTCTTCTCTGAAAAATGAGAAGACATATTAACAGTTGCAACACCGTTATTTACAACTAAAGACAAAAGCTTTGCCTCGGGGTTTATTATTGCTGTGTTTTTCTCATTAAGCGGTCCTTTTATAAGCTGACCTACGGCAAGCTTTGCAAGGTCCTTTGTTCCTGCACTTTTATCTACCTCAACAGAATGTTTTTCTTCGTTTAGTTCATTTGTCTGAGTGTTCTTAAAATAAACGCTTATTTTTTCGGTGTTTTTTCCGCAGGCTGACATAATGCCTGCAAACATTATAATTACCAGAATCAATGATAATACTTTTTTCATAAAACACCCTCCATTTCTTATTTAAATGTTATGGGGAATATTATACGGAAAGTACTGCCCACTCCTTCTTCACTTTCCACCTGAATGTTTCCGCCGTGAAGTTCTACTGCCGTAAGTGCTATGGAAAGGCCAAGCCCCGTTCCACCTGTTTCCCTTGCCCTTGCCTTATCAACACGGTAAAATCTATCGAAGATTTTGTAAACCTCATCAGGGGCAATTCCTATTCCCGTGTCCTTGATTTCAATTATAATATTATTCTCGTCCTTTGAAAGGTTCATTGTAACCTTTCCGTCTTCTCTGGTATATTTTATGCTGTTGTCCAGAATATTATAAATGGCTTCCCACATTCTGTCCCGTTCTATTTTTGAGTACACGGTCAGTTCGGGATTATATTCCAGTTCAATATGCTTCTGCTCCGCCAGAGGACGAAGTGCCTTCGTTATATTTGCACATAACTCCGTAAGGTCGGCAACCTGAAATTCCATCTTGGCAACATTTGCGGAGCTGTCCATACGGGTCAGGGTCAGAAGCTTTTCCACAATCCTTGTAAGACGGTCCACCTGAACATTCATATCAGTCAGAAACTCGTCAACCATTTCCCTCGGTGCATCGGGGTTATTAAGAAGAGAGTCGGAAATGAGCTTGATGGAGCTTAAAGGGGTTTTAAGCTCGTGAGATGCATTTGAGACAAATTCCTGTCTCTTTTCCTCCTGCTTCTGAATCTGCTCCGTCATTTTATTGGAAGAATCAATAAGCCGCCCCATCTCTCCTCCGGTTGTCTTTTCTATGATAACATAATCCTCTTCCTCGTCCGCCGCTTTGGAAAGCTTTTCCGTAATGTCACGAATGGGATTTGTGATAATTCCCGACATAATGAAGCTGACCATTGATATGAGGATACTCACAAAAATAATGAGCATTATCATTGTAACATTAACCTGATTTATGAAATCAGCCGCATCTGATGCCAATGCCTGATAATATATAACGCCGGTTACAGATTTATCCTTCATTATGGGAACTGCCGCTGAAATAATAAGCTCATTGTCACCGTCTTTCCCCTGCTCAACACTGTTGTTTCCCTCAATGGCATCAAGCACGGGAGAAAGAAACATATATTTCCCTTTCATTGTATCATTGTTTGAATCGTAAGTAACTCTTCCCTCCACATCAAGCATAAGCACACGGCAGTCGCTGGAAAGCTGCTGCTGTGCAAGAAGCTTGTTGATGCTGTCATTACTGAGGTCCTGATACTGGGATATATAACCTGCAATAACATTCGCCTGAGAAAGTGTGCTGATTTTTTTCTGCTCCAGAGTATAATCTTTCATAGAGCCTGTTATATACACACCGATTACACCAAGTGTAAGTGCTGTTATTATCAAGTAGGTAAGTACCAGCTTCCAGCGGATACTTTGCATACTTTCTTTAATTTTCTTTAAAATAGTAACCTACCCCCCACTTGGTGAGAATGTATGTGGGAGCCGCTGCATCGGGCTCGATTTTCTCTCTTAGTCGTCTTACATGAACATCAACTGTTCTGATGTCACCGGGGTAGTCATATCCCCATACGATGTCCAGAAGATTTTCTCTTGAGTATACCTTTCCGGGATTTGTCACGAAAAGGTCGCAAAGGTCAAACTCTTTCGCTGTAAGCTCAATAACCTTGTTTCCGATTTTAACTCTGCGGAGGTTATAATCAAGCTCAATACCGCCT
>JAZRFC010000002.1:0-8779 GCA_045661145.1 Clostridia bacterium | reverse complement strand
CTTAAGCAGCAAAAGCACTGATTTTGCCTTTTTAATTTTAAAATTATTGGTTGACAAAGGTTTTTAAATATTATAAAATAATGGTAACATTATAAAATAATGGTTACCTTGAAGGCGGGCAGGCTCTTGCCAAGCCTTCTTAAAAAATTTATTTATGGAGGAAAATAAAATGGCAAAGAGCAAATTCGAAAGAACTAAACCCCACGTAAACATTGGAACCATCGGCCACGTTGACCATGGTAAAACAACTCTTACGGCAGCAATCACCACCATCCTTTCAAAGGTTGGTAATGCAGAAGCTATGGCTTACGATGCAATTGATAAGGCACCCGAAGAGAAAGAAAGAGGAATTACAATTAACACCTCGCACGTAGAGTACGAGACCGAGACCCGTCACTATGCACACGTTGACTGCCCCGGCCACGCTGACTACGTTAAGAACATGATCACAGGTGCAGCCCAGATGGACGGCGCAATCTTAGTAGTTGCTTCGTCAGACGGCCCCATGCCCCAGACTCGTGAGCATATCCTTCTCAGCCGTCAGGTAGGCGTTCCCTATATCGTTGTATTCATGAACAAGAGAGACCAGGTTGACGATGAAGAACTTCTCGAACTCGTTGAAATGGAAATCCGTGATCTCCTTACAGAATATGAATTCCCGGGAGATGACACACCCATCGTTTGCGGTAGCGCACTTCAGGTTCTCGAATCTACTTCAACAGATCCTTCAGCTCCCGAATACGCTCCCATCATCGAACTCATGAACAAGGTTGACGAGTACATTGCTACTCCCCAGCGTCCCACAGATCTTCCCTTCCTTATGCCCGTCGAAGACGTATTCTCAATCACAGGTCGTGGTACAGTTGCTACAGGCCGTGTTGAAAGAGGTACACTTCTCGTTAACGATGAAGTTGAAATCGTTGGTCTTACAGACGAAGCTCGTAAGGTTGTTGTAACAGGTATCGAAATGTTCAGAAAGCTTCTTCCTCAGGCTGAAGCTGGTGACAACATCGGTGCTCTTCTCCGTGGTGTTCAGAGAACTGAAATCGAAAGAGGTCAGGTTCTTGCAAAGCCCGGTTCCATCAATCCTCATACAAAGTTTAAGGGCGAAGTTTACGTTCTTAACAAGGATGAAGGTGGCCGTCATACACCTTTCTTCAACAACTACCGTCCCCAGTTCTACTTCAGAACAACTGACGTTACAGGCGTAATCGAACTTCCTGCAGGCACAGAAATGTGTATGCCTGGCGATAACGTAACAATCTCTGTTGAGCTTATTACACCTATCGCTATTGAAGAAGGTCTTCGTTTCGCTATCCGTGAAGGTGGTAGAACAGTAGGTTCTGGTGTCGTTTCTGCTATCGAAGCGTAAGTTAATATTTTAACTTGAATTAAAAGCGTGAGCAAAATTGCTCACGCTTTTTGTATGTCAAAAAACACAGATAAAATAAATATTAAAAATTTTTCATAAATAGTTGATTTTTTAAAATTCATAGTATATAATAATAATGGTCAAAGAAATAGTTTGCTTTGTCAGGTAGTGACTATGGAGACTCTTTTGGTAGTTAATGCTTCGCTACTCCTGAATAGGGATTTTCCCGAGAAACAAAAGCATCGTTTGATAATTAACGCCTCTTATTTTAAGAGGCGTTTTAACGTATATAGGGGATTTAATATGGATTTACTAAAGAAGTGTGCTGAAATTTATAGTGGGTATGTTGACTGTAATTATACTTTTTATTTGGATTGTGATTTGTCAGTTAAGGTTGAATTTAGAGATTTTTATTTTCATCATCTGGTGGGATTGCAGTACCTAACGGATATTGTACAGGTAAAAAAAGAACTTCCCAATAATTCAGCATCTGCAATATATAAAAAAATTCTGAAAGGTAAAATAACACACGACTTTATTCGTAAGAGCGTGTTTTACAATAAAATTGATGAGAGGATAAGTCATTTTATTGATTTGGGGGAGGTAATATCTTCTGAATTTATAGTTGATTTTGATTATACAAAAGTCCATAAGACTGATTTGATGTCTAAATATCTGTTATATAAAAAATATGAAAACGGTTACTCTATTTTGGGTTTAAAATATAATGATGAAAGAGACGTGTACATACCTGAAACTTTTATTTTTGAGCACACAGATTATTATGTTAAAAACCAAATCTCTTATAAAGTAACAGATATTAAAATTGAATGTTGTAAAAATAAATAATATTTACGTTTAAAAATCCGTATGTAGAATTATTTACATACGGATTTTTTATGTTTTGAACTAATATGCTTATAAATTAACATCAAGTCCGTCGAAAAAGTCATCATATGAGCAGTTATAAATTTTCTTTAATTCAATAATGACACTTGCTTTGATATTAAGTTCTCCCGCCTCATATTTTGCATAGGTGCTACGACCAATATCACACCCACGGCGTTGAAGCTCAGCACAAAGCTTTTCTTGTGATATATCATAGTTAAGTCGAAGCTTTCTTAAATTATCACCCATATTTCTGTCGCGTCTTATTTTCTGTTCCATAAATTACACCCCACAATTCAACGTTGACCAATATTGGTTGCAACCATTTATATTGTATGGTATAATCAAAGAAAATATTGTCCGTGATATTGGTCAATAATTGTATGGAGTGATAGTTGTGAAAAACAAATATATTAGTTGTACGGCGTGTGTAATAGCTTTGTTAGTAATAATTATATCTGCAACTGACTTTGTTGCGTATTTAAACGGTGGAGTTAAGTTCACCGAATACGTCACTATTTCTCAACCCGATGAGGACAATTCTATTGGTTATTTTACAGTAAATGATAAATATTGGGGAATTGGAGGGGATTTTCAAACACATAGAATTATTACTGCTACAAATCCGAAAAACACAGAAATTAGGGTAATACATACAGAGCCTTTTTTGAAAGAAAACCTATGCACAATTTATTATTTGCCTATAAGTAAATTTATAATAAAAATAGAAATTCCCATAACGGACGGCAATCTGCACACTGACAATTTTATTTTTTACAGATAATATCTGAATAGCTTTTTGTATTGCAAGATGTATTTTTTTGTGTTATAATGTCATAAAATGGTATGTGTTACAAAAGAGGTGACAGTATGAACAGCGTTGAAATTCGTGAGCCGGAAAGAAAAAATCCTCAGCGGAGAAATCTTTCCCCCGAGGAGAGGGCAAGGATTGCCCAAAGAAGACGGAAAAGGAAAAGAGCCAGAAAAATAAGAAATGCAGTGATTTTTTCTCTGTGTACTCTTATAATCATCTGCTGCGGCGTGACAGTTGCCCGCATATTGGCAGGAGAAATGCAGGGCGGAATAATTCCTACACATAAATCCCCCGTGCTTACCGAGAAAGAGCCGGAGAATATATATTCTTCATTTCCTTATTATAAAGAAGAAAATGAAGCGAGATATACAAGTTATGCCGCACAGAATCCTCACCTGTCAGCCGAGGATGTTGTGTGGATGGTTAATGCAAATCAGGACAAGCCCAAGTATAATTATGACATTCCCGTTTCGGGGTATGACGACATTTGCATTATAGTAAACAAATACTACAAGGTGCCTGACGGATATTCACCTCCTGACCTTGTGAACGTAGACGGACAGAAAATGAGAAAGGAAGCCGCCGATGCTTTTTTGAAGATGCGTAATGATGCTTCAAGAGAAAACCTCAGAATCCGTGCTGTTTCGGGATACAGAACAGTAAGCTATCAGCGTGGCTTGTATAATCGCTATCTCTCGAGCGATTCACAGGAGAATGTAGACCGTTACAGCGCGCGACCGGGTTACAGTGAGCATCATACGGGCTTGGCTGTTGATGTTTTCGGCTCGGTTGACGGGCTCAGACAATTTGAAAGTACCCCTGAATTTCCGTGGGTGAGGGATAATTGCTACAAATACGGATTTATTATCAGATATTTTGAAGAAACTGAGGACATTACAGGATACGAGTCGGAGCCGTGGCATCTTCGTTATGTAGGTGCTAGGGTGAGTACCGATATGAAAGAAAAAGGCATTAACAGTTTTGAAGAATATCACGCAAAATACCTGCAGTAAGGAGGATACATAATGTTTTGTAAAAAATGTGGAAAAGAGTTAAAAGACGGAACAAAATTTTGCTCAGGCTGTGGAACGGCTGTTTCGGAACAATCGCAAAATCAGAATACAACCGTGAACGGAGAAGCTTACAGAGAGCAACAATATGTTGCACCTAAAACAAAGAAGAAGGATTCCAAGTCGCTCATAATTGTCCTTTGTGTAACTGTTGCAGTTCTTGTTGTAACCCTTGCAGTTATTTTAATAGCAGGGCTTACGGGCAAAAAGGGAATGGAGCTTTCCATATATGACTATCCCTATGAAACGGATAGTATTTCGTATGTTTTGCAAGGAAAAGTTTCATCATATGACAAAAATGCGGTTTTGTATATTAATGGTGAACAGATAACCTTCGTTGAAAAGGGTGAGAGAAATCTGGAATGGAATAAAGAAGTGTGGCTTGCAAAGGGAATGAACACTTTCTCCATAGTTCTTGAAACGGAAGACGGAAGCACAAAGACAGAAACAGTTGAAATAGAGTATGAGCCGGAGCTTCTCTATCCACAGGGAACGGTGCTTGTAAAATCAGACCCGGCAGGTATTTTCATAAGACCTACTCCTGCCATAACAAAGGAGTATATTCTCTATGTGCCGTACAACGATTTCAGTACACAGTTTGTATGTCAGGGAGAGGAGTATATTGACGGGGACGGCTTTACGTGGTGTAAAGTAAAAATTCCAAGCGGAAGACTCGGTTGGGTTCGTTCTGATATTATAAGACCGCTTTATTAATTGAATAAAAAAGGGGAGAAGCCTCTGCAAACTGCAGAGGCTTCTCCCCTTTATGAATAAGACAATGAAAAAATCCAACGCCCCTCGGCTTAAGCCTTATGTCCTTTTTCTATTATTTTATCTGCTATGATTTTGGCGTATTCATGACATTTTTCTTCACTTTCGCTTTCAATCATAATTCGAATCACCGGCTCTGTACCACTCTGTCTCAGAAGAACTCTTCCTTTTCCGTCAATAAGCTTTTCAACCTCATCCTTTGCTCCAAGGACATCGGAATCGGAAAGAACTGCACCCTTATCCTTTACACGGATATTCTGTGTGTATTGGGGATAAAGCTTAACGGGGGAAGCAAGCTCTGAAAGAGGAAGCTTGGAATCGCAGAGTTCCTCTGTAATCATAATTGCGGTCAGTATACCATCGCCCGTTGTAGCATATTTTTTCAAAATGATGTGACCCGACTGCTCACCGCCAAGACCGTAATCATTTTCCTGCATACATTCGTAAACAAATCGGTCGCCCACGTTGGTCTGTACGCATTTTATTCCTATTTCGGAAAGGCTTGCGACTAAACCGCTGTTGGACATAATCGTTGCAACGAGGGTGTCTCCGTTGAGAATGCCTCTTGCCTTGAGACGCTTGCCGAGGATGTACATCATAGCATCGCCATCTACAATGTTTCCGTTAGAATCAACGGCAATACATCTGTCAGCATCACCGTCAAAGGCAAAGCCGACATCAAGGTGCTGTTCGCGGACAAGCTTGCAGAGGTTTTCAATATGTGTTGAACCGCAGTTTTCGTTGACATTAAGACCGTTGGGGTCTGCACCTATAACGGTTGTTTGTGCACCTAATGCACCAAAAACAGATTTTGCAATCATCCAGGAAGCACCGTTTGCACAGTCAAGACCGATTTTAAGATGCTTGTATGAGTGTGATGCAAGGGAAATGAGATAACCTACATAACGGTTTCTTCCCGAGGAATAGTCCACGATACAACCGATTTTCTCCCTTGTTGCAAGGGGAAGGTCATCACCTGCAACACCCAATGGGGACAAATCGCCGTCAATGTATGCTTCTATAAGAGGAGTTGTTTCGTCATCAAGCTTTTCACCGTAACGGTTAATTACCTTGATGCCGTTATCATAAAAGGGGTTGTGTGAAGCGGTTATCATAATTCCGCAGTCAAATTCGTCCTGTCTCGTTACATAAGACACACTGGGTGTTGTTGTAACGTGGAGCATATATGCATCGGCACCCGATGCAGTAATTCCTGCAACAATGGAGTATTCAAGCATATAACTTGAACGGCGTGTATCTTTTCCTATTACGATACGCGGACGGTAGCCCGTCTTTTGACATCCCGAAAGAGGAGAAGAGTAGTACCAGCCCAAAAATCTTCCCACACGGTAAGCCTGCATAGAGGTCAGAGACATATTAGCCTCTCCACGGCAACCGTCTGTTCCGAAATATTTGTTTTTCTGCCTCTTGGCAGGTGTTTTTTCTAGAAGAGATATTTTTTCGCAGAGAAGCTCATCTGTTGAAATTCCAAAAAGCTCGCAAAGCTGAAGCACCTTATCTATCTGAGGAAGTGCCTGATCCATTTCCCATTTTGAAACAGATTGGCGGGACACCGATATTTTTTCAGCTAATTGTTCCTGAGAAATATCGGCAGAAATTCTGAGTGCGGCGATTTTTTCACCGATTGTCATAATAATCACAACTCCTTACAAAGTACCTTTTTACTAAATTATAACAGAATTAAATTTTGCTATCAATCAACTTGAGTTGGAAATTGATGCAACTGCAGGTTGACAAAGAATAGGCAAAACACAACCAATCCTCCTTGAATTATACATGAAAACACGCAAAATGTAAAGTGAAATTTACAAAAAGTAAAAGCTATTCCCAAAATAAGAGAATAGCTTCTGCTTTTATTTTATTATTTTTTTGTGACTATATTCCCCTCAGCCTTAAAAATAGAATTTTCTTTTAAATAACCTCTCACACGGGAAAGGGGATAAACTGTACAATTTCTTCCGATAACACTTCCGGGACAAAGCACACTGTTACAGCCTACCTCCGTATAATCGCCCACCATTGCACCGAATTTTTTAAGCCCCGTTTCAATTTTTTCATCACCGTTTTTTATTGAAACAAGAGTTTTGTCGCTTTTCACATTTGATGTAACGGCACCTGCACCCAGATGGGATTTATATCCCAGAATTGAATCACCTACATAGTTAAAATGCGGAATCTGTACATTATCAAAAATAATTGCATTTTTCATCTCTGTAGAATTTCCTACCACAGAGTTTTTACCTACAATTACTCCACCGCGGATAAAAGCACAATGCCTTACCTCGGCACCCTCGTCAATAATGCAAGGTGGTGCAATAAATGCTGTGGGAGCAACCTTTGCAGATTTGGAAACCCATACATTGGGTGAAATCTCATCGAAATTTTCTCTATCAAGCTTTTCTCCCAGAGAAAGGGTAAATTCCTTGATTTTTGAAAGCACCTGCCACGGATATTCACAGCCTTCGAACACCTCTGCGGCTATAGTTTTCTCAAGGTCAAACAGTTCTTTTATTTTCATTTTTTTCGCCTCCTGTTAATTTATTGTATATGGAACAGCTCATTTTTGCAACAGTTTTTTGAAAAACCTTCAAAATGAAAATATAGGAAATAACAATTAATTTACAAAAATTTATTGCTTGTTTAATAAATTCGAGGTATACTGAAACAGATGTGAGGTGTACTATGAAAAAAGCCTATAAATATATTTCATTAGTGATTATCATAGCAACAATGGTGGCAATATCTATGCTTGCAGTTCCTTTTCTCCGGTCGTTCAATGAGCCTCAGGAGTTCAGAAATTTTATAGAAAATTTTGGAATATTTGGAATAGGGGTTATGCTTTTTATACAAATAGGGCAGATAGTGGTTGCTTTTATCCCAGGAGAATTGGTTGAATTTCTGGCAGGTTGTATGTACGGGACTGTCGGTGGTCTTGCAGTGTGTCTTGCGGGGGTATCTGCGGGACAAGCAATCATTTTCCAAATGGTAAGAAAGTTCGGCCGGGAATTTGTTGAAGCTGCAGCAGGAAGCAAAGCAATGGGTAAGCTGAAATTTCTTAAAGATGAGAAAAAATTGAAGCGTATTATATTTCTTTTATTCTTTATTCCCGGAACTCCAAAGGCACTTATATCCTACGCAGTTCCTTTTACTCCCATAAAACTCAAAGATTTTATTTTGCTTACAGCTATTGCAAGAATTCCGTCGATAGTTTCATCTACATATGCAGGAAGTGCATTTGTGAAAAACGATTATAAGCCGTTACTTATAGCTTATGGTATAATTCTTGCTGTTTCATTAATAGGGTTTGTTCTTTACAGATGGTATGAGAAAAAGTTAAACAAACGGTGCCCGTGAGGGCCCCGTTTATTATCCCACATAATCCTCTACAAATTTTACGATTTCATCAAGAGAATTGAATTCTATTCCTTTTTGCAGTGCCTCACGGTCGTTTTTTGGAAGAAACATTATAGGCACATCATAGCTGCTGTGGAGGTTTTCCGTACCGTCTGTGTTCTTTATAAAAAGTGCCACCTTGCCCTTGTCTTCTCTGAGAATATAGCTTTGAGCAGGATTTTTAGCAGAGTCTTCCTTTTGCACAGCAGGTATATTGTCAGTATCATTGTTTACCACGGCTGTTTTGGATGGGGTAGGCGAGGACTCCTTTTTTGCAGGAGGAATCTGCTTAGTGGAAATTTCCTCTTTTGCTGCTGTTGTACCGAAGATATAACCTGCCATAGAACAGGAAAATATAGCGGTCAGGACAAGAAATGCTGAAAGGACGGTTCTTGGTTTCATTGAAGTACCTCCAAAAATAGCTTGATTTTATGTCCTTTATTTTGTGCA
>JAZRFC010000001.1:0-7555 GCA_045661145.1 Clostridia bacterium | reverse complement strand
CTTCTCATAAATGCAGGTATGGCACCTCTTAAGCCCTATTTCACAGGGAAAGAGGTTCCTCCTCGTAAGAGAGTGACCACCTGCCAGAAATGTATCCGTACACCCGACATCGAGCGTGTTGGTATCACTGCCCGCCACGGTACGTTTTTTGAAATGCTGGGCAACTTCTCTTTTGGTGACTATTTCAAGCACGAGGCTACCGCGTGGGCTTGGGAGTTTGTTACCAAAGAACTCGGACTTCCCGAGGACAGAGTGTATATCACAGTTTACGAGGAAGACGATGAGGCTATAGACATCTGGACAAAGGAAGTAGGTGTAGACCCCTCCCATATCTCCAAAATGGGTAAGGAGGACAACTTCTGGGAAATCGGTCAGGGTCCCTGCGGTCCTTGCAGTGAGCTTTACTTTGACCGAGGCGAAAAATACGGTTGCGGAAGCCCTGATTGTAAGGTAGGCTGTGAGTGTGACAGATTCGTAGAATTCTGGAATCTTGTTTTCACTCAGTTTGATAAGGACGAAAACGGCGTATATAACCGCCTTGCAAATCCCAATATCGATACAGGTATGGGACTTGAAAGAATGGCAGTTATTATGCAGGATGTAAACAACCTTTTCGAGGTTGATACAATCCGTAATATTATGCTTGAAATCAGTAAGGTTGCAAAAGTTAACTACGGACAGAGCGAAAAGACAGACATTTCTCTCCGTGTTATCACCGACCACATAAGAAGCACAACCTTTATGACTTGTGACGGCGTATCCCCCTCCAACGAGGGAAGAGGTTACGTTCTCCGCCGACTTCTCCGTCGTGCGGCACGTCACGGAAGACTCCTCGGTATAGAGGGAACATTCCTTTCCGACATAGTTGATACAGTTGTAAGAGAGTCAAAGGGTGCATATCCTCAGCTTGAAGAAAAGCAGGACTACATCAAGAAAGTTATCAAGAGAGAGGAAGAAAGCTTCGCGCAGACAATTGACCGCGGCCTTTCAATTCTTGAAGAAAAAATTGCTGACCTTGAAAAATCAGGCGGAAAAATTCTTTCAGGAGAAGATGCTTTCACCCTTAATGACACATACGGTTTCCCCATTGACCTTACAGAAGAAATTCTTCAGGAAAAAGGTCTTCAGGTTGACCGCGAAGCATTTAACAAGCTCCTGCTTGAACAGAAAACCCGTTCAAGAGAGGGCAGAAATGTTGGTGATGAAGCCGCTTGGAGCGAGGATATCTACCAGACTTTGGGCAAGGAAATCACAACAGAATTTATCGGCTATGATAACTTCAATTGTGATGCCAATATAACAGTAATCGTTAAAGACGGTCAGGTTACAGATTCCGTTTCTGACGGTGAGAATGCAGTTCTTATTCTCGACAAAACAGTTGTATACGGTGAAAGCGGCGGTCAGGTAGGCGATAACGGTATCATTGAAGGCGAAGGCTTTAAGATGGAAGTTACCGATGCAAAGAAGCTCGGTGACGGTAAGATTTTACACCACGTAACAGTTCTTGAGGGTACTGCATCCAAGGGTGACATGGTTTCAGTATCCATCGATACAAGGAAGAGAATGGCTATTACCCGTAACCACAGTGCTGCACATCTTCTGCAGAAGGCTCTCCGCGAAGTTTTAGGAAGCCATATTGAGCAGGCAGGTAGCTACGTTGACGAAAACAGACTTCGTTTTGACTTTAGTCACTTTGAGGCAGTTTCCAAAGAGCAGCTTCAGGAGGTTGAAAATAAGGTTAATGGGGCAATCCTTGCGGCATACCCCGTAACAATTAAGAATATGGCTATTGCTGATGCTAAGGCTGAAGGTGCGATGGCACTCTTCGGTGAAAAATACGGCGATACAGTAAGAGTTGTAAATATGGGCGGCTATTCAATTGAACTTTGCGGCGGTTGTCATCTTGTGAATACTGCTCAGGCAGGTCTTTGCAAGATTCTTTCTGAAAGCGGTGTTGCCGCAGGCGTAAGAAGAATTGAGGCTGTAACAGGTGAGGGAGTTCTCCGTTATATTGAAGAGAAGAATGCAATCATCACAAATGTTGCAGCGGCTCTCAAGACTACCGAGGGTGAGCTTGTTCACCGTGCAGAAGCTGTTGTTAACGAAAACCGTGAACAGCAGAAGAAGCTTGAGCAGGTTGCTTCCCAGATGGCTAATGCAAAGGCAAGCGACATTATGTCAAATGCAAAGAAGATTGGCGATATAACACTTGTCGTAGCACAGCTTGACGGTGCAACAGTTGACTCTCTCCGTAAGACAGGCGATGCAATCAAGGAAAAGACTCCTATGAGCGTTTGCGTATTCGGTGCAGAAACCGACGGAAAGATTTCCTTTGTTGCAATGGCAAGTCAGGATGCCGTTAAGGCAGGTGTGCATTGCGGTAAAATTATAAAGGAAATTACAGCTATTGCAGGCGGTAGCGGCGGTGGTAAGCCTGATAGTGCACAGGGCGGTGGTAAGGATGCTTCCAAGATTGCCAAGGCACTTAACAAGGTAGAGGAGCTTTTGTAATATGGATTGCTTATTTTGTAAAATAATAGCAGGGGATATCCCCTCCGCAAAGGTGTATGAGGATGACAAGGTGTATGCATTCCGCGACATTGAGCCACAGGCACCGGTGCATATACTCATAATTCCAAAGGAGCATATTGCATCTGCAAATAAGCTTACAGAGGAAAACGCTTCCATAGTAGGCCATATCTTTGCAGTTGCGGCAAAAATTGCAAAGGAAGAAGGCATAGCAGACGGCGGTTATCGTATCGTAAATAACTGCGGTCAGGACGGCGGACAGACCGTTGGTCACCTTCATTTCCATATGCTTGGCGGACGTCCTTTAGCTTGGCCCCCCGGCTAATTAGACAGACTTTATTGTTGCAGTGAAAATCACTGCAACAATATTTTTAGAAAGAAGTTTTATTATGAGAAGAATAATAGATTTTCACGCACATATCTTTAATCCCAAGATTGCCCATCTTGCCATTGCAAACCTTGAAAAGCATTACGGTATGAAATGGGAAGGCTTGGGTACATTTACCGATATGCGTGAAGAGATGGAAAAGTCAGGCTTTTACAAGGCGGTTATATTCTCTACACCTACAAAGCCTACTCAGGTTGTAATAAATAACGATTTCCTCTTTGATTTGAGGGATGACAGATTTATCATCTTCGGCTCGGTGCATCCTGACTACGAGGATGTAAAGGGTGAGATTCAGCGTATAAAGAATCACGGACTTCGTGGATTCAAATTCCACCCCGATTTTCAGGCTTTTAATATTGATGATGATAAGGCACTTTTCATGTATGAGGAAATAGGTCAGGACTACCCCATTGTTCTTCACGTAGGGGACAAAAATCTTGACTTTTCAAACCCCGAAAGACTTTCCAGAGTGCTTGAAAAATTCCCCGAGCATAAATTTGTAGCGGCACATATGGGCGGTTACAGTGTGTGGGATAATGAAGCGAAGAGTCTTGTGGGCAAAAATGTGTGGTTTGATACTTCCAGCACAATGTGGGAGGTAACCCCCGAAAAAATGGTAGAAATGATTCGTGCTCACGGTGCGGACAAGGTGCTTTTCGGCTCGGACTATCCTGCTGTTTCTTTAAAAGGCGAGGCAGAGAGGATAGAGGCACTTCAGCTTACCGAGGAAGAAAAGGAAATGATTTTCTATACCAATGCAAAAGAATTATTGGAGCTGGGTTAAATGATAGGTTTAGAAGAAAGCTTAAAACAAAACGGCGTATATGTAACCTTTACAAAGGGTGACAGTATGAACCCAATGCTTGTCGAGGGCAGGGATAAGGTTGTTATTGTCCCGCCTGAGTTTCCTCTTAAAAAGTACGATGTTCCCGTGTACAGAAAGCTTGGGCACTACACAATGCACCGAATTGTCAAGGTAACAAAAAACGGCTACATTATCTGTGGAGATAACAGAGCCGTTCTCGAAAAGAATGTCAGGAAAGAGGACATAGTGGGAATGCTCGACGGTTTTTATCAGGGAGATAAATATATAGACCGTCACGATAAAGAATTTATGCAGTACGGTATTAATGCTGTAAAATCACTACCCCAAAGACAGATAAAGCATTTCATAAAGCGTGTAATTCGAAGATTAAAGAGAATAATTAGACAATCATAAAAGGCAGGAACGATTTATCGTTTCTGCCTTTTATGATAAGTTTGTGTCGCAACAGTGAGAGTGCAGTACCAAACAACATATTATGTTGTTTGGTATGTTATAAATTATAACATATACTTATGTCGGTTGTCAAGATATAATATATGTGAGGTGAATATAATGAAGAATGAACTTATAATTGATAAGAAAAAAGTTAAGGGGGATGATGGTTATAAGACATTTTCTGTTAGAATTAAGGAAAAAACTGTTAATAAATTGAATGATATGTCAACAAAATCAAATCGTTCAAGAAACGAATTAATTAATATTTTGTTGGAATATGCTATTGATAATAGCAAGGTATTGTAATGATATTCTGCAATTTTAATAAGTAGGATTATAATAAAAGAGTCAGGTTTAAACCTGACTCTTTTGCTACATAGAAACTTTTATTAATATAGCTATTTTAATTTTACTGTAGGGGATTGTTAAGGGTACTCCCTTAACATGAAATCCGTTAAAATCGGGGGCGTGTACCTCGATTTTAACACCTTGCAAGGGCTGGCACGGTGAGTGCCGCGCGAGCGAAAGCCCTTTACTCGCAACGAAACATTTTCGAAAGAAACTTTTCGTTGCGAAAGGCTGACATTGTCAGCCGGTTTATGCAAACTTCTTCATATATTCAATCTGTGTTTCTATTGATGCTACTGATGTGCCTCCTGCGGAAATACGCTTTTCGGCACAGTTCTTGAGGTCGATTTCACAGTACAAATCTTCTTCAAAAAGAGTGTCAAACTCTTTGTATTCGGGAAGAGTAAGTGTCTCAAGAGTTTTACCCTCGGCAACGCATTTTCCTACAATCTGACCGACTGTTTTGTATGCACTGCGGAAAGGCTGACCTTTCTTAACAAGGTAATCGGCAAGGTCTGTTGCGTTTATAAATCCCTCACCTGCAGCGGCATACATCTTGTCCTTTCTTACGGACATTGTTTCAATCATAGGAGCAAATACACTAAGACATTTCTTAACAGTTTCACTACTGTCGAATATTGCTTCTTTATCCTCCTGCATATCCTTATTGTATGCAAGGGGAATACCCTTTAAGATTGTGAGCATTGCCATAAGGTCGCCGTACACTCTGCCTGTCTTACCACGAACAAGCTCCGCCATATCGGGGTTTTTCTTCTGGGGCATAATGGATGAACCCGTTGTATATGAATCGTCAAGCTCAACGAATTTGAATTCCCAGGATGACCACAGAATTACTTCCTCCGCAAAACGGGAAAGGTGCGTCATAATAAGAGCAAAAGCACTCATAAGCTCAACACAGAAATCACGGTCCGAAACACCATCAATACTGTTTAATGTAATTCCGTCAAAGCCGAGAAGCTTCGCCGTCATTTCACGGTCAGTTTCATAGGTCGTTCCTGCCAATGCACAAGAGCCAAGGGGAGAGAAGTTCATTCTTTTTACCGCATCCTCAATTCTTCCCATATCTCGTATAAACATCATTGCATATGCGCAAAGGTGATGTGCAAACATAATTGGTTGTGCACGCTGAAGATGAGTATATCCGGGAAGTATTGTTTCCTTGTTTGCTTCTGCCTGCACTAAAATAGCACCGAGAAGCTTCTTTATAAGTGCAATAATTTCCTGTGCCTCGTCACGCATAAAAAGACGGATATCGAGAGCTACCTGGTCATTACGGCTGCGTGCTGTGTGTAATCTTTTACCCACGTCACCGATTCTCTTGGTAAGCTCTGCCTCAACAAACATATGTATATCTTCCGCATCAAAATCAAACTGAAGCTTGCCGTCATTAAGGTCGGAAAGAATTTCTTTAAGACCTTTTATGATGGTGTCACAGTCGCTTTGTGATATAATATTGCAAGCCGCAAGCATTGTGGCGTGTGCAATGGAGCCTTCAATATCCTGCCTGTACATCTTGCAGTCAAAATGTATGGAAGAGTTGAAATCGTCCGCTTCTTTATCGAGGGCTTTTGAAAAACGCCCTGCCCACATTTTATCCATTAAAACACCTCATTAAAAATGTAAAATTGTAGGGGCGGATGTTTACATCAACCCCTACATTTTAAATTTGTTACTTATTTATTCTTATTCTTTGCATCAACCATTGCCTGAACAGTAACAGGAAGACCAAACAGATTGATGAATCCTTCAGCATCTTTCTGGTTGTAGTCGCTTTCACCGAATGTTGCAATTTCTTCAGAGTAAAGAGTGTAATCGCTCCATACACCTGCATTAATCATATTACCTTTGTAGAGCTTAAGTCTTACCTTACCTGTAACCTTTTCCTGAGTCTTGTCAACGAATGCGCTGAGAGCCTCGCGAAGAGGTGTAAACCACTGACCGTTATAAACAAGCTCTGCAAAAGTAATGGAAAGCTTCTGTTTTTCGTGAAGAGTCATCTTGTCAAGGCAGATTGATTCAAGTACGCTGTGTGCCTTGTAAAGGATTGCACCGCCGGGAGTTTCGTATACGCCACGGCACTTCATACCTACAAGACGGTTTTCAACGATGTCAAGAAGACCGATACCGTTCTTTCCGCCAACTTCGTTGAGGGCAAGGATGATTTCCTTTGCGCTCATTTTCTTGTCGTTGAATGCTACGGGAACACCTTTTTCAAAATCAATTGTAATATATGTAGGTTCGTCGGGAGCCATAATGGGAGATACACCCATTTCAAGGAAACCGGGCTTCTCATACTGTGGCTCATTACCTGTATCTTCAAGGTCAAGACCTTCGTGGCTGAGGTGCCAGAGGTTCTTATCCTTGGAGTAGTTTGTTTCACGGTTTATCTTAAGAGGTACGTTGTGTGCTTCAGCATATTCGATTTCCTCTTCACGGGACTTAATGTCCCAGATTCTCCAGGGTGCGATGATGGGCATTCCGGGAAGGAAGTGCTTAAGAGCAAGCTCAAAACGAACCTGGTCATTACCCTTACCTGTACAACCGTGGCATACTGCATCTGCATTTTCCTTGATTGCAATTTCAGCAAGGCCCTTTGCAATACAGGGACGTGCATGGCTTGTTCCGAGGAGATATTCCTCATAAACTGCGCCTGCCTTCATTGTGGGGATGATGAAATCATCTACATATTCATCAGTAAGGTCAAGTACATAAAGCTTGGAAGCACCTGTCTTTATAGCCTTTTCCTCAAGTCCGTCAAGCTCATCATTCTGTCCTACATTACCTGCAACTGCAATAACTTCACAGTTGTTGTAATTTTCCTTAAGCCACGGAATAATAATAGATGTGTCAAGTCCGCCGGAATAGGCCAGAACTACTTTTTTAATATCCTTTTTTTCCATAATAATTATCTCCTTTTTTGATTTCATTCTTTCATTGAAATCAGTATAACACTAAATGTATAATTATGCAAGCCTTTTTGCATAAAAATTCATAAATTTTTGAATATT